>JAFSGU010000062.1 GCA_017440665.1 Clostridia bacterium
AGCTAAGGCAGGTAAGATCGAGTACCGTCTCGACAAGACCAACATCATCCACTGCCCCCTCGGTAAGGCTTCCTTCGGCGTTGAGAAGCTTCGCGAGAACTTCGAGACTCTCATGAGCGCTATTATCAAGGCAAAGCCCGCTGCTGCTAAGGGTCAGTACATCAAGAGCTGCACCGTAGCTTCCACAATGGGCCCCGGCGTTAAGGTCAACGGCGCTAAGCTCGGCTGATTTTAGTCCGAACGATATTCAAAAACATAAGACTGCACGTGAAAACGTGCGGTCTTTTTGTTTTTGTGCGAGGGGGGAGTGAAGAATGAAGAATGAATAATGCAGAATGCAGAATGCAGAATTTCGGAATATTTGCTTCGCAAATGAATTTTATTTAAAATAGAAGGATGTTTTGGCGATAGCCGTGGGGTGTGGAGGTGTTTGTTTTCGGGAGGGGGAACCCCTCCCCTACGGTGGTTGTGGGCGTTCATCCGTAACCGCATGCTTGGTGCGGGACGTTTTTTCGTTGTAGGGGACGGATACAGCATTTCGCGAAACGAAATGCGACCTCCCGCCGTGGGAATGGTGCGGGGCGTTTGTTTTCGGACGACCAATGGTCGCCCCTACATGGGTTGGAGTTGTTCATTCATACGCATCCGTGGGGATGGTGGGTTGTGTTCGGATGCGGGATGTATCGTTTGCTTTGCAAACAGTGGCGCCATCCCCTACGGTAGTAAATGGAGTTTAGACGGTAGCCGTAGAAACAGTGCGAGATATTTGTTTTCGGGCGCACACAGTGACGCCCCTACCAAGTCAGATTAAATCCATCGTAACGGTTACAAAACCAAACGAAGGTCTCGCACCCGATGTCCGATCGCATTATGCGAGAGATGTACAAATATCTCTTTAGGCAAGTCCCCATTTCGTCACACAGACGGAGCGGCAAAGTGTCGCAGACCGCCGCGGGAGGTTATTGGACATCGTAAGCCGGGTAAGCTTCTGGGCTGGCGTTTGAAGCCCTGAAGGCTTTTTGATCAAATCTTTTTCACGAAAAAGTTTGATAGTATACGAAGGTTAGGAGAATATGTTCGCAGAGATGAGGATATGTAGCCGCAGAGTTCTTGCGAAACGTACGGGAGAGAACATACCCACCGTTTATTTGTTTTAGGGTCGATTCATGAATCGACCGTCCATAGGTTTATTACAAACCGGAATTGGTACTCATTGCACGTCCATCCGTAGCCGAATGGTCGGTGCGTGATGTTCGGACACGGCATCATTCACCCGCGACACCTATCGTCAAAACTTCCCCCAAAACTCACCCACTTTGCGACCTTTTCCAAAACTCTTCCTTGATATAATGATATCGCTTCAATATATAAAGGAAGGGAAATTAAAGGAAATGAAATCAAACGTTAAAATTAAATTCGGTCGTCTGCCAAAGGAAAAACTTATAACAGCCGTCGCGTATACCGTGTTGGGAGGCGTGTGTACGTGGGGCGAAGTGTTCGGCCGCTCAGGCTTTTTCGCCCTGTCTCTGCTGTCGGCTGTAACTTCTCTGCCAAGGTGTGCCTTTGCAGTCCTCGGTGCCTCCATCGCGTCTCTTACCCTTAACGACGGCGGGATCTTTGCCGCCTCTGCCGTAGGTGTGTTCGTTTTGCGACTTATCCTGGGCGGATTTTTGGGAAACGGTGAAGATTCTACGGTAAAAGAAAAAAAGCCGGACAAGCCCGCAGGTGTTTTACATAATTGCTTGACATACCTCAGATATTGCGCGGACGTCTCCTTCAGAGAATCCGTGTTTCTGCGGATGACTGTGGCACTTACTGCAGTCCTCGTCTGCGGCGGCGTCACCTGCGCCGTTAACGGATATGCAGGCAGAGACCTGATGAGTGCCGCTATCGGTGCCTCCCTCTCACCCGTGCTCGTGTACTTCTATAAGTCGTCGGCCGATCCGGACGCAGGCGTCAGCGCAAGGGAGATCGGTATGTGCGCCGTTGCCGCTACAGTGGTGCTGTCCTTAGGCAGTGACGCCTCTCCGTGGGATCTGTCGATACCCGCCGCGTTCGTTATCGCTTTAGTTACAGCCTGCCTCAAAGGCATGACGGGCGGGATCGTTTACGGTATCGTCTGCGGTACCGTGGGTAATGTTCACCTCTCTCCGATGTATGCCGTTGCCGCGGCGGTGTCCCGACTGCTCTTACCCTTTTCTCCTGCAGTTTCCGTTGCGGGAGCTTGCCTCGTAAGCTGTCTGTGGAGCGTGTATGCTACGGGTATATCGGCTATGAGCGACGTGGTGCCTAAGCTTATCATCACCTCCGCCATACTTGCACCCGTTTTGTCTGCGGGCAGTGTAAAAAGCAAATTTTATGCACTTAAGCGGGATCAGCTTACTGCCGCCGATACCACCGCGTCCTATATGCTGAGACGGGAGGCATCCCGCCGCATGACGGGACTTTCAGGCACAATGCGTGAGCTGTCGGGTGTGCTTTACCGCCTGTCCGACAGGCTCACTTCACCTGATACGGAATCTCTCGCCATGGTGTGCGACGGCGTGTTTGACGAGGTGTGTTCTGCCTGCGGTATGAAAAGCGCCTGCTTCGGCACCGAAAGCGCACGCACCTCGGAAATGCAGGCGAAAATGGTCCTCGCTTTAAAAAAAGACGGACGAGTAAGTGCCGCCGCAGTCCCGCCTGCAGTTGCAAGAAGGTGCTACAGCATGAGCGAGATCATCGACAAGCTGAACGCGCGTTACGCTGCCTTGATATCCGAGGCGAAGCTTTACGACCGCACCTCAGTCGTGGCGTCGGATTACGAGGTGATGGCTGAGATGCTGAAGGAAAATGCGGAATACGACACCGAGGAATACGAGCTTGACCGTGACGCTACGGCACGACTTCTTGCATCACTTGACATTAAGCTTCCCTGCGACAGCATTGGCGTGTACGGAGGACGAGTCAAAAAGATCATCGCACGAGGCATTAAAGTCGCTCATGAGCTTCCCGACGGAGATGTCATAAGAGAGGCTCTGTCCGACGCCTCGTGCCTTGAGCTGGCAGACCCCACCTTCGAGATCGCGGGGCCATCGGTGATCATGCGCCTTGACGCTGTTCCGCGTTTTTCCGCAAGATGCGGACGCTCGTCGGTGGCGGCGTCATACGTGGCGGGCAAACAGGGGAAGCGTGATACTCACTCTGAAACGAAGATATTTTTCCACGGCAACAAGCGCGGGATAGGTAAGACCGCCTCCGAGCAGTGCGGCGACGTTATCTCAGCATTCATGACCGATGACGGCAGATTCTTCATGCTCATCTCCGACGGAATGGGAAGCGGAAGCGAGGCGGCGCTGACCTCGGGAATATGCGCGGTGTTTATCGAGAAGCTCTTAAAGGCGGGGTCCACTATGGATACCTCGCTGAAGATGCTGAACTCCATGCTCCGCGTACGCGGGATGGAGGTGTCGGCTACGGTTGACCTGATGGAGCTTGACCTGATGAACGGATGCGCAAGATTTGTGAAAAGCGGAGCGGCACCGTCCTTCGTCCTCAGAGACGGAAGGCTCTTCAGACTGCAATCAAAGACCGTGCCCATCGGCATCGTCCGCGCCCTTGACGCGGAGCTTATAAAGTTCGACGTAAGACGCGGCGACATGATTGTGATGCTGTCCGACGGGGTGGTGCGAAGCTTTGAGGAGTGTCCGTGGCTGTACGACCTGCTGTGTGAGGGTGCAGAAAGAACGTGCGATCCGGAAAAACTGTCTCGCATTATTGTTGAGAAGGCTATAGCGAGTGGCTCATCGGATGACGTAACTGTGGGAGTTGTTGTGGTTGAGTAATGCTGTTATAAAAAATGGGGCTGTCGCATTTAGCGCCGAACAAAAGACACGAGGAAATTAATTGTCAAAGCCTCGGAGGAGAGCGCAAGTGAATAGCCATTAAAGTGGAAATCCGCCGATTTTTCGGCGGATTTCTCCATTTTATGTGTCTTTTTAGCCGCG
>JAFSGU010000063.1 GCA_017440665.1 Clostridia bacterium
ATTCCTCTCATATACGCGTATCTCCGCGCGCGTCTGCACGCAACGCTCGTCCCTCGCTTATGCAGTGAGAATTTCATTCTCCCTCGCCTTCGGCTCGTTCCGCCATACCCGCATATTAAGTTGTAATATAAAGAGATTCCTCTCATATACGCGTATCTCCGCGCGCGTCTGCACGCAACGCTCGTCCCTCGCTTATGCAGTGAGAATTTCATTCTCCCTCGCCTTCGGCTCGTTCCGCCATACCCGCATATTAAATGTATAATTCACAATGCACAATGCATAATGCAAAGTGAACAGGTGATTTACACGTTACCCGCTTATTATATCACAGCTTAAGGGAAATTGCAAGTCCATTTTTACATATTTTTTATTTTTTTGCCGCGTATATTTCCACCTCGCGGGCAAACCGCGCCGCTCTTTCATATGCCAGCGCAAGATACTCCTCCACGGGCATCCGGCCGTAGGCATCGTTTTCGTGACGACCCGGCTTACTTTTGGTACTCAGCTCAAAGCTCAGCGTATCGCAGAAGCCAAGCTCCCCAAGCTTACCGGCGACCGAATCAAAGTCGCACGCTCCGTCGTAGGGCAGAAGGTGCAAGTCGTCCAGCCACGTTATCGCATCGCCGCACACACCGAGGTTATCGTTCACGTGTACGTAGGCAAGCCTGTCCCCGTAATCACGGAGAAGGTCTCTCTCGGGAGTATAGCATATGCCGTGACCCGTATCGTAGCAGAATCCCACGGAAGTGGAATCCTTGAAATGCTCCATCAGCGCGTCAAGGTACTCTTCCCCCTCGGTGTTCTCAAAGGCGACTTTCACGCCCAGCCGCTCCGCCTCCTCTACCACACGGGAGAAATTGCGTATTCCCGCCTTTGTAGGCTCGTGTCTGTCGAAGCCGATGAAGGCATGCATCACCGCCACCGGAACGTCAAACTCCCCGCAGGCGCGCACCGTATAAATAAGCTCCTCCACAGCAGCTTCGGTTTTGTCCGACTCGTGCCACATTGCGTCACAGCGCATGAACGGCGCGTGGAGGCTGCCGATAACCATTCCGTATTTTTCCGCCGCGCGCACCTTGCCCGAAATATCGTCTCCAAGCTCGCATGAGAAAAATATCCCGTCAAAGCCCGCATCGCGGTATAATTCCATCTGTTTTCCCGCAGACAGCCCATACTGTCCCGAGAGTCCGAGCGCAAGCTTCGGCATACTCATGTCATCCCCGCCCTTCACGGTATGTTTTCTTCGATATCAATTATACAGTATATCCCGTTTTTAGTCAATAGAGTATCTAAGGGGCGCGCGGGGGAAAATAAGAGTTGACATTGACAAACGGCGCCGTGATATTGTATAATTTTATCAATAGAAAAGGAGGTATGCCAATGATCCGCTTTGAACACGTTTCCATGAAAGACAGGGCGCACTACGAGGATATCCTAAAAAGCTCTCCCGAGAGAGGGTGTGAATATTCGTTTCCCAACCTGTACATGTGGGGCAGACAGACCATGGCAGAGGTGGCGGGCTGTACGGTGTTATTTTCTCAGTTCAACCGCCGCAGCGTGTACCCGTTCCCCATCGGCGACGGGGACGTAAAGGCAGCCCTTGATGCCGTTATCCACGATGCGAAAGTCCGCGGTATTCCATGCAGACTAACAGGACTTACCGCATCCGACGTTGAAAAGCTTCGCCTGCTGTACGGGGAGCGTTTTCGCATACATGCCGACCGCGACTCCCACGACTACGTGTATCTTACGGAGGACCTGGCGGAGCTGAAGGGTAAGAAATACCACCGCAAGCGGGGCCATTACAAGCGTTTTACGGAAAGCTATCCCGACCACGCATTCGAGGTGATAACGGAGGCTAACCGCGCTGACGCGGAGGCGCTTGTTGAAAGGTGGTACGCTGAAAGAGAGGCGGCAGCCCCGGACGCTGATTTTTGCATGGAGAGGTGCGCCATGAAAAAAGCCTTCAAAGAGGCGGATGAGCTGGGACTTATCGGCTACGCCCTCCGCGTGAACGGGGAGATATGCGCCGTCACCTTCGGCAGTCTGTCGAGGGAGGATACGGTAAACGTCCATTTTGAAAAGGCACTCACTTCCGTAGAAGGAGCGTACGCCGCCATCAACCGCGGCTTTGCGGAATATATAAAGGAGAACTATCCTTCGGCTGTATATCTCAACCGTGAGGACGACGTGGGGATAGAGGGTCTGAGAAAAGCGAAGCTCAGCTACTACCCCCATCACATGATCGAAAAGTGGTGGGCGTGTCTGTTGGAGGACGGATATGATTATTGATCATCCGAAAGAGAAGCACGTCCCCGCGTTGAAGGTACTGTGGCACGAGGCCTTCGGCGACGGATACGACGTCATCGGCACGTTTTATGCAAATGCCTATTCGCCCGAGCGAGCCTTTATCGCAACTGAAGGGGACTTGCCTGTGGCTGCTGCGTACTACTTCAGGTGTACCGCATGGGGGCGTCCCATCGCGTACGTCTACGCCGTAGCTGTGGCAAAGAGCCATCGGGGACGGGGCATCTGCAGGCTTCTGTTGGAGGAAGCACACCGCAGACTTGCGGAAGAGGGCTTTGCGGGTGCCGTACTTGTGCCCGCGGATGAAGGACTTTTCGGAATGTACGAAAGGCTTGGTTACACCGCTACCGTTTATTTGAGTGAGACCCACGTGTCCTGCAGTACCCTCGCCACGCTTCTTGAAGAGAGGATATCTGCCGAGGAATACGCCCGTCTGAGACGGGAACTTCTTCCGCACGGAGGCACCGTACAGGAGGACGAGGGGCTCACTTATCTTTCGGCAGTCGCCGAACTGTGCCGCACACAAAGCGGTGTTGCCGCAGTTTTCAAAGAAAACGGCATTCCCGTATCTGCGGAAATACTTGGCGAGGACGTTTCTGCATATGCTTCCGAGGGTGGAAGCGTAAGGGTACGTCACCCGGGAGCTGACAAAAGATTTGCGCTGTACAAAAGCTTTGACGCCGCGGCGGCACCGACGTATTTTGGCATCCCGTTTGATTGACGCGTATATTTTCCCCGCATCACGGCAATACTGTATTTGAAGCAAAATACAGGAGGAAAATATATGATAGAGCACGACAGCGTAAGACTGCTCCGCGAATGCGACGCGGGGGTCAAGATGGGCATCTCGTCCATTGAGGACGTTCTGCCCTACGTCAAGTCAGCGAAGCTGAAGGATTATCTTACGAAATGTAAGGGTGAGCATGAGAAACTTGAGCGTGAGATAGAGAAGCGTCTCGACCGTTTTCATGACGAAGGCAAAAAGCCCAACATCATGGCGAAGACCATGAGTGAGCTTAAGACCAACTTCAAGCTGGGCATTAACGAATCCGACGGGACCATCGCCGACCTTATGACCGACGGGTGCAACATGGGAGTGAAGTCACTTAACAAGTACCTGAACGAATATGAGGCGGCAGATGAGTTTTCGAAGGATATCACGAAGCGGCTCATAAAGCTTGAGGAAGAGCTTACACGTGAGATCAGAGGATATCTGTAAAAAGACGAAAGGCATCCGAGGGGCGACCTCGGGTGCTTTTTATGTGCTGCAGTTTATATTGTCAGCTCTACGTCAGTCCGCGCGTCGGGATGTACGGTGAGTTAAGGCCTCGCGACAAGCTACTGCCGTACACTCAACACGGCTGAGGAAGATCGTTGGCTTAAATCGATTTTCCAAATTCGTTTTCAATTTCGGAGCTGTGCCTCCTCGCCAAAATTTCATTTTTTCAGGTGTAAAATCTTCAAAAACCCCCTTGCAATGGAATGGGATTTGTGATATCATAACATTGATGTGTTAAGTTCCGAGCCGTCCGGACGAAGGCTTTTAACGGTTCGGGGAAAGGAGAAAGTTTGAAAATAAAGTGCGCATAAAGCTTGCGACAGCTTTTTCAAACTCATTCGTGCCTTTCCGACACGCAGATCAAAGAAAGGTATGGCCAAAAACATGAAAAAACTGAAGATCGGTATTATCGGTTGCGGCGGCATTGCAAACGGAAAGCATATGCCCTCGCTCAAAAAGGTTGAAGAATGTGAAATGGTCGCGTTCTGTGACCTTATCATAGACAGAGCGGAAAAGGCGGCTGCGGAGTACGGTACACCCGACGCAAAGGTGTACGTTGACTATAAGGAGCTTCTCGCAGACGAGACCATCGACGTAGTTCACGTTCTCACCCCCAACAGAGCACACAGCTTCATCACCGTTGACGCACTTGAGGCAGGCAAGCACGTAATGTGCGAAAAGCCCATGGCTATCAACTCCGCTGAAGCTCTCAAAATGCTTGAAGCGGCGCGCCGTACAGGCAAGAAGCTTACTATCGGTTATCAGAACCGCCAGGTTCCTGACCATCAGTATCTTAAGACGGAGGCTGAACAAGGTACGTTCGGTAATATTTACTACGCGAGAGCAATGGCTCTCCGTCGTCGCGGCGTTCCCACGTGGGGAGTGTTCCTCAGTGAAGAAGAGCAGGGCGGCGGTCCCCTTATCGATATCGCGACCCACTCCCTTGACCTTACGCTCTGGATACTTGATAACTACGAGCCCGCATACTGCGTAGGTAAGGCGTTCCATGCACTCAACGATCAGACCAACGTAGCTAACGCATGGGGAGACTGGGATCCCGAAAAGTTCACTGTTGAGGACAGCGCATTCGGCTTCGTCGTTATGAAGAACGGCGCAGTCATCTCCGTTGAGTCCTCCTGGGCACTCAATACCGTTAGAACCGACGGTTCTCTCCTGTTCTGCGGAACAAAGGCAGGAGCGGACACCCTCGGAGACAGAATCACCATCAACGGTGTGCGTAACGGCAGACGTTACGTTTTCTCACCTGATATGTCTGCCGGCGGCGTAGAGTTCTACGACGGAATAGACGAAGGCGACAGCAGCCTTGTTGAAGCTAAGCAGTGGATCCTGTCCATCATCAACGATACAGAGCCCTGCGTTCGTCCCGAACAGGCATACGTTGTAACAAGAATTCTCGAAGGTATCTACGAGTCCTCTAAGACCGGAGATATTTACAGATTTGACTAATAATTATTTTAGGAGGAACACTAATGAATCCCGTAAACAACAAGCTTAGAATTGGTATTATCGGTTGCGGCTTTATCGCAAACCAGAAGCACCTTCCCGGTCTTAAGGTTATCGAGGAGGTTGAGCTGGTTGCATTCTGTGACCTTATCGAGGAAAAGGCAGAAAAGGCATGCAAGAAGTACGGTGCAGAGGGCGCTAAGGTCTACACAGATTACAAGGAGGTTCTCGCTGACGAGACTATCGATATTATCCACGTATGTACACCTAACAGAAGCCACAGCTTCATCACCGTTGACGCACTTGAGGCAGGCAAGCACGTAATGTGCGAAAAGCCCATGGCTATCAACTCCGCTGAGGCTCTTAAGATGATCGAGGCGGCTAAGCGCACCGGTAAAAAGCTCACCATCGGTTACCAGAACCGTCAGAGATGTGATATCCAGCTGGTTCGCAACAAGATCGACAAAGAGGACATCCTCGGTGAGGTATACTACGCACGTGCTATCGCTATCCGTCGCCGCGGCGTTCCGGACTGGGGCGTATTCACCAACGAGTATGAGCAGGGCGGCGGTCCCCTCATCGACATCGGAACACACTCCCTCGACCTTTCTCTCTGGCTCATGAACAACTACAAGCCTCTCTACTGTGTAGGTAAGGCGTTCAAGAAGCTGGGCAAGCTTCCCCTTTGCGGTGACGGTAACTGGGACCCCGAGATGACTGTTGAAGACAGCGCATTCGGTTTCGTAGTAATGGAGAACGGCGCAGTTATCTCTGTTGAGGCTGCATGGGCTATCAACCTCCACGAGGCAAACGAGGCTATGATGGTTCTCGCAGGTACTAAGGGCGGTGTTGACCTCTTCGGCGGCGTTCGCTTCAACGGTACACGCGACGGCAAGAGATACGAGGAGGTATTCCCCTTCGACGCATATCAGCCCGCTCTTATGTCCAACGTAGTTGCGGCTGACGACGAAGAGGACAACGAAATGGAAGGCCAGGCAGAGGCAAGACAGTGGATCGACGCTATCCTTAACGATACCACACCTTGCGTACTTCCCGAGCAGGCATACGTTGTAACAAGAATCCTCGAGGGTATCTACGAGTCAAGCAAGACCGGCGACATCTACAGATTCTGATAAATTTGCTACTCGCATGGGGCTGTCGCATTTATAAAAATATTGGGTAAAACACCAAAGAAAACGCAGGGGACGACGTCACTGTTTGCGAAGCAAACGATGGCATCCCGTTTCGTTGGTTCAAGACATACTATATGTCCAAAATCCTTCGTTTCGGGACGCCGAGGACGTCGTCCCCTACAGGTATTTGTACATTTTTACCTTAGTGCGACAGCTCTATGCTTTTTCGGAGACGAGCATGAAAACATTTGACAGAGTATTTTTAATAGGTGTAGACGGCGCGGGCGCATTCTTCCGCCAAGCCGAAACACCGTGTATCGATAAAATAATGAAAAACGGTGCCTGCACCTACGACGCGGATACAGCCATCCCCTCCATCAGCGCACAGTGCTGGGGATCCATGCTCCTCGGCGTCAGCCCCGACACTCATAAGCTGACAAACTCATACGTTGAGTCTCACGAATACCCCACGGATTCGGTGAATCCCTCCCTTTTCCGCAGAATAAGAGAGGCGTATCCCGACTCGGAGCTTGCGTCATTCTCTAACTGGAGTCCCATCAACCACGGTATCGTTGAGCATAACTTAGATGTTGAATTTTTCTCGGAGGGGGATGACGACCTGACCGACGGGATAATAGCATATCTTGACAAGGCGTCGCCCAAGTTCATGTTCGTGCAGTTTGACAGCGTGGACGGCGCGGGCCACTGTAACGGCTACGGCACGTCGGCTCATCTTGCACAGATTAACGAGGTGGACGGATATATCGGCAGGATATACGAGAAGCTCTCTGACAGAGGCCTTCTCGAAAACGCCCTCTTTATCGTCACCGCAGACCACGGCGGAACGCCGGGAGGCGACCACGGCGGAGTCAGTGAGGCTGAGCTGAAGATATACTTCGGCGCGTCGGGCGACGGAGTAAAGGTAAACGGCGAGATCGGCGAGATGTACGTCTGGGACATTTCCGCGGTAGTGCTTGAAGCGCTGGGACTTGATGTGCCCGAGTACGACGAGAACGGCTTTATCGGTATCGTTCCCGACGGACTTTTCGACGGATTTATCCCCAAGGAGAGACGTTACGTGCTTTCAGCGGATGATGTAAGCTCTCCCGCCGTTCCCTGTGATGCTGTGCAAAAGCTTTCGGCGGCAGGTGATCTTCGCTGTGCAATCTTCTTCGAGGGTGACGTGACTGACGCCTGCGGAAAAACAACTGCCATCGGCGTGGGACGCATAAAATACTATGGCACGGGAGTGTATGCACGCTGTGCGGAGCTTGGCAAGAGAGGCCACGTTAAGCTTCCCGATATGAAGGTAGGGAAGGATAGCTTTACGCTCTCCCTCTTTTTACGCAGAGATTCCGCAGAACCGATGGAAAACGCGCCCACCTTGTTCGGCACGAAAAACAGACGATCGGACGACAGTGACGGATTTACCTTCCTTTACGCGGGCAACCTGAACGCCGTGAAGATATGGAACGACGGCAAGGAATACTTTATTTCTCTGCCCCTTTCCGAGGACGCGGTGGACTGGGTGAATATCACAGTAGTATTCGACAGAGAAGCGGGAAAGATAAAGCAGTACTGCAACTTTGAGCCCTATGCCGAAGGTGTGATACCTGCAGAGCTTGATGGCGTCAGCTTCGACGCAGATACCTTTGTTATAGGTAACGACGCGTCGGGAGCGGAAAACGAATACATAAACCTTATGTACGACGATCTTCTCATCTACGGCGGTGCGCTCAGCACGGCAGACGTGAAGAAGCTGAGAGAATATTATAAGGGATAAAAATGAGGGGATTGTCGCATTTAGCGCCGAACAAAAGACACGAGGAAATTAATTGTCAAAGCCTCGGAGGAGAGCGCAAGTGAATAGCCATTAAAGTGGAAATCCGCCGATTTTTCGGCGGATTTCTCCATTTTATGTGTCTTTTTAGCCGCG
>JAFSGU010000064.1 GCA_017440665.1 Clostridia bacterium
CAGTGTGACCGTCGTAACGACCCTGAGCGGTGTCGTACTTGAGAAGGTGAGCGAGCATGGAAGGCTTTGTGAGGTCGTTGATAGCAACAACTTCGTAACCCTCAGCACCGAACATCTGACGGAATGCGAGACGGCCGATACGACCGAAACCGTTAATGGCAACTTTTACTGACATAGTAGTAATCCTCCAAAATATATGTTATTTTCTTTGGGAAACTTGTTTTTCGGAAAGGTGCGCCTCACACACCTTCCTCGATTATCTATTATACACTAAAGACGTCGGTTTTACAAGAGTTTTTGGTAATATTTTTAATTTTTACCTCTTGAATAAATTTTTTCGCCATTATACCCTCTTTTTAACGCTTTTTACAAATCAACCGCTTGTCGAACGATTATTTCACAATAAACAGATGTAAATCTTGACAAAACTCCGTATTAGTTATATAATGTTAATGTAATATTTATCCAACAAACATCAGAAAAGAGGTACCCTTCCCATGGCAAATAATACAGAACGCGGCGGGATCAGCATTGAGCTTGAGCATATTTTCCCCATTATCAAGAAATGGCTCTATTCCGAGAAAGAGATTTTCCTCCGCGAGATCGTTTCCAACGCCTGTGACGCTACCACTAAGCTGAGACGCCTCGTCTCTCTTGGTGAAGCTAAAAATATAGACGCAGATAACGCAAAGATCAAGGTCATCCTTAACTCAGGTGCAAAGACCATTACCGTTACCGACGAGGGTATCGGTATGACCGAGGACGAGCTTCGCCGCTACATCTGTCAGATCGCGCTGTCCGGCGCTTTTGACTTTATTGAAAAATATGAGAGCAGCGAGGACACTGCTGCAGCAGGTATTATCGGACACTTTGGTCTCGGCTTTTACTCATCATTCATGGTAAGCGATACCGTTGACGTTATCACAAAGTCCTATACGGGTGCTCCCGCAGTTATGTGGACCTGCCACGACGACGGCAGCTTTGACATCACCACAGATTTCGACGACTATGCTGATTATATCGGCGACTACGGTACGGCGATAGTGATGCACATTAATGACGAGGGAGCAGAGTTCCTTTCCGAATTCAAGCTGAAAGAGGTGCTTGACAAGTACTGTGCGTTCATGCCCGTAGAGATCTATTTTGAAAACGCCGAAGCTGAAGTCAAGGAGGATGCTGAAGTCTCTCCCGTAAACGACACTTCCCCTCTCTGGCAGAAGAATCCCTCTGAATGTACAGACGAAGAGTATAAGGAATTTTACTCGAAGGTGTTCCATGACTATAAAGACCCCCTCTTCCACATTCATCTTAAGGCTGACTATCCCCTTAACTTCAAGGGAATCCTTTACTTCCCCAAGATCACAAGCGAATTTGAAAGTCTTGAGGGTCAGGTAAAGCTTTACTACAATCAGGTATTCGTTGCCGACAATATCAAGGAAGTCATTCCCGAGTATCTTCTCATGCTGAAGGGTGTGCTTGACTGTCCCGAGCTTCCCCTTAACGTTTCAAGAAGCTATCTGCAGAACAGCGGTTACGTTTCAAAGATATCCGCACACATTACGAAAAAGGTCGCTGACAAGCTGACCGGTATGTTTATGTCCGACAGAGAGGCTTATGAGAAGTCATGGCGCGATCTTAAGACATTCGTCGAGTTTGGTGCCATGAAGGACAAGAAGTTCTGCGACCGCGTAAAGGGTGCTGTCCTCTTTGAAAAGTGCTCCGGCGGTTACGTGACTCTTGAGGAATATCTTGAAGGCGCTAAGGAAAAGCACGAAAACAAGATCTATTATACGACAGACAAGACCGCTCAGTCAAAGTATATTGCAATGCTTGCCGTTGAGGGAATCGAAGTCGTACTGCTCGACAAGATCATCGATACTCAGTACATCAACACCGTGGAAATGACCAACGAAGGCGTTAAGTTCTTCCGCGTTGACGCTGAGATCGCAGACGTGCTGAAGTCCGACGGTGACGTGACCGAGCTTCCCGCTGTTGCCGAAGTGTTCAAGAAGGTGTCAGGGGATAAGACGCAGATCAAATTTGAGAGATTCAAGGACACGTCAACACCCGCGATGCTTCACGTATCTGAGGAATCCCGCAGAATTGAGGATATGATGCGTCTTTACGCAATGAACGGTATGGACACTATGAATTTCCCCATGGATAACAGTGCTACTCTTACCGTAAACACTGCGTCTACTCTTATTACAAAGCTTGCGGACAAGTGCGAGAGCGATCCCGCTCTTGCGGAAAAAATGGCAGGTCAGATCTATTCACTTTGTCTGCTCAGCCAGAGAAAGCTCACTTCCGACGAGCTCCTGGCTCTGCTTGACGGTTCATACGATCTGCTTGAGATGCTGTAATTTATGACAGACATAGATCGTTCCGTTTTTACGGAAAACAGAGATCATCTCATAAAGCTGAAAAATGATTACAGCTTAATGAGCGACGGCGCAGCATTCCAGTTTGCAGAAGCGCTTGACCGCATAGACGGAACAGTCGATCCAGCGACTGCCTTGCAGTTTTTCAGCGATGCCGCGGGCGGAAACGAAGACATGACTTCTTTCGCGGGAGTTTGTAAGTTCTTGACCTTGCCTGCAGATTCCACGGACGAAGAGAGCGAGCCACCCGGATCCGCCGTTTATTTCAGGACACCCGTTTCCGACAAGGCGTATTCCCTATTTTCCGAAGAATATAAAGGACTCGGCGCCATGTATGCCGCGGATTTCAAGACAGTTTGCGAGGACGTGTATTACGACAGAGCTGATGCGTGTATTCTGCCTCTTGAAAGTTCGGAGGACGGACTTATAATGTCCTTCAGGCATCTGATGCTGAAATATGAGCTGACTATCACTTCCGTTGTCAGCATAGACGTGGGTGAAGACAAGTTTCAGACTATGGCGCTATTAACAAACGGAAACGTAGATCGTGATGGGGACGTGTGTGAAATCTGTCTGACTGCGGTGCGTCCGCAGGTGCTTGCGGATTTTACCGAAGCTATCCGACATTTTGATGCCCGTCCGATACGCGTGACCTCCGTGCCATCCAAGGCGCGCGACAAATATGACCACCATATTTGTATATCTGTTCCACCGGTCAACGTACCGAGGCTTAGATTTTTCACAGACGGGGTGTTCCCCGCAAACGTCTTCCTCGGTCAGTATAAAACAAAAAATTAAATTATTACACATAGAAAGGATTGTCTACGATGAACTTCAAAGAAAACTACCAGAACTGGCTCACCTCTCCCGTGATCGACGAGGCCTCCAAGGCTGAGCTCCGCTCAATTGCCAACGACGCGTCCGAGATCGAATTCCGCTTTTCCTCTTACATGGAGTTTGGTACGGGCGGTCTCCGTGCCAAGATGGGTGCAGGTACATCGATGATGAACCCTTATACCGTAGCTCACGCTACTGAGGGTGTTGCAAGACTTATCGACACTCTCGGCGACGAGGCTAAGGCGCGCGGTGTTGTTATCGGACGCGACAGCAGAAATAACTCCGACGTTTTTGCACGCAGAAGTGCTGAGGTGCTTTCCGCTCACGGAATCAAGGTATATCTCTTCGACGGTATCCGTCCCACTCCCGAGCTTTCCTTCGCAGTACGCCATCTCGGCTGTATTGCAGGTATCAACATCACAGCTTCCCACAATCCCAGTGCGTATAACGGCTACAAGCTTTACTGGGAAGACGGATCACAGCCCACTAAGGAGAATGCAGATAAGGTTTCCGCATTCATTGAAGAGGCCGACATCCTTACAGGTGTTCCCGCTCCCGCTGATACAAAGGAAGAGCTTATCGAAATGGTAGGTCCCGCACTTGACGAGGAATTCCTCAAGAACGTTGCAGGTGAGACAGTATATCCCGACGTTATTGCTAAGGCTGCAGATGACCTTCGCATCGTTTATACACCTCTCTTCGGTGCAGGTGCAAAGCACGCTCCCGAGATCATGCGTCGTATCGGTCTTAAGCACATCTACACAGTAGACGAGCAGATGGAGCCCAACGGTGACTTCCCCGGACTTGACAAGCCCAATCCCGAGTATCCCGCTTCCTTTGCTCTCGGTATCGCTCTTGCTGAAAAGGTTAAGTCTGACCTTATCATCGCTACCGACCCCGACGCTGACCGTGTTGGTATCATGGCGCGTAACAAGGCCGGACAGTTCGAATGCATCACAGGTAACCAGATGGGTTCACTCCTCCTTGATTACATCTTCACAGCTCTCAAGGAGCAGGATAAGCTTCCCGCTGATGCATATGCTGTTAAGACTATCGTTACAAGTGAGATGGCAAGCGCTATCTGCCGTCACTTCGGCGTTGAGCTTCACAACGTTCTCACAGGATTTAAGTTTATCGCAGAGGTTATACGTACCCACGAGGAAAAGGGCACGGGCACATTCCTTCTCGGTTACGAGGAAAGCTACGGCTACATGAAGGGTCTGTATGCCCGCGACAAGGACTCTATCGTTGCCTGCATGCTTATCTGTGAGATGGCTGCTTACTACAGCCTTAAAGGCATGACTCTTATCGACGCTATGGATTCTCTCTATGCGAAGTACGGTTACTTCACAGAGGATTCCGCTGAGATCTATAAGGAAGGTCTTGAGGGTAAGGTTCAGATAGCTGCTATGATGAACGATCTCCGCGAAAACGTTCCCGCTGAGCTTGGCGGTGAGAAGGTAGTCAACTTCCGTGACTATCAGGCTGAGACTTCCCTTGACCTTACAACAGGTAAGGTAGAGCCTACCGGTCTTCCCAAGTCTAACGTTCTTTACTTCATGACAGAGGAAGGCAACGTTGTTGTTGCACGTCCCTCCGGTACTGAGCCTAAGATCAAGTTCTACATTCTTGCAAAGGGCGTAAGCCGCGATGACTCAAAGGCAAATGCAGCAGCATGTAAGGCTTCTCTTGAAGTCTGCCTCGGACTTAATCCCGGTGAGCTCAGAAAGTAAATATCACTCAAACTAAAAAACTGCCGTGAGCGATGCTCACGGCAGTTTTTTTATTCGAATTCGTGTATGGGATCGAAAAGCTTGAAAACAGGCTCGGACATCAAATACACGTATGAGAAACCGTTCGGTACTCTTCGTGACGATACAAACGGACCCTCGTCAAGTCCGCGGATATCATATGCTTTGCCTGAAATTACAACGATATTCACAGCATCCTTTTCGTACATATTCATACCGAACAGCTTTTGATCTGTCTTAAGTGAATAAGTACTACCTGGAAATCCGTTTGGATAAAACTGTTTCCATACGACACCGTCACCGACACATTCAATTCGAGTGTATCTATCGGCTTTGCTAACGGTCTTAAAGACCTTGACACGCCGTCCCTTGTGTTCAAACTCGGATATATTAAAGATACCGTCACCGTCTGCCACAGTCTCAGCTTTTAAGAAGGCATCGTAGAGAGAAGTGCCCGGGTCGTCGTGGACTGTCTCCATGATATCGGAAAGATCGCATCTGAGCGCCATGCAAATACTGAGAAGTGTGTCTGTGGTCACAGACTGATTCTTCGACAGCTTTGCCATTGTTCGGGTACTTATACCCGTTATGTGACAAAGGTCGGTCTTGTTCATTCCTTTGTCGATAAGTAATTTCCAAAGTTTATTATATGACAGATACATATGGATAACCCTCCTTTTTCTTGATTATACCACGTATATTTATTTTTGTCAAGTGTTTATTTACATTTGTAAAGTTATTTGGCAAAAAAATCAACCGCAAGTCTAATTTTAGACCTGCGGTTGTTCCCTATTAAAGTATCTTATTTGCCTGCCACGCTCATGTCGCGCACGAGAAGATCGGGGGCACCATAGCCTGAGAAGCCTACGTCAACTTCGTTTGACAGTGCCGACACGTCGCGGAGCATATCAAAGAAATTGCCCGCTACTGTAAAGGACTTGATGGGATAGGTCTTTTTTCCTTCCTCGATCATAAATCCTGCGCTTTCGATGGAGAAGTCTCCCGTTACAGAGTTTGCTCCCGCGTGGAGTCCCTTCACCTCGGTGATATAGATTCCGTCGCCTGCAAGAGCCATAAGCTCATCCTTAGTATTTTCACCAGCCTCTATACAAAAGGCATATGTGCTGACACCGATAGGCGCGGAGTATCCCGCCTTACTTGCGTTACCCGTTGTTTCACATCCTGCCACAGCGGCTGTTTCGCGGTTGTGGAGAAGCGTCATAAGCACGCCGTTCTTCACAACGTCCTTCTTATATGCGGGTACGCCCTCTGCGTCAAAGTAGGTCTGGATCGAAAAGCCTTCTCTCATGGGATCGTCTGTTATATTAATAATATCAGAGGCGATCTTCTCACCCTCTTTACCTGCAAGGCGTGACATACCTGCCTGAGCGGTCTTGGCGGAAAATGCATCGGCAAATACGGAAAGCATGGTCCTCATCTGCTTTGCATCGAACACGATATTATATTTACCCGTGGGAGGTACGGTAGCGCCTATCTTTTCGAGCGCTGAATTTACTGCTTCCTCAGCCATTTCACGTGCCGACTTTTTACCGTACTCGCAGAAGGTATAATCATCCTGACTTTCACCTTTATCTTCTACTACGGCAACGCTTACCGCAACGTTAAGTCCAACCTTATTTGAAAGGTCAAGTCCATGGGAGTTTACGATTCGAACGACAGTTTCAGTGGTCTCCACCTGAGACTGTGTACCTTCACGAACTTTATCGCTTACAGCGTAGTTTGCTTCCTGCAACTCAAGCGCCGCACGTCTGATATCCTCAGCAGTAAGGGGAACGTATTCGGGTGCATTTGTCTTACCGTACTTTTCCGCACCGGGGAAGATACCTACGGTGTCTTCCTTTTCGGTATAACGTCCGTTTTCAAGGGCACGGTCAACGAGCTCTGCCATTTCCGCTTCGTCCATGAGCTGAGTTGATGCGTATCCCATCTTGCCGTCTACAGCGCAACGGAAGCAGATACCGCCTGACGTGCTTGAGGTAAGTGAGCTGATCTCATGGCCGAGAGTTTCTGCGGCTGAGCTTGAATTTGATGAATAGTATATTTCATACTCCGTTACGCCAAGCTCTGCGGCACGGCGTGCAATAGCATTTTTGAGTCTGTCAAACATTATTCCTTACCTCCTACTGTGATCTCGGAAACACGGATAAGAGGCTGACCTACGTCTGTAGGCACGCTTCCGCTTGAGCTACCGCACATACCCTGACCTGTGGCAAGATTCTGTCCCACCATGTCGATATTCATAAGGATCTCCGCACCTGTTCCGATAAGAGATGCACCGCGTACAGCCTCGCAGATCTTTCCGTTTCTTACGATATAACCCTCACTTACGGCAAAGTTAAATGCGCCTGTGAGGGGATTTACGCTTCCGCCGCCCATGCTCTTTGCATAGAGACCGTATTCGATGGATGCGATGATATCCTCGTTCTTGTCCTCACCGTTTGCGATAAATGTGTTAGTCATTCTTGAGGTAGGCTCGAATGTGTAGTCCTGACGGCGACTGTTACCTGTCATGGGAAGTCCCATTCTGCGGGAGCCCAGGCGGTCTACCATATAGGATTTCAAAATACCGTTTTCGATGAGTACGTTGCGACGTGTCTCATTACCCTCGTCATCAATGTTGACGCTTCCCCACGCACCGGGAATAGTACCGTCGTCGATGGCAGTGACCTTGGTGCTCGCTACCTGCTGACCCAGCTTTCCGCACATCTGTGACGTTCCCGTACCTACGGAGGTTGCCTCCAGAGAGTGGCCGCAAGCCTCATGGAATATAACGCCGCCGAAGCCGTTTTCAATGGCAACGGTCATCTTGCCTGCGGGACAATATGATGCGGTGAGGTTTGTGAGCGCCTGCTTTGCGGCGGTAATGCCTATATCCTTAGGATCGAACAGCTCAAATGTCTCAAGACCCATACCGCGTCCGGGAGAGCAGACACCGGACTGCATCTCGCCGCCGTCGGCGGCAGTTACCTGTACTGCCATGCGGGAACGGATATGACGGTCGGTGGTGAGAAGTCCTTCGGTATTTGCAATGAGGATGGAGTGGTCAACGGTGATAAGGTTTCCCGCTGCCTGTACAACTCTTTCGTCATATTCTCTTGCCGCTGAGCAAGCCGCCTTTAACAGGTCGCACTTATATCCCATATCTGCGCCTGAAGGCACGATCTTTACGGGATGGACATTGGGGAAGATGCGCTCAGTAAGTCGGATGGACTGCACATTAAAGCCCTCACCTACTGCCGCGGCTACGCTTTTAGCACACTTTATAAGTCCCTCTCTCGTTACGTCTGAGGTTGAAGCGTATACGGTCTTTGTTCCGACAAATGCACGGATACCAACGCCGCAGACCATATTGTCGCCTATAGCCTCGATCTTTCCGTTGAGGTGACGTATGCTTCCGTTTCTTGTCTGCTCGGAATACACCTCGGCAAAATCCGCACCCGTGGATACGGCGATACCGAGCACTTCCTCAAGTAATCTTTTTTCGATCATTTTCGTTTCCTTTCGGTTGAATATGCAAGTTATAGTTTTGTCAAAAAGCAGTATGATCCATTAGCTGCTATCATACTGCTTTTTTATGATGTTTTACTGAACGTCTTCTACTTCTCCAAAGTATACGTCATGTATCTTAGTTACCTTACCCTCGGACTCAACGAACATGGTGTAAGGACCGCCTGCCTTATGCGCAGGGATCTCAAGTGCAAACTTACCGTCAAATGCGAAGCATACGGAGGAATGCATATCAACGGATACCGTAACGGGATAATCCGCTTCACCGTATATCTTTGCAGGTACGTCTGCGGGAAGTGTCATATTATCATGAAATTTACTGTCAAGCTTGTAGCTCATGGTATTCACCTCTGAAAAAATTATTTCTGCTTATATGATACTACAGATCAGTGAAAATTTAAAGTAGTTTCGTAAAAATTACAGATTATTTTGCGTTAATTCTGAAGGGAGACGCGGGAAGTCCTGCGGAGGAGTAGAGATACACCGCGCTTTCGGCGTCAAAGCAGAAGCGCGCCTCGACGGGAACAACTCCTTCAGCGTGAAGCTTTATACAGTCGCCGCAAAGCTCGTACGCCGCTTCGTGGGAGACGCCGTCTGCGTCAATAACGTAGAACTTATGAGGTTCTGTTTCATAAAGGCCGTCACCTGCGTCAGAGAACTTAAGCGTTGCCACTTCCCTGTCAACCGTCATTTCACGGCATACGGGAGGTCGGTGAAGGATATCTTCACCGTATATAAGTCCTCTTGCATAGAGGGCAAGCCTCTCTCCCACTACTTTTTTATTTGTAGGATGTATTTTGGGAAGGTCTCCCGCATCACCGATCGTTATCATACCGATATTATGTCCCTCAAGAGATGCCATGAGCTGCTGCTCACGGAGTATCTCCCATATCTCGGTAGGTCTTCCGGGTGTGTGATAAGTAAGCTGTACGGTGATGAAGGGGAGGTCTGGCTCACCCCAAAGTCTTCTCCAGTCAGCTACCATAAGGTCAAAGAGGTACCTATATGAGTGGGCGATGGGAGAGTCTGCGTCGCTTTCTCCCTGATACCAGATAACACCCTTGATGGTATACGGAGCCACCTTTACAAGTCTTTCGTTATACTGATGGCTGGGAGGATTAAAGGGGAAATACGTTGCGTCCTCGTGCCACTGTGTATCGGGACCGAAAATAGGATCCTTTTCCACAGTGTCGGGAGCGATCCATGAACGGATGCAGGTAGCGCCCTGATTACAGGACACGATACCTATCGGTACACCGTAGGTCTTATTAAGGGAAATCGCAAAATGAGACGCAACTGCTGAGATACCGTCGGCATTGTCCATGCAGATGTCTACCCATCGGTCATCTGTAGCGGGGCGTTTGTCTTCCTCCCACTCTCTGTCGGGGGTGAATATTCTGACGATCCCGTCACAGTTGTCAAGGGGTCTGTCAGTTTCGGGGAGAGTAAGGCCCATATTTGACTGACCGCCTGCAAGGAAAACGTCACCGAAGTATACGTCGTGAAGCTTTATGACCTTACCCTCAGACTCGACGAACACAGTATAGGGGCCACCAGCCTTATGGGGAGGAATTGTAAGACAGAACTTACCGTCACGGGCAAAGTCTACACCGGAATGCATATCAACGGAAACTGTCACCGGATAATCTGCTTCGCCCCAGATCTTAACGGGAACGTCTCTCTGAAGGACCATGTGGTCTGTGAATATTTTTGCAAGTTTAAAGCTCATTATTAGTCTCCATTCAGCAAATGCTGTTAAAGTATATTTAAATTATGAATCAGCTTAGTCTCCTACGCCAAGCGAATATGGAGCACCTATTCTGAAGGGGGATGCGGGGAGTCCTGCAGAGGAGAACAGGTGTACCTCTGCGTCATTCTCAAAGCAGAAGTAGATAACTGCGGGTACAACACCTTCACACCATACGCGTACAGTGTCGCCTTCTATCTTATATTCTCCGATAAACTCGTGTCCTTTTGCGCTGATTCCCTTAAACGTAAGGGGAGC
>JAFSGU010000002.1 GCA_017440665.1 Clostridia bacterium
TTCAAACAGTAAAAATCAAACTGTAACTGTTTCACGCGTAAACAAACACTAAAAATCAAACGATCCGATTTTTGTCTGCTACGCAGACACGTGTTTGTTTCATCATTATTTTTGTGCAGCCGTAGGCTGAATGGAGATTAAAATGGCGCTGTTTTCAATATCCGACCTTCATCTTTCCACCGCCTCAAACAAGCCCATGGACGTGTTTGGGGCAAGGTGGAAGTCACACGCGAAAAAGCTTGAGGACGCTTGGCGCTGTGTTGTAAAGGATACGGACACCGTGATCGTCCCGGGGGACGTATCGTGGGCTATGAAGCTTGACGAGGCGCTGTCAGACTTTCGCTTCATCGACTCTCTTCCCGGTAAAAAGCTTCTCGGCAAGGGTAACCACGACTACTGGTGGCAGACCGTCACAAAAATGCGCGCGTTCCTTGCAGAAAACGGCATTACTACCATAGACTTTCTCTTCAATAACGCGTACGTGACTGACGGACACATCGTCTGCGGTACCCGAGGTTGGTTTATCGAGGAAAGGCTCCAAAACGGACGCGAGGCTGACTACGCGCAGATATGCGCAAGGGAGACAGGCAGACTTAAAATGAGTCTTGACGCCGCGTCGGAGCTTCGTAGGCTCCCCGGAAATGAACGTTTGCCCATCATAGTATATCTTCACTTCCCTCCCGTATTCAGCGAATTCGTATGTGACGAGTTTATCTCACTGATGAGAGAATACGGTGTGACTGACTGCTTCTACGGTCATATCCACGGTGTTTACGGGGTCCCGTCGGTATTCGAATACGGAGGCGTAAAGCTTCATATAATATCCGCAGACTATCTTAATTTCACCCCGCAGATCACAAAGATATGCTGAAAATCACGTTTTTCAGCAAAAATCACTATTAAATACATGATTTTTTTGAATTGTTTTTCAAAAAGCATATTGACATATTGACAAAAAAAATATACAATAATATAAGTTATGATTATAGTTTATAATAATCGGAGGACATAAAGAAATGAGTATGAAAAAGACTGAACAGATCGGTGCAAACCAGTACTGCGTTACATTTGACGCATCCCGCGAAACATTTGACGCGGCTATCACAAAGGCATACAAGAAGGCTGCTAAGAACATCATGATCCCCGGCTTCAGAAAGGGTAAGGCTCCCCGTTCCATCGTTGAGAAGATGTACGGTAAGGAAGTATTCTACGAGGATGCTATCAATGAGCTTCTCCCCGAGGCATATGAGGAAGCTATCCGTGATTTCGACAAGGTTATCGTAAGCAGACCTGAATTCGATATCGAGACTATCGACGAGAACGGCGTTGTTCTTACAGCTAAGTTCTTCGTTAAGCCCGACGTTGAGATCAAGGACTACAAGGGCATTGAGGTTACACGCAACGTTGCTGAGGTTACCGACGCTGACGTTGAGGCTGATCTCAACCGCACTCGCGAGCGCAACGCAAGAATGATCGAGGTTACAGACCGTGCATCCGCTATGGGTGACGTTGTTAACTTCGACTACGAAGGTTTCGTTGACGGTGTAGCATTTGACGGCGGCAAGGCTGAGGGTCACGATCTTAAGCTCGGCTCCGGTCAGTTCATCCCCGGCTTCGAGGATCAGCTTACAGAGCGCAACATCGGTGACGAGTTCGACGTAAACGTAACATTCCCCGAGGAGTACCATGCATCTGAGCTTGCAGGCAAGCCCGCAGTATTCAAGTGCAAGCTGAACGGTATCAAGTTCAACGAGCTCCCCGAGCTTGACGACGATTTCGCACGCGACGTTTCCGAATTCGATACTCTTGATGAATATAAGGCTGACATCAAGGCTAAACTTGAGGATAGAAACAACAAGGCTGCTGACGCAGACGTAGAAGAGCAGCTCATCAAGGCTCTCGTAGAGAAGCTTGAGGCTGATATTCCCGAGGCTATGTACGAGACCGAGACTGAGAACTTCGTTCGTGACTACGATACAAGACTCCGTATGCAGGGCCTTGACCTCGCTACATACTTCAAATACACAGGTCTTGACCTCGATACTATCAGAAAGCAGATGCGTCCCGACGCTGAGCGTCAGGTAAAGACACGTCTTGCTCTCGAAAAGATCGCTGAGCTTGAAGCTGTTGAAGTTACCGACGAGGAGATCGAGACTGAGTACACAAGACTCGGTGAGGCTTACGGCATGGAGGCTGACAAGGTCAAGGAAGCTGTTGCAGCTGAGGCACTCGTTGCTGACCTTAAGGTCAAGAAGGCTGTTGATCTCGTAAAGGAAAGCGCAAAGATCGTTGACGCAAAGGCTGAGTAATCATTCCTTTTAAAACGTTCACAACGGCGCACTAACGAAATACAGAATTATCGAATGTGCCGCTGAAATTCAGCGGCACATTCTGGAAATTGACACTTTTCCGCCGAATCCGACGGAAAACATATTTTATTGCTATGAAAGGTGGAAAAAAGCTATGGCACTTGTTCCGGTTGTAGTTGAACAGACAAACAGAGGCGAGCGTTCTTACGACATTTATTCCCGCTTGCTCAACGACAGAATCATCATCCTCTCCGATGAGGTTAACGACGTTACCGCATCTCTCGTGGTAGCACAGCTTCTTTATCTTGAAGCTCAGGATCCCGACAAGGACATCAATCTGTACATCAACAGTCCCGGCGGATCCGTTTCCGCAGGCATGGCTATCTATGATACCATGAATTTCGTAAAATGCGACGTTTCCACTACCTGTATCGGTATGGCGGCAAGCATGGGCGCATTCCTTCTCTCCTCAGGCGCAAAGGGTAAGCGTTTTGCCCTTCCCAACAGCGAGATCATGATCCACCAGCCTCTCGGCGGTGCTCAGGGTCAGGCGTCCGATATCAAGATCCACGCAGAGCACATCCTCCGCACAAGAGATAACCTTAACCGCATTCTTGCGGAGAACACAGGCCGTCCTCTTGAAGAGATCGAGCGCGATACTGAAAGAGATAATTTCATGCGCGCATCCGAGGCTGCCGAATACGGTCTTATCGACCGCGTGATCGATCGCCACGCATAAGTAAAAACATCCGTAAGAATTGGGTGATGCACCTGCGTCACCCAATTTTTGAGGCTTTCATTATTTTAAAGGAGTTTTAGACATGGCTTCAAATAATACGAGAGACGGAATGAAGAAATGTTCATTCTGCGGCAGAAGCGAAGCGCAGGTGAATTTCATTATTCCCTCCCCTGACGGAAAGGCTTATATCTGCGACAACTGCATCGAGATCTGCAGTGAGCTTATAGATGAGCAGTACGAGATCCACAGAGCCGTTGAAAAAGAAGAGCTCAGCGAGGATAAGCTGCTTCCTCCCCGTGACATAAAGGCGACCCTTGACGAGTACGTTATCGGTCAGGACAAAGCCAAGATAGCTCTCGCTGTCGCAGTATACAACCATTACAAGAGACTTATGAGCCGTGACAAAAAGAAGGACGAGGACGACGGTGTTGAACTTCAGAAGAGCAACGTTCTTCTCATCGGTTCAACAGGTGTAGGTAAGACATTCCTTGCTCAGACTCTTGCAAAGACGCTTAAGGTGCCCTTTGCCATCGCAGACGCTACCACCCTTACAGAAGCGGGTTACGTAGGTGAGGACGTTGAGAATATCCTTCTCAGACTTATTCAGGCGGCGGACTACGACGTAGAGGCTGCCGAACGCGGTATCATTTACATCGACGAGATCGACAAGATCTCCCGTAAGAGCGAGAACCGCTCCATCACCCGTGACGTTTCAGGCGAAGGAGTACAGCAGGCACTGCTGAAAATACTTGAGGGTACCGTTGCAAACGTACCTCCCCAGGGCGGACGTAAGCATCCCAATCAGGAATTCATCCAGATCAACACCGAAAACATACTCTTCATCTGCGGCGGCGCATTCGACAATCTTGACCGGATCATCGAAAAGAGACGCGGAAGATCCGTTATCGGCTTCGGCGGCGAGGTCAAGGGCAAGACAGAAAAGCTCTCTGACGGAGTTTACCGTGACGTGACCGCTCACGACATCGTTAAGTACGGTCTTATCCCCGAGCTTGTCGGACGTCTTCCCGTCATCGTCGGACTTGAAAACCTTGACGCAGACGCGCTTGTACGCATAATGCGCGAGCCTAAGAATTCTCTTGAGAAGCAGTATCGCAAGCTTTTCGCCATGGATGACGTTGAGCTTGAGTTTACCGACGAGGCTCTCCGCGAAATAGCTGAGCGCGCCATCGAGAGAAACACCGGTGCCCGCGGCCTTCGCTCCATTATGGAAGAGACTCTCACCGATATCATGTACGACATTCCCTCCCGCGACGACGTTGCAAAGGTCATCATAAATCCTGCATGCATCAGAGGCGAGGCAGGTCCCGAGATCGTGACAAGATAAAAAAGATGACCGTAAGCCGAAGAAATTCGGTTTACGGTCTTTCTTTTATTCTGCTGATTTTACGTTTTTAAGCTTTGCAAGCTCCATCATAAAGGTATCGATATCCTTGAATTCACGGTGAACGGATGCAAATCTGACGTAAGCTACGTCATCGATAGACTTAAGCTTCATCATTACCATGTCTCCGATAGCGTTGGAGGTGATCTCACGCTTAAGTGAGTTGATAAGCTCGCTTTCAACCTCGTCGGCAACGGCCTCTGCGTTTACGGGACGCTTTTCGCAAGCCTTGAGCAGACCTGAAAGAAGCTTGTTTTTATCGAATATCTCCTTTGAACCGTCTTTCTTTATAACTACGGGAAGGAATACGTCTACGATCTCATACGTAGTAAATCTCTGATGGCATTCAAGACACTCACGTCTTCTTCTGATGCTGTTGTTTTCCTCAACAGGTCTTGAATCTATTACCTTACTCTCAGGGCATGAGCAAAAAGGACACTTCATCGGTTTCTCCAATCTGACTGTATATAAATCTTTTACGAATAGTTTTTACGCGTAAATTATATCACACGTGTTCGGCGTTTGTCAACTGTCTAACTTGATTTGAACAGGTATTTTTACTCTATTTTTGCTGATTTTCATCAAATTTTCACACGGACGTATTGAACAGATGATAGTATTACTGTATAATGGGATAGGAAATATAAAACTCAGAAACGGAATACCCTATATGTCTTTTAAAGAAATCATAAATAAACTTCACCGTCCCCGCAAAAACGAAGCTGCTGATGAGAACACGTCTGCCTTACGTAAGACTATCCTATCCTGCCTCGGGATAATTCCCGCTGTGTTTATAGAAGTCATCGCATATCTTACACTTCACGGCAAGGATATTGGGACAGACACAAAATACGCTGTCATCACACACATAGCCGCGGCGCTTTGTCTTCTTCTGCCGCTGACAAAGCTTATAAAGATCAAAGTGCCCGCCCTCATCAGATGGATACCCGTGATCGTCTCCCCTCCCGCGGCGTTTTTCATGCTTGAGTTTCTGACTCACAATCCTTTTGACAACGGCAAAGGCGGCGCGGATATGACAAGAGACGTCATCCTTTTTAATATATCCTTTTTCGTTATCGCCCTGTTCACGCTTATCTTCATCACAGGCAGAACTGCCCCCGCCGTTATCACCGTAACGGCAGTGCCCCTGATACTTGGACTTATCAGTTATTTTACCGTAGAGTTTCGCGGCACTCCCCTTTTTCCGTGGGACATCGCATCATACGGTATCGCATCGACCGTTCTCGGTGGCTATGACCTTACGCTGACACCCCTTATTCTCATGATAATCTCCCTTGCCATACTCACCTGCGTGGTGGCTGTGGTATGGAACGTAAGAGTAAAATTTCCGTGGAAAGCAGTGCGGCCCGTCCTTGCGGGTATCATGTGTCTCGTATCTGTATGTGCGCTCTCATACGTACAGACCGACCGCGCAATATCCGATTTCCGTCTGTATCCCTATCTTTTCACCCCCGGACACCTTTACAAGACCAACGGCTTCACCGTCAGCTTCCTTATGAATCTGCGATACGCGACTGTTGACAAGCCCGACGGATACAGCAGTGATACCGCAGAAGATATCGCATCTACATACGAATCAGACAGTGATGAAAAGTCCGATAAGCTCCCCAATATCATAGTTATCATGAACGAGTCCTTTGCGGATATGACGGCGCTGGCGGATTTCAAGACCAGCGTTGAAATAATGCCGTTTATAAAGAGTCTCACCGAGAATACCGTCAAGGGAACGCTCCACACGTCTGTCGTGGGCGGAAACACCCCCAACTCCGAGTTTGAGTTCCTCACGGGAATGACCATGGGGTACCTCCCCTCGGGAAGTATTCCATATCAGCAGTTTGTGAAAAGCGAGTCTCCCTCCCTCGTATCTCAGCTTGATGAGCTTGGCTATCACACGGTAGCGATGCATCCGTATCCGGCATCGGGATGGAAGCGAGACAAGGTATACTCGTACTTCGGCTTTGAGGAGATGCACTTCTCCGACGTGCCGGGAGGAAGCTTTACCGGCAAGAGATACCTTAGAAACTACGTATCCGACAGCGGTCTTTACTCCAAGATATTCGACGTATACGAGGAAAAGGAAGAGGACACACCGCTGTTCGTTTTCGCGGTCACCATGCAGAATCACAGCGGATATACGGGACAGTACGGTAATTTCACGCCCGACGTAAATACGCTGACCATCCCTACGAACGAAGCTCTCACAAATTATCTGTCACTTATCAAACGCTCCGACGAGGCTTTCCGTGAGTTGGTTGAGTATTTTGCTGCCCAAGAGGAGGATACTGTCATCCTCATGTTCGGAGATCATCAGCCCAACGATTCCGTAGCCAATCCCATACTCTATTTCACCGATTCCTTCTACGATGAGCAGGACATAGAAGCTTCCGAAAACAGATACAAGGTTCCATACGTCATCTGGAGCAATTACGAAATGCCTCTTGAAGAAGTTGGCGACACAAGCATCAACTACCTCTCTTCCCTCCTTGCAGAGGCGGCGGGAATACCGAAGACCGGCGAGCAGAAATTTCTCTTGTCAGTCAGAGAAAAATTCCCCGTTATTACGGGCAGATGTATCATCGACAGCACCGGTAAGTACCACCCCATATCGGATTACGAAAGCTTTTCCGAGCTTCGGGAATACGCGATCGTTCAGTACAATTATCTTTTCGACAAGGACAGCCTGACCGAAGAGTTTTACACCTTGAAATAAAATGACACCGGTTAATAAAGAAATAAGAGATCTCCTTTTCGCAGAAAAGGACGAAAAATACCGTATCTTCAGCTCGCGGCTGATACCAAACGTACCTGATGATGCGGTCATCGGGGTGCGGATGCCCGCGCTCCGCCGTATCGCAAGAGATACCGTAAAGCGTGGCATGGCAGAGGAATTTCTGAAAGAGCTTCCCCACAGGTATCACGAAGAAAACCTTCTTCACGCAGTCCTTGTATCTCAAGCAACGGACGAGGAAGTCTTTATCCTTTTGGAAAGCTTCCTGCCACACGTAGACAACTGGGCAGTATGCGACAGCTTAAGACCGAAGGCCTTCAAAAAGCCCTCGGAAAAGCACGAGACGTGGCTCATGGAGAAGCTTGACGACGGACACCCATATACCGTACGCTTTGCCATCGAGATGCTTATGCTCCATTATCTGGGTGACACCTTCAAACCGCGGCAGATGGAAAAGGTGTCCCGCACGGTGGGCGACGACTATTACCTCAACATGATGGTGGCATGGTATTTTACCACAGCTCTTGCCGAGAGATATCATCACGCAATAGTATATCTCGAAGAAAAACGGCTGTCTCCGTGGATACATAACAAAACTATAAGTAAAGCCTGTGACAGCCACAGGCTGTCGGGCGAGAAAAAAACATATCTTAAAACGTTAAAAATACATTAAACATGAAAGGATGATATCATGGCTGTAGTATTTGATTATATGCCCCATGACGGTGAGCAGCTGTTTACGCTCATCGCATCTCCCGACACCCCCGGAAAATATCCCACCGTTATCATGCGCTCACCGTATGAGGAGTATCACCGCGATATGGATGACGAGGAGCTCCGCGAGGTTTTTGCAAAGAACAGTGCAAAGTGGACGGACTACGGCTACGTTTTCATCATGCAGGACTGTAAGGGTACGGGACGAAGCACGGGCGACTCCGACGCATTCGTTTACGAGTATGATGAAAGCCACGCTCTTCTTGACTACGTAAGACATCAGGACTTTTACAACGGGGAGATCTTTTTGACGGGCGGCAGCTACTGCGGTTGGGTCATCTGCTCATACGCCCCCTATGACGAAGACATCAAGGGTATCGTTCTTGAAGCAACCGACTGCGAGCTTTACAATTTTCTTTATCTCAACGGCTTCTACCGTACATTCCTCCACGGAGAGTGGTACGTTGACAGATACAAGAGAAAGGGTAATTTAAACAAGGATTTCTCATTTGATAAGTTCCTGACCCTTCCCATGACGGAATACTCTAAAAAGGTGTTCGGCGAGCCATGCCCCGTTCTTGACGAGATGTTTAAGCATCCCGACCGTGATGACCCCTTCTGGGACACACCCGTGGGCGGTTCACATCAGCGTGAGGCGGTTAAAAACGCCCGTATACCGATACTCGTTACAACGGGAATCTTCGACATCTTCTGCGGCGGCGGACACGCCATGTGGGATATGATCAGCGAAGATATCAAGGACAACTGTGCATTCGTCGTGCACGCGTACCACCACGGAGGCACATCAGACGGTCAGCCATACCACTTCCCGGGCGGTGAGCTTGGTGAGCTGATGGGTGAGTTTGATTTGAGATGGTTCGACCACATTCGCAAGGGCACGGATTCTCCCGCGCCCCTTGGCAAGATCACCTACTATGAGCTGTTCGATAACAACTGGCACAGTGAAGGCTATTACGACACGGCAAATGATAAGACTTTTGTACTTGGCACTTCCGAAGCAGAGTATGACTACGATCCCCGCGATCCCGCGCCCTTTACGGGAGGTCTTTCAAATAACTTCGGCGGAACTTCCTTTATGGACATGGCGGGAGCGCGCGCAGACGTTATCTCCTGCTACACCGACGAGTTTGAACAGGACACTCACCTGAGAGGAAAGATGAAGCTGACTCTCCGTGTCAAGTCCGACTGCGAGGACACCGCATTCTACGCAAGGATCGCCGTAGTAAAGCCCGAGGGAGATTTTGCCATACGCGACAGTATCACTAAGATATCAAACGTTGCGAAAGACTACAAGCCTGACGAATACGTGACTCTTCAGCTTGAGTTCGATCCTGCGGCGGTGCTCGTAAAGAAGGGTGAAAAGCTCAGAGTGGATATCACCTCATCCGCTTACCATCTCTTCATCCCCCATACAAACAACAAAGGTCTTTTCAGCGTTCAGGAAACTGCCCGTATCGCCCATAACACCGTGGATCTTTCAGCGACAAATCTTACGGTAAGCTACAGATAACCCGTACATTTACCACTTGATTTTAGACGTAATGTGTGGTATCATTATTATAGTAAATCTTTCAGTAAAAAGGATGACGTATTATGGATTTTAAAAACATGAAATTCGATAAGACCATCAGCGTTTGGGACGAAGCTATTCCCCTCGGAAACGGTGCCATCGGATGTCTCATCTGGGGTAAGTCTGACGCGCTCCGTCTCAGCATCGACCGATGTGATATGTGGGACTGCTCCGACGCTCCCAAGGCGGGCGGTGACTTCACCTACCAGAGCCTCATCGATCTTTACAAGAACTACAAGCACGATGAGATCTATGAGATCTTCGACACCCCCTACCACAGGCCCTCTCCCACAAAGCTTCCCGCAGGTAAGATCATCATCGACCTTGGTGTAGACGCCAACGTTGTGTCTGAATTAAACATAGAGGAGCCTGAGGCTACAATCAGCGCCGCTGATGTGGTGCTGAAGAGCTTCCTTGACGCAAACTGTGAGGTAGGCTTTATCTCCATCAATTCCGACAAGTGCTCATTCGCCATCGAAAATCCCGAATACGGTAAGATCGGCGAGCCTGACGCTCAGGACCGCGAGTCTCTCAAGAACCTCCACTACGAAGACGCTGTCAAGATCAACGAGGAGAAGGACGGCGTACGCCGCATCGCCTTCACACAGAAGATCAGCGACACTATGACATACGGCCTCTTCCTCATGTATAAGACCTTCTGCGGAAAGACTCTCGCTGTTTACACCGCAGGTAAGGGTGCAAATGCAGAAGAGATCTCCGCTAAGGCATGGGCAGACCTTGAACGTGCTCTCACTGAGGGCTACGGCGCTCACTTTGACGCGCACAAGGCTTGGTGGGGTGACTATTGGTCAAAGAGCTTTATCAAGATCGGCGACGAGCTTTTCGAAAAGAGCTGGTATTTCACCAACTACCTTCTCGGCTCCGCTTCAAGAAAGGGATTTTACCCAATTCCCCTTCAGGGAGTATGGACAGCGGACGACGGATGTCTGCCTCCGTGGAAGGGCGACTACCACCACGACCTTAACACCCAGCTTACATACTACAGCTATCTTAAGTCCAACCACATCGAGGAAGGCGAATGCTTCATCGATTACCTCCTCTCTCTCGAAGAGGTTGCTGAGAAGTTTGCACGTGAGTACTACGGTGCGGCGGACGGTCTTTGCCTGCCCTCAGTTATGGACATCGAGGGTAATCCCCTCGGCGGTTGGCCCATGTACTCCCTCTCTCCCACAAACACATCCTGGCTCTGCCACGAGATCGCAGACCACTACTACTACACCGGTGACATGGATTACCTCCGTGATCGCGCGTATCCCTTCATCAAGAAGCACGGTATATTCCTTGAGTGTGTACTGAGTGAAAACGAAGAGGGCAAGCTCGTGCTTCCCATCTCCTCCTCTCCCGAGCTTCACGACAATTTCCACGAGTCCTTCGCAACACCTAACAGCTCATACGACCTGTCTCTTATGAGACGCGTGTTTGAGGTGCTCATCGACCTGGCGAGCATTCTCGGATATGAGGAAGACGTGGCTAAGTGGACCACCCTTCTTTCCAAGATGGATCCCCTGCCCATCGACAAGGATGGATTCATCAAGATCTCCCGCGACGAGAGACTTTCCGAGTCTCACCGTCACTTCTCTCACCTTATGGCGATCCACCCCCTCCGTCAGATCCGCTATGAAAGCGAAGAGGAAAAATTCATCATCGACGGCTCCATCAAGGCGACCGAGGAGCTTGGTATATTCTACTACGTAGGCTATTCCTTCTGCCTCCTTGCAGAGCTTTACGTTGTGCAGAGAAATGCTGAAAAGGCGTACAACATTCTCGACACGTTCTGGAATTACTTCTGTCTTCCCAACGGTTTCCATGCAAACGGCGACTACAAGCACCGCTTCATCATGAACTGGGACTACAGACCCGTAACTCTCGAGGCAAACTTCTGCGCTATCGACGCTATGCAGGAAATGTTCCTTCTTGACAGTGCAGGCAAGGTAACGGTTGCTCCCGCTATTCCCGAAAAGTGGAGAGATTACTCCTTCAAGCTCCGCTCCAAGAACGGCGTTATCATCACCGCTGTTGTTGAAGATGCAAAGCTTGTAAGCGTGGAAATGGAAGCATACAGAGACTGCGATTTCGACCTGTACTTCGGTTACGACGAGATGGGTCACGTTACAATGACAAAGGGTGACGTGAAGAAGATAGAGTTTTGATTTGATATGATATAAAAAGATCTGCAGAGGTACGCGCCTCTGCTGATCTTTTTATGGGGATGTGTTCCAGCATTCCGCAAATTCGCAATGTATGTATGCCAAACGCTATGGAAAACTGTGGAGCTGTTGCATTTAGAAGAATAACTGGCAAAATGCCTAATAAAACGTAGGGGACGACGTCCTCGGCGTCCCCTACAGGTATTTGTACATTTTTACCTTAGTGCGACTGCCCCTGTTATTGTTTATCTTCGGGCGCACATCGCACTTCGCGTAGCGAATGTGCTGACGCACCTACCACATCATAGGTACGTTTTGCGCCGGCCGTAGAGACAGTGTGAGGTGTTTGGGTGCGGGAGGATGATATCCTCCCCTACGTCGGTGGAGACGTTTGTCTGTCCGTAGCCGTAGAGAATGATGAAAACACCGTAGGGCGGGGGTTTATCTCCCGCCGCAACGAACGGTTTAAGCTAACAAAAAACATCCCGCCGAGGGCGACCAAACGGTCACTCTCGGCGGGATTATTATTCAAATCACCCTCACAATACGCAGCTGTATACCGCGTTTCTGAATCTGGGGGCGAAATATTCCTCCTGGCTGTTGAGCATATGCTGACAATAGAACGCCGCTAAATTGTTATCGGGGTCTATAATAACGTGCGCACCTGCCGCACCTGCCCAGCCGAATTCTCCCACAGGTCCGTTTGAGCCACCGAGTGACGGAGATACCATGGTACGCACACCAAGGCCGTAGCTGTAGCCGTAGAGGTGCATCCAATCGAAATACTTCATAACCTTACCCTGCATTGCGTCAGCTCGCATAAGGTCGATGGTGCCTCTTGAAAGTATCTTCGCGCCGTTAAGTCCCACTCCGCCGTTTGCCATAGCGTATGCAAACTTTCCGTAGTCCTCGACCGTGGAGATAAGTCCCGCGCCGCCGCTGTCGTACTCTGTTCCGAATACGAAGCTTACGCTGTTGTCCGAGGGGATAAGTCTGTCACCATCCTCATCGTAGGTGTACTGACGAGCCATTCTGTCGATGATATCGGCTGAGGGATTTGTGTAGGTGGAGTCCTCCATGCCAAGGGGATCAAAGATCACACGCTTAACGTAGTTTGCAAATCTCTCGCCCGACACCACCTCAACAAGGCAAGCAAGGATATCGTGGCTGATGCCGTAGCTCCACGCGCTTCCCGGCTCCTCGTTAAGGGGCATTTTCGCAAACGCCTTGATCACCTCACGGGTGGGACATCTGCCGCCTGTTCTTTCCTTGACTTCCTTAATATTCGCCTTTTCGATGTCGTATGAGTAGCCCGTGCTCATGGTGAAAAGGTCGCGAATTCTCATCTTATTCTTTGCGGGGATGAGCTTTTCTTCTCCGTTTTCGTCCTTCGTCAGGATCATGCGATCCGCAAACTCGGGCAGATATCTCTCAACAGGATCTGCAAGCAGAATGTCTCCCTTTTCAAGGAGAGTCAGCGCCGCCGCACAGGTAATGGGCTTTGAGCAGGACCACATGTTGTAGGTCTCGTTACCTGTGAGCTTCTTCCCTGCTTCAACGTCGGCGTATCCCGTAAAGTATCTGTGAAGCACACGGCCGTCTTTAATTACTATGCAGTCGCATCCGGGCATTCTCCACGCCGCAAATCTGTCAAGCAGCGCGTCAAGTCTTGTAAAATCCATAATATTCTCCGTTCGGTTAGATTTAACTGTTTATACCACTATAATACAACAAAAAACTTCCGATGTCAAGGTATTACATGTCCGGAAAATTCCCGAAAGCCCTTGCAATAATCCGCTCCGCATGATAAAATTGACTCAGGATAATATTGCGTCACGGAGGACTTTTTCATGAAACCAAAATACACCATCGACCTTCACATGCATTCCATGCTGTCCGACGGTAAGGAGACTCCCGTTGAAGTCATCAATTCCGCCAGAGATTTCGGTCTGAAAAAAATTATCATGGCAGACCACAACACCCTTCATCCCAACATGGACAAGCTGAGAGCGTATGCTGAGTCTCAGGGTATAGAAATGCCTTTTTCCGGCTGTGAGGCCAGCGTTGCATACTACAACGAGAACGATGATATCGAAGGCACCTTCCACATGCTGGTCTACGGTGAGGATGACCTTATCAGAGACCCTCGCTTTATCGAGGCTGTAGGTCACTATAACGATGCCTACAACGCGGAGACTATCGCTGAGCTTAAAAGGTTTAACGATGCGGGATATGAGCTGTCATACGAAGAAGCGTTCATATTCGACGCAGATATCGCTCCCATGGAGAAGCACGATAAGGGGTCGGAGCGTCACCTTATCAAGTGCGTTGCCAAGAAGCAGGGCCGTCCGTATGCAGAAGTCGAAGCTGAGCTTGAACCTCTCCACGTGTGCCGCGAATACACGGGCAGAACTTGGCTTCAGCAGATAGCTCTCATGCCCAACGCGAAGGAGCTTATCGCTCTCTGCCGCAGTCTCGGTCTGGTTACCGTCATGGCTCATCCCATGTGGGTGGACCACGCACCGTTCATCTCCAATCAGGATTGGCTCCCCTGTGAGAGAGTAATGGAGATCGTAAGAGACCTTCACTCACACGGTCTCGACGGCGTTGAGGTATCACACCAGATGAACTTCGACAGCTTCCCCGAAACACTCCGCGGTATGGCTGCAGAGCTTGATATGCTCACCACCGGAGGCTCCGATTATCACGCTGAGGAGGACTACGGTCAGCACGTAACGGAATACGGCGTGACTGAGGAGGAATTTGCACGTCTCGAGGCTCTCGTTCACGAAAGAGCGGCAGAGTTCAGAAACGGAAGATAAGTTATTCTTGCAGGTATTTTTCTCTTGTATGACGAATTAATTTCGCATATTCTCTTGACTTATTTGAAAATACTGTTATAATTATCTTAACGGGTGTACTGTACCCATTTGAGGTATTTCCCGTACATAAATTAAAAACAAACAGCGCCACGCGCGCCTGTTACATGATCAACTTTTTTAGCCGCCGCACTCGGCGGGATGGAGGTCTTTATGAAGAAAAATTGTGCTGTTATCGGTTACGGCGGAATGGGCGGTTGGCATACCGAGCATCTCCTTAAGAGCGACGTTGCTAACCTTGCAGGTATCTACGACATCAAGGAAGAAAGATGCAAGCTTGCTGAGTCCCGCGGTATTCGCGCATACGCATCCAGAGAAGAGCTTCTCGCTGACGAGTCTATTGAGGTAGTAACCGTTGCTATCCCCAATGACGTTCACGAGGAAGTTGTTATCGCTTGCCTTGACGCAGGTAAGAACGTAATTTGTGAAAAGCCCGTTACTCTCTCCATGGAGAGTCTTGAAAGAATGATCGCCGCTGCCGAGAGAAACGGCAAGGTATTCTCCGTTCACCAGAACAGACGCTGGGACGTTGACTATCTGGCTATGAAGCATCTCAGCGAGACAGGCGAGATCGGCGAGATCATCAATATCGAATCCCGTATCCACGGAAGCCGCGGTATCCCCTCCGACTGGAGAGGTATCAAGCAGTACGGCGGCGGTATGCTCTACGACTGGGGCGTTCACCTCATCGACCAGGCACTTATGGTCCTCGGCTTTGACGGCATCGAGAGTGTAAGATGTACCTTCGAGCACATCACCAACGACGAGGTTGACGACGGCTTCAAGCTTTGGATCAACTATGAGGACGGCAAGGAAGCGTTCATCGAGGTCGGTACATACAACTTCATCGCTATGCCCCGTTTCTACATGAGAGCTAAGCACGGCTCCGCTTTCATCTCCGATTGGAGAGAAAACTGCCGTGTTGCAAAGTGCAAGGCTTGGCATGAGTCCGACGTTGTTCCCGTACAGACAGCTGCAGGTCTTACAAAGACTATGGCTCCCCGTGACAGCATCACTCTTGACGAGTATCAGCTTGAGCGTCCTCACTCCGACGTTCACGACTATTACAGAAACTTCTTCCGCGCTGTTGACGGCAAGGAATCTCAGTTCGTAACACACGACCAGATGAGAGTTGTTCTCAAGGTCATCATGAAGGCTTTCGAGTCCGTTGAGTGCGGCGAGAAGGTAATGTTCTAATTTGAATATTTTTAGTACCGCAGGCTCCGCGGAATATCCGTGGGGTCTGCGGTACTTGCACAAATACGGATTTTGTACGTAAATGAATGGAGACTTTATGGAATACATCAAGCTTTGGGACGGTACACCTCCCTATTTTAACGAGGAATTCAAAAACGAAAACAATACCGATATCGTCCCCAGCCTCAGTCCCTACATCCTCCCTATCGAAAAGGATGAAGACGGAAACGTGAAAAAGAGAGGCTGTGTTATCGTTTGTCCCGGCGGATCATACGTCGGCAGAGCTTATCACGAGGGTGAGCCCGTGTGTCAGTTCTTCAACGATCACGGAATCAACGGCTTTACACTTAACTACCGTGTTGATCCCTATGATTATTATGCGATCCGTTCTGACGTGAACCGCGCTGTAAGATGGGTGCGTTACCACGCTGAGGAGTACGGAATCGATCCCGATAAGATCGCTATCCTCGGATTTTCCGCAGGCGGTCACCTTGCAACTATGGGTGCCACCAACTATGACCGCGGCCTTGACGAGGGAGATGAGATCGACCGCGTATCCTGCAGACCCGACGCGGCACTTCTCTGCTACGCTGTTATCAGCATGACCCGCGAGCTTACTCACGAGCATTCCAGATACATACTCATCGGCAGACTTGAGGAAGAGCTCAAGGAGAAGCTTGTAGGTCAGCTTTCAGGCGAGCTTGCAGTAACTGAGGACACTCCTCCCACTTTCATGTGGCACACCGCAAGTGACAACTGCGTAATCGTAGAAAACAGTATCGCCATGGCATCAGCTCTCTCCGCAAAGAAGATTCCCTTCGAGCTTCACGTATTCGACAAGGGTGAGCACGGTCTTGGCCTTGCTGAGGATAACCCCGGTGCACGTCAGTGGCCCGCACTTGCCGCTGATTGGCTGAAGAGACTTGGATTCTGATATGAAAAAGATACCTTTATGGGAGGAGGCACCTCCTTTTTGGGATGAAAGCATCAAGGGAGAAGTTCCATTCGTGACGCCCTATCTTCCCACTGAAGACGCAGAAAAGCGCCGCGGTGCCATCATAATCTGCCCCGGCGGCTCATACGTTATGAAGGCAGAGCATGAGGGAAAGGCTGCCGCGGAGTATTTCTCGGCAAAGGGATTCACCTGCTTCCTCCTTGACTACAGAGTTTACCCCTATGGGCACGAGGCTATCCGCGCGGATGTAAACCGTGCGGTAAGATGGGTTCGTTACCATGCCGACGGGTACGGCATCGCGCCCGATAAGATCGCGCTTATGGGATTTTCCGCAGGCGGTCACCTTACCGCAATGGGCGCTACCCTTTACGACGAGGGACGTGACGACGGAGATGAGATCGACCGTGTGTCATGCAGACCCGACGCGGCAATCCCCTGCTACGCTGTCATCAGCATGGTGGACGAGTTTGCACACGATCACAGCCGATTTGCCCTGCTCGGTAAAGCTCCCGCAGACAAAAAGGATGAGCTGAGACGTGCTTTCTCTCCTCACCTTGCGGCTGACGAAAATACACCTCCCATGTTCCTGTGGCACACCGCCGAGGACAACTGCGTGGACGTGGAAAACAGCATCTCAATGGCGGCGGCATTATCCCGTCACAAGGTTCCATTCGAGCTTCATATATTCGACAAGGGTCCCCACAGCATCGGCGTAGACCACACCTTCCCCGGTGCGGGACAGTGGGTCGCTCTGTTTGAAAACTGGATAGGCAGACTTGGATTTTAAAAACGAAAAACAATCGAAAGGTATGGACATATACATGGAAAACATCAAGCTTTGGGACAATGGCTCAACCCCTTACTACAATGAGGAGTACGGTCAGCCCGAAACATACGTAACACCTCACATCGTACCCGCAGAAAAGGACGAAAACGACAACGTTAAGAAGACAGGCTGCGTCATCGTTTGTGCAGGCGGCGGATACGAGTTCCGCGCAGATCACGAGGGTGATCCCGTTGCCGAATTCTTCAATCAGTACGGCATCAGCACCTTCAATCTTGCTTACCGCTTCGCTCCCTACAATTACTACGCTATCCGCGCTGACATCAACCGTGCGGTTAGATGGGTACGCTACCACGCAGAGGAGTACAACATTGATCCTGAGAAGATCGCCGTTCTCGGCTTCTCCGCAGGCGGTCACCTTGCCTGCATGGGTGCAACACAGTATGACGCAGGTCTTGAGGACGGCGACGAGATCGACCGCGTATCATGCAGACCCGACGCGGCTGTTCTCTGCTACCCCGTAGTTACACTTTTCGATGATTATACTCACCGTGGGTCAAGATGCAATCTTCTTGACGGCATCGAGGAGCCCTTAAGAGGTGAGCTTGTGGAAAAGCTTTCCGGACAGAACGCTGTCACATCCGACACACCTCCCGTATTCCTGTACCACAATGCAGACGATGACGGAGTACCGCCCGAAAACTCACTCAACATGGCGGCGGCTCTTTCTAAGAATAAGATCCCCCTTGAGCTGCACATATTCCCGAACGGCGGTCACGGCGGCGGACTTTACAAGAGCCTTGAGGGTACACGTCAGTGGCCTCACCTTGCCGCTAACTGGCTGAAGAGACTTGGATATTAAGACATAGGAGAAGATACAAATGGAAAACATCAAGCTTTGGGAGAATAATACTCCTTACTTTGACCCCTCATACGGTCAGATCGAGACCGAAATGACCCCCTACATCGTTCCCGAGACACTTGACGAAAACGGAAACGTCAAGAAAACAGGTTGCGTTATCATCGCTCCCGGCGGAGGATATACACATACAGAGCCTCGTGAGGGCGGACCTATCGCTGAAATGCTCAACGAGGTTGGCATCTCCGCATTCGTGCTTCACTACCGCTACGAGCCCTACGATTACAGAGCTACGGTAGCCGACATCAAGCGTGCTGTAAGATGGGTACGCTACCATGCAGATAAGTACAACATCGCGCCCGATAAGATCGCGACCCTCGGCTTCTCCGCAGGCGGTCACCTTTCCGCTCTGTCCGCTACCCTTTTTGACTACGGTCTTGAGGACGGCGACGAGATCGACCGCGTATCATGCAGACCCGACGCGTCTGTATTCTGCTATGCTGTCCTTACAATGAATCTTGATTACGGTGATGATATTTCCCGCAGAGCGTTCATCGGCGACGCTGAACACGGCGGTGAGCTTGAGAGACTTTACTCACCCTATCTTAACGTAAGAGACGATACACCTCCCGTGCTTATGTGGCACACAAGCGGCGACCCCATCGTTCCCGTTGAAAATCCTCTCCGTATGGCGCGTGAGCTTTCTGCGAAGAAGATCCCCTTCGAGTTCCACGTATTCCCCGAGGGAGCACACGGTCTCGGCCTTGCAGCTGACACTCCCGGCACATGCCAGTGGCCGCCCCTCGTACAGAATTGGCTTAAGAGACAGGGATTCTGATTTAATCGATCAAATTGAGGAGTGTTACAATGAAGAAGTTCATTATAGGGGTTTTGCTGAATTCACTGTTACCGTTGTTATGCATTACCTCGTATGCAGGAGGAATAGCATCTGACTTTTGCATAGCAGTATTCGTGATATCACTTGCATTCTATAATTTTATGAGCTATTCTAAACTTCTGCACCTTGTCATTCTTGATCTCATCATGACTGTTTTTTCAACTTTCAGCGCATTTGTGTGTGCTCAGCTCTACTTGAGATTTGTCAGTGATGACGCTTGGAGCGTAATCCTGGCTAAATACCCGCCTATAGTGATCGGAGTCGGCGCTGCAGCACTATCCTTAATTGGAATAGCGGTAAGATTCTTGTTACAGCTCATAAATGCAAAAAGTAAATCGACCCAAGAAAGGTAACTCAATGATATCCGCTGAAATAATTTCGGTAGGCACCGAGCTTCTGCTTGGTGACATAGTAAACACGGATGCCGCGTTTATATCAAAAAAGCTTGCTGAGGTGGGCATTCCCCTTTACCACCAAACGGTGGTGGGGGACAATGCCGAAAGGCTTGAGAGTGCCATACGCGACGCTCTATCCCGCGCTGATATCCTTATCATGACGGGCGGACTCGGTCCCACCTGCGACGACATCACGAAAAATATCGTCTCACGCGTGTTTTCCGCCCCCCTGACGATGAATGATGATGCCGCACGTACCATAAAGGCGTATTTCGACGATATGGGACGCGTGATGACGGAAAACAATCTCTCTCAGGCAATGCTTCCCGAAGGTGCGGTCATGCTTGAAAACCATCACGGAACGGCACCGGGCGTCAGACTCAACAAGACACTCGCGGACTTTGACGGTGAAAAGTGCGTGATAATGCTTCCCGGCCCTCCCCGTGAGCTTGAGCCCATGTGGAACGAGTCGGTGATGCCGTACCTCAGAGAGATATCCCCCTACGTGCTGTACAGCCTTAATTTGCACCTTTACGGGATAGGCGAATCGGCGGCTGAAGCGGTGCTGCGCGATATCATGAACTCGTCTGAGAACCCCACGGTAGCTCCCTACGCCTGCGAGGCAGAGGTGAGAGTACGCATCACCGCAAGAGCTGACACCTTGGAGGAATGCCGTAACGTATGCCGAATGATGTCCGACCGTATACGCATGACGGATATAGGAAAATACATCTTTGCCGAAAGCACGTCGGACGATGAAGCGTCAGAGGTGATGGTACGACGCATGATAGACCTGTGCCGTAAAAATTCTCTCACCGTTGCAACGGCTGAAAGCTGTACCGCGGGAATGATAGCCGCACGTATCGGTGACATCCCCGGTTGCTCCGACGTGCTGGAGGGGGGCGTAGTATCCTACTCCAACGAGGTAAAGATGAACGTGCTGGGTGTGTCCGAGGACGTTCTTCAAAAATACGGCGCAGTATCCGAGGAATGTGCCGCCATGATGGCTGAGGGCGCGCGACGCGTAACGGGAGCGGGAATCGCCGTATCCGTTACGGGAATCGCAGGTCCCGGCGGCGGAACAGATGAAAAGCCTGTCGGTACCGTATGCTTCGGTGTGGCTGACGAGCACGGATGCGTCACCTCAACTGAGCATTTCGGCTCCATGAAAGACCGCGGTAAGATACGCAGACTTACAACTTCAGCGGCGTTTATGAAACTTATAAGAAGAATTTCCGAAAAATATCGCACGTAAGTCTTTAAAAAAGTAAGATTTTGTGTTATAATTAACTTAGTTAAATCAGGGGTGCAAAACACCCCGTTACAATAAGGAGAATTATACCAATGAACAAGTTAACTGATTCTTTCGTTCTTTCCAACGGCGTTAAGGTTCCCTGCGTAGGCTACGGAACATATCTCGCTCCCAACGGCGACGTTACAAAGAATTCCGTCGTAGAGGCTCTCAAGGTCGGCTACCGCCACGTTGACACCGCTTTTGCATACGGCAACGAGACTGCTGTAGGCGAGGGCATCAAGGCTTCCGGCATCGCAAGAGACGAGATCTTCGTTACAACTAAGCACTGGGTAACCATGCGCGGCTACGAAAAGGCTACCGAAGCTATTGACATCTCTCTTAAGAACCTGGGTCTTGACTACCTTGACCTTTACCTCATCCACTGGCCTTGCGTAGAGAAGGTTTCCCCCGATTGGAAGGAGATCAATGCAGGTACATGGAAGGCATTTGAGGATGCATACAAGAGCGGTAAGATCCGCGCTATCGGTGTTTCCAACTTCCAGAAGAAGCACTACGACGCACTCGCTGAGATGTGCGAGATCCGTCCTATGGTAAACCAGATCGAGTTCCACCCCGGTTACACTCAGATGGATACCGTAAACTACTCCAAGGAGCAGGGCATGCTGGTTCAGGCGTTCAGCCCCCTCGGATGCGGCGCGGTTCTCTCCGACGCTACTCTTGCAGAGATCGCTGCAAAGTACGGCAAGAGCGTAGCTCAGGTTTGCCTCAGATTCGTTCTTCAGTCCGGACTCAACGTACTCACCAAGTCTGTAACTCCCTCAAGAATTCTTGAGAACACACAGATCTTCGACTTTGAGCTTTCCGCTGAGGATATGGCGACTATCGCTGCTATGCCCGAGCTTGGCTTCACAGGCTGGCTCCCCGAAAACGCACCTGCAGACGCTATCGCGTAAGTTAAGTTAATAAGTAAAGGAGTACGAGCTGTTTGTTCGTACTCCTTTTTGTATATATTAATTTTCACTATGCAGTACCCTATGAAAACTAAAACTTTACTTTTTTCATAGGCTCTCACTATGGGAGAGCTGTCGCCGCACTTTTCCACAGGTAAATGTGCTCTCGACTGAGAGGGCAATTTTGGCTCCCCCTCTCCGGTACGAACACATTCGCTTCGCGAAGTGTAGTACCACCTCTCCCTAAGGGCGAGGCATTTTTTAGATTTGCTGAAAGTTTTAGCCTAAATAAAGTACTACGGCGGATTAGGTAATTGAATATTTGTCTGTAGCCATTATGTATTTTCGGCAAGATTGATTACCGACTTACCTTGCTTAATTGCGTATTGAACAGTTTGCCAAGCACCACCATGTTGTCTTTCGATACAACAGATAATCAAATCAGCACGGTCTACCATTTCGCGGTTGCGAATTTTAATGGCTGCTTTCGGATAGACTTTCGATGCTTTGTAAGAAATCTCCACATTACTGTAGTAGTTATGGTATGCTTCTTCGTTGTTCATGTAATCTGCTCTCACATACGGCAGTATAAGCACGAGAGAGCTGTTATCGTCCTTGTACCGTTTTCGCACTCGAAGTACCGTAGAAGAAACAAACTGATCAAACTCTCCGTCACGCCCTACAAGAAAATTCACATATTCCTTTTCCGACAGTAAGCGGTAGATATGTTCCTCCAACCGTCTCTCTACCCTGAACGGGTTGTCAATGTACCGGTGTCCAAAGAATGCTACTGTAAAAATATCCATATGTCACTCCTTACAAAATACCCACCGAACGTTTATCTGTTCGGTGGGTTATTCTAATGACTCAGCTATCCGTTTGGTTCCGACTCCGAAGAGCCATGGCCTTACTCCACAAAGGATGGGTATATACCTTCTCACAAGGTGGATGCCCTAAATTATCATGTGTATAGCGGTCATTTAGAACCATGTTTTACTGTTTTTTGCACACTATAAGCACAATTATTATGTCTTGGGTATTTATAGTATACCACACGAGCAAAACAATATCAATAGTCTATGGAATATTAGTTTCAATATTTATAGACTATAAGTAGTGTGATAAGGATGGATAATACTATGAGTAATATTACAAAAGCTGTTGGACAGCGTATCAGAAACTACAGAACAAAAAAAGGTCTAAGCCAAGAAAAGCTGGCTGAGCTTTCCGGTTGTCATCCGACCTACATCGGTCAGCTTGAGCGTGGCGAAAAGAACGCAACCATTGAAAGTATCGAACGAATTACCTCCGCACTTGATATTTCTCTTTCAAAGTTATTTGAGAAATTAGGCGGACAGGATGACTTTGGAAATGATATTCCTCTTGCTTGCTATGAGTTACTCTCTGCAAAATCCAAGGGAGAGCAGGAACAGCTATACAAAATTTTGCTTGAGATGGACAAGTACAAGTCAAACTGACTTCTATGACAGAAAAGAGACCACCGGCTAAGCTAAGCTGGTGGTTTTCTTATATCTGGTAAAGGAGTACGGGCTGTTTGTTCGTACTCCTTTTTGTATATATTTATTTTTACCATGCAGTACCCTATGAAAACTAAAACTTTACTTTTTTCATAGGCTCTCACTATGGGAGAGCTGTCGCCGCACTTTGCCACAGGCAAATGTGCTCGCGACTGAGAGGGCATTTTTTGTTTTCCCTCTCCGGTACGAACACATTCGCTTCGCGAAGTGTAGTACCACCTCTCCCTAAGGGCGAGGCATTTTTTAGATTTGCTGGTTATAGATCAAAGTTCCCCGCAAATGCTCTCACTCCACAAGTCTTCCGTCTGTGGTCACCGTCACTATTCTCCACGGGATCAATTTGCCGCTTTGCTGCAATGCTTTTTTAACGGCATTCTCGATTCCGCCGCAGCAAGGCACCTCCATGCGTACAACGGTAACGCTCTTTATATCGTTTCCCGCAATGATCGCCGTCAGCTTGTCCGTATAGTCCACGCTGTCAAGCTTGGGACAGCCGATAAGTGTCACGCGTCCGCGGATAAACTCACGGTGGAAGTTGCCGTATGCGTATGCGGTGCAATCCGCCGCCACAAGCAGATGAGCTCCGTCAAAATACGGTGCGTTTACGGGAACAAGCTTTATCTGCACGGGCCACTGAGAAAGCTCGCTTTCCACGGTAAGCGAGGACACGTGGGGCGGCTTTACGCCTCTGTGTATAGCCTTTGACTTTGTACCGGGGCAGCCGCAGGGCAGTTTTTCGGGTGTCTTTTTTGCCTTTGCCGCAAGTACTGCCGCCTCATCGTAAGCAGGCGCTTCCCTTTCTTCAAAGGTAATTGCTCCCGTAGGACAAGCGGGGAGACAGTCACCAAGTCCGTCGCAGTAATCCTCGCGGGTAAGGTGTGCCTTTCCGTCTATCATTTCAATAGCGCCCTCGTGACACGCGTCGGCACAAGCGGAGCAACCGTTACATTTTTCTTCGTCTATCTTAATTATTCTTCTTATCATATAAGCCTCCATTGAGTTACTCTTGATTTTACACCTATATTATAGTATAATAAAACTGAAAAGTCGGTTGTTTTTACAACAGAAAGCGGTATTTATGAAAGATTTTATACCTGTTTTAAAGAAAACTCGGATGTTTGCGGGTGTCACAGAGGAAGAGATAAGCATGATGCTGTCCTGCCTCGGGGCAAGACGGCGCAAATATAAAAAAGGAGAATACGTCTTCCGTGCGGGAGATCACATCAATACTATCGCCGTGCCCGTCACGGGGAAATTGCACATTCAAAGCGACGACTATTGGGGAAAACGTACAATACTCGGCGAAGTTATCGCAGGCGGGATATTCGGAGAAGCATACGCCGCGTCTGACGGCGGCGCGATCCTTAACGACGTTGTTGCCGTAGAAGACAGCATTGTAATATTCTTTGACGTTAAACGTGTGCTGACCACCTGTCCGTCATCATGCCGTTTTCACAGTGCAGTCGTACAAAATATGTTTTTCGCCGTGGCTGAAAAAAACAGAATGCTCGTGGGAAAGCTGTCTCATATGTCAAAGGGCACCACACGAGAAAAGCTTATGTCCTACCTGTCCGAGGAGGCGAAAAAGCATAACACCCCGATTTTTGAGATCCCATTCAACCGCAGACAGCTTGCTGAGTATCTGTCCGTTGACAGAAGCGCTATGTCAAACGAGCTATGTAAAATGAGGGACGATGGACTCATTGAATTTGCCAGAAACAGCTTCAAGCTGTTGTAAAGTTGTGAGGTCCTTGTAATACGCGATACGTTATGTTATAATCAATAAAGTACGAAATGCATACGAAAGGCAGACAGCCATGAAATCTATAAGAAACATATATAAAATAGGGCTTGGTCCATCAAGTTCCCACACGATGGGACCCGCATTTGCGACCGCAAAATTCGCGGAAGAATATTTGAGTGCCGACTTTATTAAGGTCGTCCTCTACGGCTCCCTTGCGAAAACGGGCAAGGGGCATGGCACGGACAGAGCCATCTCCGAAACCCTCGCCGACGTGCGTCACGAGATCGTATTCGACGTGGAAACTCCCACGGACGTTCACCCGAATACGGTAGAGTTTATCGCATACAAGAACGGAGAGATTCTGGGAAGTAAAAAGTTCTACAGCATCGGCGGAGGTGAGATACGCTGTGACGGTGAAAGTGCGTCTCTCGACAGACACATCTACACCGAGCGGAATTTCAGCGAGATCGCAGAGCTTTGCAAGTCTCACAACATGCGCCTTTCCGACTATGTTTTCGAGCGTGAGGACGAGGATTTCCCCTCATATCTTTTGACGGTATGGAAGACCATGCAGAACGCCATTTTTGAAGGTCTCAGCAAAAGCGGTATTCTGCCCGGCGGACTTTCGGTTGAGAGAAAAGCACAGTTCCTTCACGGGCAAAAGCACATTGACGAAAGCCCGCAGACACGTGAGAACCGTCTCGTTTGTTCATACGCCTTTGCGGTAAGCGAACAGAATGCAGACTGCGGAATTATCGTAACCGCTCCCACCTGCGGCTCATGCGGTGTACTTCCCGCTGTGCTGAAATATATGCAGGACAAGAACCATTTTTCAGACGACGACGTGGTACGCGCTCTTGCCGTTGCGGGACTTATCGGTAACATCGTTGCCACAAACGCATCCATCAGCGGAGCAGAATGCGGTTGTCAGGCTGAGATCGGAACTGCGTGCAGTATGGCTGCCGCCGCCCTCGGTGAGCTTTTCGAAATGGGTATCGACCAGATCGAATACGCCGCTGAGGTTGCTATGGAGCATCATTTGGGACTTACATGTGACCCCGTCTGCGGACTTGTGCAGATCCCCTGCATCGAGCGAAACGCAGTAGCGGCAATGCGCGCGATAAATGCGCTGAGCCTTGCGAATTTCCTTTACGGAAGCCGCAAGGTATCCTTTGACGTTGTAGTTGAGACAATGTACCAGACGGGTAAGGACCTGTCTCACCTGTACCGCGAAACCTCCGAAGGCGGCCTTGCAAAGCTGTATGTGAGGTAGTGAGATAAGCTTTAAAACAAAAAAGATTATCTTAACGGTATCAGTCTTTGCATTTCCGGTGTTGTTAATTTTATTTCGTAATTTTTTTACCAAGACATTAGCCGGTATTTTAATTTTAATATCCTTTGCAGTTACATATTATGTCCTGCATCTGATTTGGTGGCGGTGTCCCCATTGCGGCGCTTTTTTACACAGAATTGCGTTTTTCGCCGTATACTGCCCTCATTGCGGTAAAGAACCAAATAACATACGCAAAAGCCTTGACCGCGCGGTCAAGGCTTTTTTGGCGTATATTCATTTGTCATCCGTATTCTCAACATACTCTGCGATGTCTTCTATACGGCAATTTAACGCACTGCATATTTTATCAAGCGTTTTTGTTTCGATGTTTTCGTTTGCACGGAGCCTGCGTATAGTTTTACTGTCAATTCCGCACTGCTCCCTCAGCTTGTAGGTGGAAACACCTTTTTTCTTCATGGTTATCCATAATTTATCAAATATTATCATAACACGACCCCCTTGACATTTATTATTATGAGGGTTATAATCCTAATTATTAAGGGGATATAATCCCCATATCAAAAAAGGGAGCATATCATGATAAAAAGGGTTGTAATTGCCGGTGCAGCCAATACAGATGACAATACCTTGTGAAACTGTTTACATAACAGCGATCGTATGCTATAATAAATAAAAAACGTAAAGTGAGGACATCATATGGCAATTCTTGAAAGCAGCTGTGCGCGTTTGGAAGAAGCCTTTCGCTGGGCTGAAAACATGGCAAGGGCTTACGTGACCACAGGTAAGCGAGGCCCTTTAAACGACGGACGCACGGGGGAGGGAGACTATATTCCCTCATACTGGGCAGGCTACCGTACGCGTACCGCCTTCTACATCCGCGATTACGTGCACCAGACGACAGGTGCCTTCTTCCTCGGACTTCACGAAGAAAACTACAGAATGCTCGAAGCATTCGTACGCTCTGCAACCGAGGCGCGCGGCTTATACTCACTGTGGGCGCTGAACTTCGACGGCAGCCCCTATGACATCGACTACAAGGGCGACACCAACTTCATCCGTGAGATTCCTGCTCAGTTTGAGCTTGTGGAATTGGTATACAGACTCTACAGCCGTACGGGAGACGTCCGCTATCTAAGTGATGAGATGTTCGGCTTTTGCCTCCGTTCCATGACCGATTTCGTCACGTCCCGTGATAAAAACGGTAACGGTGTACCCGAGGGGCTAGGCGGCGACATCTTCGGTGAAACCTGTACGTACAACGAAGGGCCCAGGTTTGAGCCTATAGAAGCGGGTGACGAGATCGCCTGTCAGCACCGCGCAATGCTGTCTCTCGCAGGTCTTATGCGTGCAAGAGGTGACCTTGACGGAGCAGAAAAATGGGAAACCAAAGCTGCAGCGCTTCGCAAATACTTCAATGAAGATTGGAGCGTGCATCCGGATGATCCCGAAGGCCCGTACGTCAGCGTTCTTATGACCGACGGCATAACGAAGATAAACGAGTTCGGTCTTGAGACAAGCTGGTTTATGCCCCTTAAGACCCTTCCCTACCCCGGTCCGCGATGCGAGCGATTCCTTGACCATATCACAGAAAAGCTGGGTTACGGTATTGGATTTCCCACAGCCGCTGTTAATATAGAGGCATATACCTATCTGCCCGAGGTATTTTTCAATTATGACCGTGTTGAAGAAGGCTGGAAGTGGATGAAATATTTGCAGGATCAGCGAAACGTACACCACGTGGGACCAAGCCAGGGCAACAACGGATACTATCCCGAGGTTTCTTTCACTATGATCGGTCATATCATCGAAGGTCTCATGGGTATCGTTCAGGACGTTCCGAGTGGAACTGTTTCCACATTCTCCCGACTTCCGGCTGAGGTAGAGACGTTAACTCTCCGAAATCAGGCAATGGTCGAATGCGAAATATCCGTGAAGCACACGGGACGCAGAGAAACTGAATTTGAAAATCATGGCGGCAAGCCCGTTATGTGGCAGGCGCAGTTCGTTGGAATACACGATTCCGTCACGGTAAACGGAGAAGTCAGAAAAGCCGAAACCGTATACCGAAGCGGCGTACCCGTCAGCCATGTGACAGTATCCGTGCCGGCAGGCGCACGCTTCCACGCTTGTGTGGTATAATGCAAACGAATAAAAACAAGAAAGAAGCATTAATATGACAGAAACAACAAAGGGAATTTTCGATAAATATCAAGTAAGAAAAACGAAGAAGCAAAAAAACGCCTTTGCACAATATGTAAAACAAATCGCTGAACGTCATGAATACGAATTTAAGATCGAAAACGGTTTCTTTGGCGCACGAAATATTGTTATAGGAAATCCCGACACAGCGAAAGTTCTCTATACTGCTCATTACGATACATGTGCCCACCTTCCTTTTCCAAACCTTATAACTCCAAAGAATTTTTTGATTTATTTGCTGTATCAGTTATTAATTGTGGGATTTTTCTTTGTATTCGCCTTTGCAATAGTTTTTTTATCCTGTTTGATATTATCACTCCTTCCTGTCAGCGAAGATGTATACTACATAATAATATCTGTCTTACCACAAATCATTGTCTTAGTTATGCTTTATTTGTTATTGGGAGGTCCGGCTAATAAGAATACCGCAAACGATAATACATCAGGTGTTACTACCATACTCAATATCGTCGAAGCACTCCCTCAAAACAAAAAAAATAATGTAGCCTTTGTTCTGTTTGACCTGGAAGAGGCAGGACTTTGGGGTTCTTTATCGTTTGCTTCAAAGCATAAAACAATAAAGAATAATACCATGGTTATTAATTTTGACTGCGTTTCAGACGGAGATACAATTTTGTTTGTGCTGAACAAAACAACCCAACAATATGCAAGCATATTAGAAA
>JAFSGU010000065.1 GCA_017440665.1 Clostridia bacterium
AAGGGATTTTCGAACCCCTCTTTTGGTTGCGCCGTTTTTTGCCTCTTTTGAGGCTTTTTCTTTTTGCTTTTGTGCATTTTCGATTTTTGCATAGAAAAAGGCTGAGTCAAAAACCTTTTTTTTGCTTTTGACTCAGCTCCTTTTTCGATACTTATCACTTTCTGATCGTTACCTTTTCAATAACGGGCTGTTCGGATGCGAGAATAGTTCCGTTGCCGTCAACGGGGTTCGAGCTTTCACACACATCGTCGACAACGTCCATTCCCTCGGTAACGTAACCGAATGCGGCGTATTTTCCGTCAAGGAATGTACTGTCCGCGTGTACGATAAAGAACTGGGAAGACGCACTGTCGTATACGCTTGTACGCGCCATGGAAATAGCACCTCTTGTGTGAGAGAGAGGATTTGCCACTCCGTTTGCGGTAAATTCACCCTTGATGGAATCTGCCTTCTTACCCGCAGGCTCACCGTTACCGCCCTGCATCATGAAGCCCTCCATAATGCGGTGGAAGGTAAGACCGTCATAGAAGCCGTCCTCTGCAAGCTTTACAAAATTGTTAACGGTGATGGGTGCCGCCTCAGCGTCAAGCTTCACGGTAACAGTACCGTAATCCTTGATCACGATATCCGCGTATATCTCTCCCTCAACAGTTTCATTTCCGCAGGAAACAAGAATAAATGCAGCCATAACTGCACAAAGCGTAAGCGCTATCGCTCTAACAAATACTTTCATTGGTTATATTCCTTTCGTTTGTAACGTATTTATCTATCTTATTATACACTTTTCAAGGCACACCTTCAATAGTTTTTTCGTTTTTTCAGTTTATATTTGACAGGTGAATGAACCCTTTGGCTTGACAGTGCCGTGTGGGTTTGGTACAATATTCATAACGAATCATAAAGGAGAAAACGCAATGTCTGAAATAAGATCCCAAAGCTTCACCCCCGTCACACCTCTCGTCTCACCCTTCGGGAAGCCGCCCGTTTATCCCGAAGCTCAGACCCATCCCCGTATTCTCGTAACTCCCGCTTCGATCGGTAAGGTTAAAGAAAACCTGACACATCCCGACCACGAAGCGGCATACAAGGCGTTTACGGAATCAGCAGAGGCACCTTTTGACTATCCCGAAAGTTTTGAGTACTCCTTCCCCATGCTTGAATCCATCGCGGACAAGGCGCTCTTTTGCCTGCTTTTTGATGACCGCAACATGGGAGAAGAAGCGGTGCGTGCCATTCTCCACGTGCTCCGTACTTTGACCGTGTCTCCCAGAAGCGATATCTGCAGAGCGTACGGCCACGTTATGTACACCGCCGCAAGGGTGTACGACTGGTGCTTCCCTCTTATCCCCGAGGACGTGCGCGAAGAGATCGTTTCCCACTGCGAGTACAAGCTTGGTCCCAATTTCGAGGTAGGCTTCCCTCCCCAGTATCAGGGCATGGTCACAGGTCACGGCAGCGAAGCGCAGATGTTCCGCGACTGGCTGACTTTAGGTATCGCCACGTTCGACGAGCATCCCGACATATACGATTACGTTGCGGGAAGAATATGGGAACAGGCTGTTGCCCCCCGCGATTATTATTACCGCTCGGGTGCCCATTGGCAAGGCTCTGCATACGGTCCGGACCGCTTTATCCACGATCTGTTCTGCGACGTACTATTCCGCAAGATGACCGACGGACGCTTCCACATCTTTACGGAAGACATGGAAAAGGCTGCTGTCACCTTCCTTTGCAATATCAGAGCTGATAACGAGCCCTTCCGCGACGGGGACGATTTTGCTGACAGGGGACAAAAGTATTACACGGGCGCTTACCGCACCTGTGCCTTCCTCGCCTCTGCTCTGTACAAGAATCCCATGCTCCGCGACTGCGGTCTCCGAGGCGAGGTGCTCCCCGTGGTATCCTCCGTCCTCCTTCTTGTTGATGACCCTGCCGTGGGACGACTTGATTATACGAAAAATCTTCCCCGCGTACGTTACGCAGGCTCACCCCGCGGACAGTACACCGCCCACACAAGAAACGGTGCATCCGTCTACTTCAAGATAGGCGAATCATATTCCGCAAACCACGAGTGGAAGGACAGCGGAAACTTTATGATATTCTACAAGGGAAGCCTTGCGTCTGCTTCCAACTGCTACGAATACTTTTCAGACGACGAGGAAAACACATTCCACGGATATGCATCCGAGCTTGACTTCAGATACAACAAAATGACCGTTTCCGCCAACTGTATGCTGGTATATGACCCATTCGAGAACGTAGAGGAAAGATGGGGCAACTCAGGCGGACAGAAGGCTGATGCGGAGAGCAACGGTGAGAACGAATACTTCCACGAGTGGATGGAGAAAAGCACCATAAACCGCGCCAAGATACTTTCCCACTCTCACCGAACCCACCGCGACGGTTACCTTAAATACTGTATGCTGTCCGGTGACCACACCAATGCCTATTCCGACAAGATCAAAGATTACCGCCGCACGTCCGTGGCAATTGATCCCGAATGTGACGGCAAGGAGCTGCTCGTCTTCGTTTACGACAGGCTTGAGTGCCGTGAGTCCGATGCGAAAAAGACGTGGCAGATGCACACCATGGGCGAATACACGCTCACAGAGGGACGCGCCGTCACCACTCATAAAAACGGCGGAAAGTTGGTATGCGATACCCTTCTGCCGAAGGATGCGCGCCTTGAGGTAATCGGTAACGACCGCGAAAGATTTATCGTAAACGGTGTAAACCTTGCGGTAAAATGCGATGACGAAAAATTCCCCGTCCGCGAGGACGGACGCGGCAGACTTACGGTGTCACCTGCGTCTCCCGCCCGCGTAGACTATTTCCTCAATGCAATGTACGTGACTGACAGCGGAATGTCCGAGGAAGCCAAGGCGACTCTTGCAGAGGGCGACGGATACGTTGCCGCAAGACTCAGTGGCAAGACGGTGCTCTTCCCTACTGTAACAGAGGGGCTCGACGAGTTCACCGTGGACTTAGGCGAGGGATGTGAGCTTTACGCCACGAACCTTATGCCCGGAAAGTGGACAGACGGCAAGTTCGCCTTTATCGTAAGCGGCGAAGAAAGAATGTTAGTTACTGAAGGGTGCGGAGTCAAGAAATACCGCAGAATATGTGAATAAGTAAAACAGGGGGTGTTTATTTACACTCCCTGTTTCAATGCTTTTATTAAATTATTCGAGGGGCTCGCCGTTGAGCGTAGCCTTATGCTCGTCTTCTGTGTCAGCCGCGGGCATATCACCTTCAACTGCGGGAGCCTCTTCCTCTGCGGGAAGCTTCTTCAGCTTAGCGTAAGCTGAGATTCCGCTGATAAGGGAAATGATGACCCATGCGTGGAACACGTAATCGAGGATCATGTTGGCATCAAAACCGTAGTTGTAGAACAGCGCTGCGGTGTCGATGGCAAAAAGAACCAGCGCGAAAACGAGGAATCCTACGCGGGGCTTCTTTGAGAAGATCCAGCAGATAAGATAAAGAGCGATAATAGATACTGCGATAGCAATAAGTACTGCAAATACTCCGTTTCCGTAGAAAGCGTACTCATCCATACTACCCTCATAATACTCCGCGGGGAATTTTCCGCAAAGAAGCATTGCCATAGTGCCGATTATATAAGGAACGGACGCTGAAAAGAGGAAGTAGCTGCCTGAGTTAAGTACGAGCATCACAAGGTTGATAGCTGAGAAAAGAACAACGAGCAGAAGATTTACTCTTGCACCGTTAAACTTATTCTGCAGCACGTCACGCTGGGACAAAGCCTGAGCATTTGACTTGTTTCCAAAAAGACCTGCCATAATAAAAACTCCTTTATTTAATTATTATTTGAAGTATTACCATTGTACATTAATTGTAAGGTTTTGTCAATAGTAAAAAAATAATACGTGCTGAAATCACAAAGCCCGCATGATGCGGGCTTTGTATATGCTTTAAAGTTTAATATCTGCCTATCTTTGCGAACTGACAATCAAATATGTCAGCACCCTCAATCAATGTGTAGTCGCCGTGAGTGGGATCTACAAAATAGGGGTTTTCGCTGAAGGTATATGTTTCGCAGGGCTCGATCATTGAGAATCTTATAGCACGCTCAGCATAGCGTTCTCTTTCCGCAGTATTAGACTTATTCAGCGCCTCCTTATCCTCGCCTGTACCCGTAACGATACCGTTGTCGTACGCCCAGATAGCCGCTTTTGCGTAGTACGGTGTTGCGTCCTCTACATCTGCAAAAATGTATCTGTAAGAGGTTGCGGGGGATCCGGCATTTCTGAAAAGAACGGTGGCTACCATTCCGCGGGTAAGACTTCCGTGGGTGAAAAGGTTGAGCCGTTACCTGTGCCGTTCATCAGTCCTTCAAGGTAAGCATAGCTTACGTAGGAATAGAACCAATCGTCCTTCTTCACATCTATGAAAGGAAGCTCTGCTTCAGCCGCAGTAATACCTGTTACCGTAACGCTCAGTAACATAATGGCGGCGAGAAGCGCTGATAAAATTCGTTTCGCGCTCATTTGTTTTTCTCCTTGTTAATTTTTATATTTAACTAATCATATTTTATAACAGGCGTGGAATTATGTCAATATGATTTATACAACACAACAAAGCATTGGCGGTACTCCACCGAAAATCAAGCGTCACTGAAAGAAATGAGCCCGGTTTTCACCGAGCTCATTTCTTTGTTTTTATTTCGTTACGACAGCGTTGTTAAGATTACTGTAATCCATCTTATATCCTGCCTGCTCCGCTATAATATTCAGCGGGATCATGGGTACACCGTCGGTCTCGTATATCTCGTATCCCAGGTAATATCTGCTTCCGTTCAGCGTGTAGAACGCAGAACCTACGGTAAACTCAAACACACTTTCGGGGAGGCTTATTCTGAGCATACCTGCCGCATCATCCCACTCCGCAAACATACCGAAGAGGTGGAGATCTGTAAAGATAGTGTCAAATCCGAAGAGATAATCTCCGCGAGGTGACAGTTCGGGAAGCACCTTATACGCCACGTCGCTTCCCTTTACATTAAGCGAATACGGGAAGTACGTTCTTGCGTCAGCCGAGATCTTTACGTCATATATCCTCGCGCCTGCGGGAAGTGTCAGTCTGATGACCTGCTCTTCAAGATCGGGGAACACGGAAACCGTGTAATGATCCTTAACACCCGTTCCCGTAAGGATCTTGGAGAAAAGGCTATTGAAATCGCTGTGAGTTCCCGTACCCACGTTCAGCGGAATTCCCTTTCCTTTGGGGACGTACATATGCATACCCACCTGCAAGCACTTGGTAAGGTCAACGTCGCAGTCCACCTTAAAGGTCACCGTTCCGCTCTTGGCTGAGTAATTGGAGACAACGCCGTTTTCAAAGGTAATATTGTCCGAATAGCCGAGAACACACCTGTCAAGGTCAAGGACGTCCACCCATTCCGAAATTGAGCTTCTGAGCGGCACCTCCTCGTAAATACCGTTGGTGTATGTACCGTTTTCCTGTGCTCTTACAAGCTTCCGGTGTTGAGGGTAGAGACGGTTTATTCTTTCAAGCTGTTCTTCGGTAGGTCTTAAGTTTACTGATTCATCAGCCTTTTCCGACGTGAAGGTCTCGCGGAGGACGTCAAGATAGCCGAATCCCTCAAGTCCGTCGCAGGGCATGATGTAATGACCCTCGCCGTACTCGTTCCACGTAGAAACGATGGTAAGGTTCTTAGCCCATTCGGGCGCAGCCTCAGCATACGCGGTGAAATACTCGTCTCTTATCCATTCCTGGCTGAGCTTATAGTCGGAGACGGACATAAGAGAAGTTCTCTCCTGCATCCAACCGATGCAGTTGAAGCCGATGCCCGACGTGGGAATGTAGTAAAGCTTTGCATCGCTTCCAAGCTTCTGCTGATGCAGTATCTCGGCTTTAAGCGTTTCAAAGGAAGTACCGTGCTGGCTCTGGTTGTATGAATACATCGCATCCACACCCTCTGCCGCAAGGGTGGAGGAATTTATTTCTTCCGTGATGTAAAGCATGCCGTCATAGCCAAGCTTCTTTACCTCTTCGTCGAGATAATCAAACGCTTCCTTACGCTTTTCAGCCGTCCAGTACGGACACTGCTGACTTTCCATAAGGTTGAACGCCTGAAGAACTACCTTGTTGTCAAGCACAAGGTAACGGGGGTCCTTGAAGTGATACTCGATAAGGTAAGGAACGCAGTAGTTTTTCCATGCGTCCATATCCTTGGGACTTGAAGCGGACGCACTGCACCATATAAGGCAGTAGTCAAGCATATCGCTGTACTTTGCGTACTTGTATCCGTCCTCAAGGTGCATACCGAGACCTGTGGTAACGGGACCCGTTTCCTGTATACCGAAGAGAACGAATGACTGGAAGTCTACGCCATGCTCGACCATATACTTGATCTCCCAGTCGGCGGTCTCAGGGTTACCCTCGTCGTAGTAGCCCAGGACGGGACGGGTCTCATCGTAAGGCGTGATGCACGCCCAGCCGCCGTGGAAGCCGTTCTGCCACATTGAGCAGGTGCTCATGCCTACAGTGTATTCCTCTTCACCCTTCGGCACGACGGGCTCGGGAACGTAATCGCTGTGATATACCTCGTTATAAACTATAAACGCGTCGTAGGTGACAGCCGCACCGGCGTTAGTTACCCTTACCGTGTCAAACGCCGCGTTCTTCTTTGTAAGGGTAAATTCCGTTCTGTCGATACCGTTGATCTTAAGCTGGCACTTACCCGTTGCGGTATCGCATACCGCGTAGAAGTAGTACCAAACGTTCTTTGCGTAGTCATAAGCCTTCTTGCCGTTGACGTAGAAGCTCGTCTCGTCAGATGTGACCTTGAAAAGCTCACTGCCGCCGCCAAGCACAGCAAACTCGGTATTGCTTCCGCTGACTGCGGGAAGGAGTGAGAACTGAACTATTACCTTTCCGCTTACAGGATCGAAGCTCTTCTGAGCACTTCCACCTGTACCGATACCGAGGTAGTGGTCAAAAAGCTTGGCATCGGAAAGGAATCCCGTGTTGGGGCTGATATACGCATTCGTATATTCCCAGCCTGCGGGAAGCGTGCTGTAGAGATGATGCTCGCCGAAATACTCCCAGAGAGCGTAATTCGCGCTTGCATCGCAAATATCCATATCAAATGTAACCTTGTCTTCATCCGATGAAGCAAAGCGGAAGCTCTGAATATTTGCGTTTACACCTGCCGCGGAGAGAGGATAAGCGCCGCATTCCTCATCGTTTACGGCAACGTCAACACTCTCGCCTATAAGGTCTAATTTCAGGTCGAACACGAACTCTCTCTTCCCTGCGGGATCGTACACCGTCGTATAGCTTCCGTTCTTCTGAAGGAGTTTCCACACGCCGTCCTTCGTCTGCAGTCTGCATACGCTCGCGCCGTCTGCATTGCGGAAATCAAGCATCGCGCCGTCAAATCCGCTTTTCACAGTAACCGCAGTTCTGAGGTTGATAACACCCTTAGTTGTGTTATTGATCTCACGGATGACCTGTGAAGCCTCTGTGGTGCTGATATCGTTTACCGTTCCGTGACGCACGGCGTCGTCTGCCCTCGTGTCGATGATCCAGCCGGACTCGGTCTGTCCCACGTTCCACGAGCCGTATCCGGTGTTTCCCCAATAAGCATCCTGGAGGATCAGCTTATATGCGTCGCGCTCGTTTTCACAGAGAGTGAACGCCGCAGTCTTTGACGAGCCCGTATCGCTGACGTATTCTGCGGTAAATTCAGGACCGTCTATAACATATCCCTTCTTATGGGTGAGAACTGTCTTCACCTTACCGCTCACGAAGGAAGCGCTGTCAACCTTAACGGTAAATTCCGAGCCAAGATCAAGCTTTTCCCTTACAAGTGCTTCAATATCCGCAAGCTTTGCAGAGCCGGTGTAATTCAGCTCGATATGCGCCTTGTTATGCTCGCCGCAAACGTATTTGTCAAGGAAAAGCTCTGTCGCTCTCAGCGCCTTATCATAGGGACATTCTACCACAGCGGCAGCGCCTGTACCCTTAAGCACGGAAACCTTAACGCAGAATATTTCGCTCTGCGCGTCATATCCGCATTCCTTCGCGATGTTTTTGTTAGCAAGTGCAAGATCCACCTGACAAACAGACGTCACGCCACCGCTTGCAAGCTTGTCAAACTCACTCTTCAGCAAGCTGAACGTCTTGCTGTCAACTCGAGCCTCGTATGAGCTTGCGCTCTTGCCCATGAGGGCAAGGATCGCATTACCAAAGCTCTCCTCGCTAAGGCTTGAAGCTTCGATGTGAACGTATCCATGCTCGCGACAGTAGTAAAGGGACTCAAGCTCGCCGATCTCTGCGTCAAGCATCTCGTCCTTGATACCTGCAGCATTACATTCGATAGCGCAGGGAGCTGCAGCCCAGTCGTTACGGCGCACAGCTACTGGAAGAGAGGTGAATTTCACGCTCTCGTCAGCAGTACGGAGATTGTTAAGCTCAAAGGTAAGGGGAATAGTTGCGAACGCCCCGTTCTTAACTGCGGAGTATGCCGCAACAAAGGAGTCAAGTCCTCCGCTTGCGAGAGTTACGGCATAAATGGAGGGGTCAAGTCCGAGCGCCGACACGACAGCATAGCTGACGGCAGACTCGGTAACTGTGGCGGGAGCGCACATCTGAATATGAATAACCGCTTTGTGAGAGGCGCATTTTTCCTCAGCATTCAGCGCGTCCGCCTTTGCAAATAGAGGATCGACCGTGTTTTCCGCCGCCTCAAGCTTGGTTATAAAGCGGGAGAGAATAGTCGCCATCTCGCTTCTCTGAGAGTTACCCATGGGAGCGAGAAGTGTCTTTGTACCATCGTTTCGTCCGTTGATAAGACCAACACCGAGGCCCCATTCAACAGACTCAAGCGCCCATGAAGCCACGGTAGAGCCGTCCTCAAAGGCAGAGCTGTCAGCACGGTCTGTAACGTTAAGTCCGCAGAACTTGGCATAGCGGTAAAGCATGGTTACAAGCTCCTGACGTGTAACCTTTCCGTCGGGGTTGAAGGTGGTGTCGGAGCTTCCCTTTACAACGCCCGTTTCGTATGCCCATTCAGCGGCAGCCTTGTACCAATCCTGGCTCAGGTCGGTAAAGGGAGACGCCTTGACAGCCGCAGGCTCGCCCTCAAGTCGGTGAAGGATAACTGCAACCATACTTCTTGTGGAGAGGTCGGTGGGCTTGAAGGTGTTGGCACTTCCCGCACCTCCCATGATACCTCTTGAGGCAACGAAATCAACGGATTCCTTGAACCATGAGTCTGCAGGGACATCTATAAACACCTCTGCTGAGTTGAACTCACCGCCGCTTACGAGTACCGCGCTGAAAAGTGCTGACGACAGCATCACCGCGATGAGCAGCATAGAAATAAATTTTTTCATGACAATGATCCTTTCGATGAAGATATATTGAAATTATTTTTATTTATTTCAAAATTCGGTAACGATACCGTCGCGCTCGGAGTGATCCTCACAAATATATACGTCTGAGAATGCGTCCGCACATTCCTTTGTCATTTCGAGAATGTGAAGCTTAATCTTCTTCCCTTTCATCTCGTCGGTGATGGGAAGATAATAGCTGTATGGTCCCTCGCATCTTGAAATGGGAGACTCCCACGCGTTACCCATGTATGAGGGCGCACGGTCGGGACAGCCCATAAGCACGCCGTCAAGCTCAGCTACCACGTAGCCGCCCTCAAATACGTTATAATCTCCGCAACGTCCGTCGAGAGTTACCGTAATATAGGAGCCATCACGGATTCCGTCAGCCGGAACCGTGACCTCGGCAGTTCTGTATCCCTTTACCTCAACGGCGTTATAAGCAGGATAAATGTTCAGCGCCTTGGGGGAAGTAAGCTGAAGCTCTTTCCCGTTCTTCAAGACTGAAATACGGTAAATGTGGTGATATCCCTCGGGGATACGGATGTATCTCGCCGCGCCGTCTACTGCGTACGTTGCCTTCTTCAACTCACCCTCGCTCTCAACTATATTGTGAACACAGGTGATGAGAATATCCTGAGTCCATCCGGTCAAGGGCTCAAGAGCATAGAGATTCGCGCGTCTCCACTCACTAAGGTCACACGAGACCTCTGCCACGGGCTTTACGGTCTGCTTTCTCGATTCCTCGACCTCATCGGTGTACGGATCGAAATACTCGACGGTCAAGCAGTCAACGTCCATTTCCCCGCCAAGATCCACTCTGAGACATCCTCCCTTAAAGTGTAAGCCTCCCGAGTAAATGTCTCCGTCGAAGAAGGTGTCGTATCCGCCGTCAAACGCCGCGGCTGAATCGCACCCTCTCACCTTGTACGTGGGCTGAGCAAAGAATGCGTCTCGCGCCGCCTTGACCTGAGGGATCTTCGTCTCGCCCGAGCGCTTCAACGAACGTGTTTCAAGGGAATCGTTGTCCATCGCGAACATCGCCGTTTCATAAAGCTGCTCTACGTTTTCGGGAACGTCTGTGCGAGTCCACTGAGGATCCATCCATACGGGTGCGCCCTCTCGGTTGTCGAAGGGTTTTATATCGGCAAGCTCGGGAGATGCGGGAGAAGTGACTCCGCCCACAAGCTTTTCGATCTTTCCCGACACCTCGTATATCTTTACCTTATCGGGTACACCTGCGGTTTCGTGGAGCACCTCGTAGCTGCAGTTTGTCAGCATGGGATAAGCCTTCTCGGCACGGGCTACCTCGATGAGCACGGCGCGGAAGGGAGGCAGACCAATTTTGACTCTGTCCCCGTAGCGGTACGTACCCACGTATTTTTCATAAGGGTGATGGATGGATACGACGAACTCTCCGTCCCAGCGGTCGATTCCGATCTCACCGTTAATATTGACGAAGATATCCTCACCGCACCAATCGATGCTTCCCGCTGTGATAAAGCGGATCTCGCCGTTACCTCGTGACATTGCGTGGCACCAGCCGTAGGTGGCGGGAAGCTCAACGCCGTCCACGAGAATGTCTCTGTAGGTGCGGTGCAGGTTGTAGATGCGTGCAAGCCTTGCGTGCTCCTCGTCTCTCATCAGCCAAGGATTTGCATATATTTCGGGGGCGAGAATGAGTGAACGGCGGAACGCCTGAAGCACGAGCTCGTCCTCGAAATAGTCGATGCACGATGATATACACACGCCGTGGTCCTCCGTAAGGCGCGTACCGCCCTCGGGGTTCATACGGTGAAGCATGTACTCTCTGTGGTGGGGCGCGCTCTTTTTGTTAAACATATTTACGTCGATGTACGCCTCCTCACCGCCCATAAGGGTGGTGGTACCGTAGGGCATACCGCGTCCAAGGTCAAGTCGGTGATTGAGAAGGATGAGCTCGGGTGAATATTTGCGGCACTCCTTCATCATCTCAACAAATGCGTCCTGCTTTTCCTCGCGAAGTCTTCCGCATACTGCGTCCATCTTGAAAAGCCCGAAATTATAGTCACGGCAAAGAGACACCATCAGCTCATGCCTTGCCGCTTCCTCCTCGGGAGTGTCGCCGAATCCGTCGGGACCGCACCATACACCAAGCTTTATACCAAGCTCCCGCGCCGCCTCTGCAGAGGGACCGTAGCCCCTCGGATACTGAGCGCGTATCTTTTCGGAATCAAGCGTCTGGTACGTACCGGAAGAGCCGTCAAGATTTCCCGCGTCCCACGCGTAGATATCGATCTGCATTCCGAACTTTTCCTTAAGCCATTTGAAATACTCAAGATTAATAAGCGTCTGCTTCTCCGTGGCACCCTCATTGGTATTGTTTATCCACGAGAAATACTGCGCTTTCGAGGGGGTCATCTCATCGGCGCCCGCCGTTTCCTTTGTCTTTTTGATGATATCCGCCATTTCGGTTCTCACTTTCTGTTTATGGATACAGCAGCAGAAGACATCCGCTGTAATAATTATCTATTCGGTATAAATTATATCATAGTAAACGAAAAAAGTAAATAACCGTTAGCAGATTTATACAAAGGAGTTTTCCCAAATCGAAACGGCATTGCAAAAAAACGGAGAACGTAAAACGTCCTCCGTCATGTTATCAGTTATTTTTCATTTTATTCGGACATGTCAAATGTTTTTGCGTCCCGTCAGATGCCGTATCTGCAAAGCACTGCCGCGATCTCCGCTCTTGTAAGTACGTCTGAGGGAGCAAGGCGTACGGGAGAGGATTCACCCGCGGTCTTACCGGTGATAATACCTTCTGCGGCACACCATGCAAAGGCGTCGCGGTTCCAGTCGGAAAGCTCACCTGCGTCCGCAAAGGTTGAAAGATCTGCCTTAGCTGTCATGTCATCCCCAGCATACTCCGCGTATCTGTAAAGTATCGCCGCGACCTCGCCTCTCGTTACAGTACGGTCGGGAGCGAAATACGCGCCGCCCACACCTGTGGTAATACCGTTTTCCGCCGCCCACGTTACAGCGGTGGAATACCAAAGAACGTTCTGTACGTCAACGAATTTGTTCTCGCCCTCGGGCTCGGGTTCGCCCGCAAGTCTCCACAGTGTGGTCACCACCTGTGCGCGTGACACCTCAGCCGCGGGAGAAAATTTTCCGCCGCCCGTGCCGTTCATAATGCCCGCATCAAAGCATTCGTCGATGTACTCTCTTGCCCAGTAGTCCTCCTGCACGTCGTAGAAGGGGGACTTGTCATCGCTTATGATGTACGCTGTAGCTACTATAGGTTCACCGTCATAATGGTTTGCGAACACGAAAACGTCACATCCGCCCATGTTGATGACATCATATGCCATCAAGTGATCATCTGATATCTTCTGTCCCTTATAGACAAGACAAGCTGATCTGTCATCATCACCATAGGTCATCTCAACGCAAACGTTATTATAGGATTTTGTGTAATCACATTCGTAGGACAACTCTTCAACCACTTCCATGTCAGAGTTTACTCTGAACGTCTTTTCCGCATCGGCATCCTCTAAGATAATGGTGTAGTTTCCCTCGTCAATACAAACGATCCATCCGTCTTTTCCGCCGATATATTCACCGTCCGTGGTGTAGAGCGACGTTCCGAAGGGACGTTTCAGCGTAGATTCCGCGAAAATGTAACCGCCCTCGCAGTATATGTTTTCCGCGTCAACGATAATGTCTCCCGTGGCAAGATCGATGAGATTCATGATGTAATATCCGAATTCCTCTCCCTCGATCTCGAAGCTTTCGTAAGTATCCACCACCGTAACGATGCCGTTGTAGTAGGTGACCGAAGCATCGGTTTCGTAAACGAGATTTCCCTCGCGGTCATATACGTATGAGCTTGTATACTCGTAAGTTTCCTCGTCCATCACGCGGGCAACGTAATATTCCTCCGATACGAAGACATCGTCATATTTCACAGGCACGATAGCCTTGCCGTCGATGCCGACGACTCCGTGACCACCAAGATTATCACCTATTATCATATCTATCAGCATGATGTCACCAAGATCGGTAATTCCGGTCATATCGTAATCATAGGTGATTCTGTTGACGCCGTTTTCGTCAACGATGAGAACGTAGGATTCACTCTCGGTCACAGAGGTCATCACGGTTTCCTGAAACACGCCGTTTCCCGCGTGGACGGCTACCTTCGTGCCCTTTTCGGAATAGATCACGTTACCGTACTTGTCCAGTATATCGTATCCGTATATGGGAATCTCGGAAAGATTCTCCAAATCCGCATCGGGATCAAACAGAAGTCCTACGATGTCGATGTATACAACGGTAGTATAGTCACTGCCGTTGTAAGGAAGAACTAAGGGATAGTTATCTTCAAACACAGATTTGAGCGTTATCTCATTGCCGTCAATGCTGAAGACCTGAAACGCGATTTCAATGTCTTCAAGTGCTTCAAGGCTCTCGAGGTGCTCAAGATCAAAGCTTCCTGCATTGCTGACAAGGGTGATCATACAATGATCGGTGAGAGTATAGATAGTTTCGTCATCTGCGCCAAGAGTGAGAATATGGTTCCCGTCCTTGTCATAAAGTGAGCTTCCGAGGGCAAAATAGCTGTCGCCCTGCACCATGTCCCCGTCAAACTCAACGACGTCCTTCACGATGGGGTGACGCACATCAGCCGCCGATGCAGTCATGGGGATCATGGAAAGCAGCATAACTGCCGCTAACATAACCGCGATAATTCTTGTTTTCTTCATAGTTAAAGTCTCCTTATTAAAGATTGAATTTTTCGTTTCACCTATTATGACGGGTTTTATCTGCCAAAGGTTACAGGGAAAGGGGAAAATTTTGTCTTTTCTTAAAAAATGTTTTGTTTGGTGATATCCTGCTTGACGTTTCACGCGAACCCTACGGACTCCATCCGACATTGTAGGGACAGGCGTCTCCGACTGTCCGTAAACGAACGTCCTGTACCGTCCCCACGGTTACTTGCCCTCGCAGAAAGAGATTCTTCGCAAGCCGATGCATCGGCGTCAGAAAGACACGTCGGGTGTTTGGCTGTACTACGGTGTGTCATCCTGAGGCGTCACGAATGTGACACCGAAGGATCTCATAAACGAACGTCCCGCACCATCTCCGTGGCTACGGATGAAACGATATTTAACCGCCGTAGGGACATCACTGTGTGCGTCCGCAAACGTACGCCCGCATCGCACGAACGGCACGGCTAATGGTTCACACATCCCCCACGGCGGGTGAATATTGAATCCACCCCTGCAATATGAAAACATCCCCGCGGCGGATAAACAAAAACTTCCCGAAGAAGAGTTTTCCGTGTCTCTTCTTCGGGTAGCATTTTTCGTCTTATCTGATTCCGTAATTTTCGATTACGTAGTCCATATCCTTGTCGCCTCTGCCGGAGAGGTTGATAAGGATGGAGCCGTGGTCCATAGTCTTTGCAAGCTTCATACCGTATGCAACTGCGTGTGAGCTTTCGATAGCGGGGATGATACCCTCGAGACGCGCAAGCTTGTAGAATGCGTCGATGGTCTCCTCGTCGTCGATAACGTCGTACTTAACTCTGCCGATATCCTGAAGGAATGCGTGCTCGGGACCTGATGAAGGATAGTCAAGTCCGCTTGCTACGGAATAAACGGGAGCGGGCTCGCCGTTTTCATCCTTAAGCATGATGCTGTTAAAGCCGTGCATGATACCCTCGGTACCGTACTTAAGGCTCGCCGCGTGGTCACCCAGCTTGGGGCCGCGTCCGAGAGGCTCGATACCGTAAATGTCAACGGGATCGTTGAGGAAGCCTGCAAACAGACCTGCCGCGTTGGAACCGCCGCCTACGCAGGCAACGATAGAGGTGGGAAGGTGACCTGTCATGTCGATGAACTGCTCTCTTGCCTCAATACCTACAACACTCTGGAAGTCACGTACCATCATGGGGAAGGGATGGGGACCGAGAACAGAGCCGATGCAGTAGATGGAATCCTTGTATTCCTTGCTGTAAGCGTCAAACGCCGCGTCAACTGCTTCCTTAAGGGTCTGAAGACCGTGGGTTACCTCAACGACGTTTGCACCGAGGATCTTCATACGGGCTACGTTGGGAGCCTGCTTCTTGATGTCGACACTACCCATGTAGATGTCGCACTCAAGTCCGAAATATGCCGCCGCTGTTGCAAGAGCAACGCCGTGCTGACCTGCACCTGTCTCAGCAATGACCTTCTTCTTACCCATGTACTTAGCAAGGAGAGCCTCGCCCATACAATGGTTGAGCTTGTGTGCGCCTGAGTGGTTAAGGTCCTCTCTCTTTGCATAAAGCTGTACCTTGCCGCCGAGAGCATCGGAAAGTCTTTCAAGGTGAGACACGGGTGTGGGTCTGCCCTGGAATTCCTTTCTTATTCTGCGGAGCTCTGCGATGAACTTTCTTGACTGAGCGATGGAGAAGTAAGCCTCTGTGATCTCAGCCATAGCCGCCTTAAGCTTATCCTCGATGAACGCACCGCCGTACTTACCGAAATAACCGTCGCGGTCGGGGTAATTGTTAAAATAAGTTTCAAAATCTACGTTGTTAAGTTTCATTTTAATTATTGCCTTTCGTTATGTATTGTAAATGCTCGATCTTTGTGATCTGTAACGTTCGTTTTTATCGTAAACTCTGCGGCTTTCGCCACCCTACGGCATACAGCATAATTTCCTCCCACATTGTCAGGGAAAAATAAAATGCCCCTGACAGATACTCTGACTGTCAAGGACGAAGAGCCTCAGCCCATCCGCGGTGCCACCTTGAATTCACTGTAACAGTGCGCTTTAGAGATACGGCGTGTGCGATATCCCCGACAACTGACGCGTGTCCTACGTTGCAGAATACTGAGCGATTGCTGTTCACTGCACCCTCAGCGGTCCATTTGACGACTTGTTTCTCACCCGGCTCTCAGCGCCGCGGGCTCTCTGTACAGGCATGATCGCCGTTATCTCCGCTTCAACGGTTTAGCTTATTAAATTTAGATATATTATAGCACCCGTGTTCACGGTTGTCAATACAGACGTAAAAATTAAAGCGGAAAATTTTCAAAACGTATTGAAAAAAGCCATTCCTTATGATATACTAATGAGGTATCACACGCCGGTGTGTTGGAATTGGCAGACGAGGCGGACTCAAAATCCGTTGGTAGCGATACCGTGCGGGTTCGACCCCCGCCACC
>JAFSGU010000066.1 GCA_017440665.1 Clostridia bacterium
GCATGATCCTTGCAGGAATGATTATTCAGATACCGGCACAGTATCGCATATTGGGACAGTTATGGGATTATCTTCCTACCTGTTTTCTGTCCATGTGGAACACCTTTGATAGCCGTTTGATTTCTATGTATGGAATGCACTTCACCTCATATCAAATCGTTCCTTTGATCTACGTTGTCGTCGCATCGCTGCTGGCATTCCTCGGAAGTCGTATCTATTGCCGACGTCAGATCAGCGGAAGATAAACGCACACCTGTTATAACAAGCAGTTACCTCACAACCACCTGACACTATCCCGCAAGCGGTTTTGCAACATTTTCTGCAACAAAAATTTTGATAAATGAAATAATGGTTGGAATAACAGGTTCAAAATTGCCGTTTAGGATAATATTTAGGGCATAAATAAGCAAAAGAAGAAACTCAAAAATGAGTGGGAATAATATCTACTGGCTAACAAGTGCCCGAAACCCCTTGGAAATACAGGGCTTTCGGGCATTTTGTACGTTGATGAAAACGCCTCTGCAACACTTTGTAACAAAATCTTCGATAGTTGAAATAATGGGACAAAAATGAGTAATAAACTGTGAGTATATCAAACCATCTTCCCATCATATTTTCCGACACAATATGCCCAATGCACTTGATTTTTTTGCGAAAATGCGGTATAATACGAGGGAGTAGGTGACGGATATTTTTGTGATTAAAATATCTTGTTTCATGAGTAACTACATTTAATTTTTGTTTAATTATAGATGCTCTGCTTCTTACCGCAGAGCATCTTTTTAAATTTCCCACAGACAAAATCCCCTATATTTCGGAGGAAATATGATAAAACTAATTACAGAGATCAACGATGCCCTTAACGGATTTATTTGGGGCGTTCCCGCCATGACATGCATCATCGGTGTGGGTCTCTACTTAGCTGTCCGCACAGGTTTTCTTCCCATACGTAAGTTTGGTTATGCTATGAAGAACACCTTCGGTAAGATCTTCAGGAAATCAACTGCAAACGACGGTGCTATGACACCTTTTCAGGCAGTTTGTACCGCGCTTGCCGCAACTATCGGTACCGGAAACATCGCAGGTGTGGCGGGTGCTATCGCAATTGGCGGACCCGGTGCTGTTTTCTGGATGTGGGTCTCTGCTGTTTTAGGCATGGGTACTAAATTTGCCGAAGTTACTCTTGCCGTTCATTTCCGTGAGCGCAACAAAAACGGCGACTATGTGGGCGGACCCATGTACTACATAAAAAACGGACTCGGCAAAAAATGGATTTGGCTTGCGTATCTTTACGCTGCCTTCGGTGTCTTAACAGTTTTCGGCACAGGTAATGCAACTCAGGTCAATACGATCACTACTGCCATCAATACAGCGTTAGTCAATTACAATATTTTAGGTCAGGATTCTATCTTTAAAAGTAATCTGATCATTGGTATCATTATATGCGTCGTTGTCGGTTTGATCATGATCGGCGGTATCAAGCGTATAGGTAAGGTTTCAGAAAAGCTTGTTCCCATTATGGCTGTGCTGTATGTCGTTTTAGGTCTCGGACTTATCGCTATCCGTATAAACCATATTCCTGCAGTCATTGCTTCTATTTTCCAAGGTGCATTTGATCCTGCAGCTTTGACAGGCGGTGTTGTCGGCAGCATGTTTCTCAGTATGCAAAAAGGTGTATCAAGAGGTATTTTCTCCAACGAAGCAGGTCTCGGTACAGGCTCTATTGCACATGCTTGTGCTGAGACAAAGGATCCCGCAAGTCAGGGACTTTTCGGTATCTTTGAAGTATTCATGGATACCATCGTTGTTTGTACTCTTACAGCTTTGGTCATACTCCTCAGCGGAGTTGATATCCCATTCGGAAAGGCTGCAGGTGCGGAGCTTACCATCAGCGGATTAACGTCTGTTTACGGAAACTGGATATCTGTATTCACCGCTATTGCTATGTGCTGTTTTGCTTTTTCTACAATCATCGGTTGGGGACTGTACGGTGCTCGGTGTGCCGAGTTTATATTCGGAAGTAAGATTCTGAAGCCTTTCTACATCACCTATTCCCTTGTTTCCATTTTGGGTGCTGTTACCGACCTTGGACTCGTCTGGGGAATCAGTGAAACGTTCAACGGATTTATGACCGTGCCAAACCTTATCGCGATCTTCATTCTGACTCCGGTACTTTTAAAGCTTATTAGGGAACATTTTCAAAAAAACAATTCACTATAAAGCTCAGTGATAAAATATATTGAAATTGGAGAGATCAATTATGAAAATAAGCATGACTTACCTCACGGACGTGATGAAAAGGCTCTTAGATACACCAAGTCCCGTTGGATATTATGAAAAAATGAAGCCCGTGATCGAAGATATAGCATCAGATCTTGGTTACGAGGTCACCTATGACAATCGCGACACAGCGTACATTACTGTAGCAGGCAGGGATACCTCCAAAACGGTATGTCTCAGCGCCCATGCCGACACTCTCGGCTTTATGGTCAGAGGCATCAACAAGGACGGAACTCTCCGAATCCGTGCTCTCGGCGGAATAAATCACGCAAACGTAGAGGGAGAGAACGTGACCGTACATACGCGCGGGGGCAAGACCTATACGGGTATGCTGGTTTGCGAGCACCATTCCGCTCACGCATTCGATGATGCGAAGACCATGGTGCGCGACGACAATACAGTATTCGTGCTTTTGGATGAATTCGTTAAAGACGCTGACGGTGTGCGCGCACTCGGCATCAGACACGGCGACTATATTTCCATTGAGCCTCGCTTTACCTTAACGGATAACGGTTTTATAAAGTGTCGCTTCATCGATAACAAGGCGGCAATGGCATGCTCATTTGCCGTGCTGAAGGCCATGGCTGAAAACGGGGTAAAGCCTAAGTACAATACCGTATTTGCATTCTCATTCTACGAGGAGATCGGATTTGGCGGTATAGTCGTTCCGAATGATATCTCCGAATACGTGGCGATAGATATCGCTATCCTCGGTCCCGATTCGGACGGAAGCGAGCAGGCGGTGACCATCTGTGCTAAGGATGCATCCATGCCTTACGATTATTCTCTCACCAACAGACTCATCGCGGCTGCTGAGCGAAGCGGATGTGACTACGCAGTTGACCTGTTCTACCGTTACGGCTCTGACGCAGGTCAGGCTATAAAGGGCGGAAACAACGTGCGTGCCGCCGCTTTCGGCATGGGTGTGTACTCCAGTCACGGTGTTGAAAGAGCACATCTTGACGGAATCGAAAACACAGCGCGCCTTATGCTGGCTTATGCGCTCGAGGGATGAGTGATCACGGAATTCGATCCCGTATGTAAATATCCGATCACGGACATATTTTTTACTCAAATCCCAATATGATACTACATAAAAAACTGCTTGGAAGAATAATTTTTCAGGCAGTTTTTTCATATTTTCAAACAATAAAACAACAGCACAACGGTCACGTGTAATTGCCTGCTCGGTATATAAAGGCATAAAATCCCTCTTGACATTTCAGTCATCATATGTTAAAATAACACAAGTTATATATCATTTGTTATATACGAGGTGAACTATGGCGCCAAAAGTTAAGATCACAAGGGATGACATCATCAACACAGCAGTTGAGCTTGTTCGCAAAAACGGTGCGGACAGTCTTAACGCACGCAGTATCGCTTCTGCTCTCGCCTGCTCTACTCAGCCGGTGTTTTCGAATTTTTCATCGATGGACGAGTTTCGTCTTGCAGTTGTAGAGAGGGCAGATGAGATATGTACCGATTATATTAAGAGAGAAGCGGAAAAGGGAGAATTTCCCGTTTTCAAGGCAAGCGGCATGGCTTATATCAGCTTTGCAAGGGAAGAAAAGGAGCTTTTCAAGCTTCTTTACATGCGCGACCGAAAGGACGAGGTTATTCCCGAGTCAAACGAGCTTGGTGACAGTATGATATCAGTTATACGTGATAACACGGGGCTGAAGGATGAAGACGTAAAGCTGTTCCATCTTGAAATGTGGGCATACGTTCACGGACTCGCATCTATGGCAGCGACCGGCTTTGCCGAACTCGACCGAGAGCTTGTCAGCCGTATGCTTACGGATGCTTACTTTGGACTGCGTAAGCAGTACGGATTGGAGTGATATTTAATGGATGCTGTAAGAACACAAAATCTGACAAAGAAATACAAAGACGTCGTCGCAGTCGACGGACTTGACCTTTCCGTGCGTCCCGGAGAGCTGTTCTCTCTGCTTGGCGTAAACGGTGCAGGTAAGACTACCACGATAAAGATGCTCTCCTGCCTTTCATCTCCAACGGACGGAGATGCATATTTAAACGGTAAAAGCATTATAAGAGATACGTCTGAAGTCAAACGGATAATCGCCGTATCTCCCCAGGAGACCGCAATTGCCCCGGGACTGAGCGTGAAAGAAAACCTTGAGCTCATCTGCGGCGTACACGGCTTTCCAAAAAACAAAAGAGAGGCAAAGATAGGTGAGGTAAGCTGTGCCCTTTCCCTTGGATCGGTCATGAAGAAGAAGGCGGGTAAGCTGTCGGGCGGCTGGCAGAGACGGCTCAGTATCGCCATGGCTCTTATCAGCGAGCCTGAGATACTTTTCCTCGACGAGCCTACCCTCGGTCTTGACGTTATAGCGAGAAGCGAGCTTTGGGACATCATACGTACTCTCAAGGGTAAAGTGACCGTTATCCTTACAACTCATTACATGGAAGAGGCTGAGGCTCTGTCCGACCGCATCGGCATTATGCGCGAAGGCAGGCTTCTTATCTGCGACACCGCGGACAACATCAAGAAAAGCGCAGGTACGGATAATTTTGAAGAAGCGTTTATACGCATAGTCAGGGGGGTGAAGTAATGAGAGCATATACTTTTGCCGTGAGAAATACTAAAGAGATACTTCGCGATCCTCTCAATTTAGCATTCGGACTGGGCTTTCCTCTGGTGCTTCTTCTGCTCCTCAGCGCCATACAGGCAAACGTGCCCGTTAGTCTCTTTGAGATAGACAGCCTGACACCCGGCATTGCAGTATTCGGTCTGTCTTTTATGACTCTGTTTTCGGCAACGCTCATTTCCAAGGACAGAAGCTCTTCCCTTCTCCGCCGTCTGTATACCACACCTATGACACCCGCGGATTTCATCCTCGGGTATACCCTGCCCATCGTACCTATAGCGGTGATACAGAGTGTTGTCTGCTACCTTGCCGCTGTGATACTCGGACTTGACGTAACGGTAAACATTATATACGCAGTTCTTTTCACATTTCCCGTATCCGTGTTGTACGTGGGGCTGGGTCTTCTCTGCGGAAGTATACTGACAGACAAGCAGGTGGGAGGAATCTGCGGAGCTCTGCTGACTAATCTTTCCGCATGGCTGTCGGGGGTATGGTTTGACCTTGAGCTTGTGGGCGGTGTGTTTAAGAAGATTGCACACGCTCTGCCGTTCGTTCACGCTGTGGAGCTTGAACGTGCTGTTCTTGCGGGAGATTTCGGTGGAATATTCCCCCATCTTTGGTGGGTACTGGGATACGGCATTGCCATACTCGTACTTGCGGTATTCTGCTTCATGAGACAGATGAAGAAGCAGTGATAGAGGAAAGTGGTTGTCGAACTAAGGTGAAAATACGCAAATAACTGTAGGGACCGGCGTCACTGTTTGCAAAGCAAACGATACGGTCCGTTTCGTTGGTCTAAGACAAATTATATGTCTATAAGCCTTCGTTACGGGTTGTCGAGGACGCCGGTCCCTACAAATAATCAGATGTTTTGACGATTATTATTCTTAATGCGACAGATCCTTGCCTATGTTGTTCGACAAACCTGAATTTGTCTAAATAAATCAATACAGAATTATACTCCGAAGTGAATCATATATTTCTCGCTTTCGATTGCTTGGCGTATCAAAAGCTCAAAGGCAACCAACCTTTTATCTCGTCGATATCTTTTGTCAGAAACTACGATATTCAATAACTTTGGTAATGAGCTTGGCGGAATGATGGTAATTCCCCAACGAGAGAGAGCTTTTTGCGGTTGCAGAATACGCTCACTAAAAACATTGAATGTATCTATTTCTAAGAGAGAATCCCACCAATCATTCAGATATTTGTCATCATCAATAGCTACACAATGGTATCTCTCTGGGGCATATTCTGTATAATCTCCATATTCATTAAAATGTTCAATAATGCCAAACTCTGTTTTAATCACTCTCATCACCTTCTCGTCAAATTCAAGTTTGTTTAACTCGCGATGTAGGGGCGGCAATCTGCCGCCCGCGGGCGACTAATAGTCGCCCCTACGATATTCTTATCAAACTGTCCGCCAAATTCAAGTTTATCTTTCTGTTTTATCTTTAAAATAGCACGTATCCCAAGGCTCCCTCCGAGATGGAGAATATGTGACACAAATCTATTTTACCATATCAAAAAATGAACTCTTCAAGACCGCCTGACAGCAGAACAGGATAAAACTCCTGGGACGCAAGTGAGAAGGCAAATGTGAATATTACGTTTTCGATAACGCAATCGTCAAGCACGTCACCGTACACGGTATCCTTCAAATACGCAAATATCACGCGGAGGAGAGATGCCGTGTCAACGAGATTAACTTCGTAGCATAAGCGCTCGTAGACAGGCTCTATCACGCCGCGCGCGTCCTTCGAAAGCTCAAGCTCGGTAGGGTCGTACACGAGGTAGATAAAGTCAGTCTGCTTAGGTTCCAAGTCCCCTTTAAGCATGGCGGTCGCAATACCGAGAAGATGACATATCACCTGCTTTAAGTCGAAATACCCTATCTCTTCCCCGTCGGCGTAAAACTTTACGTCCATGTTACCGTCGTCGCGGTCCGTCATATCCATGTAAAGGCTGCTCGCCATACATTCGTTTATGTAGCCGTAAAGATCCGCATATGCACGGCTTACCGTAATGCTTTTCGCGGAATATGGCTCGTGACATTTTGCTTCGACGAAAACGTAGCGGTGGTCTTCTTCCAAGAAGCCGTCAATGTGCGAAATACCGCCTACCGTGGTGGGCAGTTTTTTCTCGAAACGAAAGCCCTCTTTATCTTTTGAAAGCATATATATCATCCTGCTTGATGATCCGTATGACGCCATCTTCGGCGGACGTCCGTTTTTCTCGGACATCTCGTCTCCGCCTCCTGCACCGAATTCTTCAAGTGCATCGGGCGTCATTGACTCCTTGAATACTTCCCATTCGTCATTTGTCATATAGGTTTCTTTTACGGTTTCGTTTATCGTGTAACCGCCTGCAACACTTCCGGTTTCCGCAAGCTTTATAGCCATGTCTAACTCTTTAACTGCGTTCATATTTACCTCGGTTTATTCGTTCATTTTAGATTATTATACCACACTTTCCGCCAAAAGCAATACCTACCTGTTATCCTTGAATTATTTTCCCTGTTATGTTATACTAAAAACAGAAAATCTTTCAAAAAACGTAAGGAACTTACCCTCATTCTGTCGTATAATAAGTGAAAGGGTAAGACGTCACCCTGAAAGGAGGTGCGCCGTATGGATAACTGTGCACAAAACTACATCCGTTTTAAAAACGGCGTCGAAGGCGCCTTCGACGAGATCATGAACGAGCTGTTCCACAGTCTGGTCTTCTTCATCAACCGCTACGTTCGCGACGTACATACCGCAGAGGATATCGCGATAGACACGTTTTCCGACCTGGTGGTACATAAGAACAGATACAACTTTAAGGTGAGTCTTAAAACCTATCTGTTTATGTTAGGACGGAGCCGTGCGCTCGACTATATGAGGCGGAACCGAAAAGCAGATGTTGCGTCTCTGTCGGAAATAGCTGAAGTAAGCGACGACGAGGCTCTGCTTGAAGAAAAGGTTCTGGCAGACGAAAGAAAACGCGCGGTAAGCGGTGCTATAGGGCAGCTGCCGCAGGATATGCGGGACGCAGTTCATCTCATCTATTTTGAAGACCTCACGTATGACGAAGCCGCTAAGGTCATGAAGAAGAAGTACAAGCAGGTAGACAATCTTCTATACCGCGCAAAGAAGGAGCTTCGTGAGATCTTAGGAGAGGAAGGTAAGCTTTTATTATGAGAGAAATAAATGAATGTACAGCGGAAGTTTTCCGCAGAAGTGAAAAAAGAATCAAAGCACGGCGAAACGCATGGATCCGCGCTATTGCGGTATGTATTCCCATCTGTCTCGTTGCCGCGATTTGCGTGGGGATATATTTCCCGAACACGTCGGCGGTAGCGGAGGCAACGGACCTTATGGCAAACATAACTCCGTATCCGCCCACTCCGCAGGAGGATATATACGAGCAGAGCGTAAAGGCAACGGATTTTGCCGTACGTCTGTTTCAGGCAAATGAAAAAAGCGGCGAGAACGTTCTCATCTCCCCTCTGTCCGTTCTTACCGCATTGGCTATGACTGCAAACGGCGCCGAAGGTGACACCCTCAGTCAGATGGAAGACGTAATGGGTATGACGAAAGACGAGGTCAATGCGTACCTTTACACCTACGTCTTCAGACTGCCGCAGGACGACCAAAACAAGCTGACCCTTGCTAATTCGATTTGGTTCAAGGATGACGGGGCTTTCGCCGTTAAGGATGATTTCCTACAGATCAATGCAGATTATCATAACGCTGACGTCTATAAGGCTCCCTTTAACGAAGAGACAGTCCGCGACGTTAACAACTGGGTAAACGAAAAAACAGACGGTATGATCCCCGAGATACTTGACGGGATCGACCCGGGCTCCGTCATGTATCTTGTCAATGCCCTTCTGTTTGATGCTAAATGGTCAAGTATGTATTTCGAAGAATATGTTAAGGATGCAGAGTTCACCACCGAAGACGGCACTGTAAGAGACGTACAGTTAATGTACGGCTCTGAAAACGTATTTCTCGAAGGTGACAATGCTAAAGGTTTTATCAAATACTATGACTATACCAGCAAAAAAAAGTATGCATTCGTCGCTTTACTTCCTGATGAAGGCGTAAGCGTGTCCGAATACGTAGCTTCCCTTGACGGTGATAAACTGAATGCAATGCTGAAAGATCGCGTAAGATGTACGGTCAATACCGCGATCCCGAAGTTTAACACAGATTACCGCGTAGATATGGCTGACGTACTCTCAGGCATGGGAATGTCTGACGCATTTGACTCTCGCAAGGCAAATTTTGACGGTATCGGTAAGTATGGATCCCTTTGGGGAGCAGATCTGTTTATCGGTAGTTTTTTACATAAGACCTCTATCTCCGTTGGAGAGCTGGGTACGAAAGCTGCGGCAGTATCCATAGTGGATTTTAAAACGTTTGGCTGGGATGAACCGACGGAACGCATTGAAAAGGTATACCTTGACCGTCCCTTCGTATACATGATAATCGACTGTGAGAACAACGTTCCAATCTTCATCGGCACCATGATGGACGTTGGTAAGTGACGGATCAGGTTTCGTAATATAGTTTAATAAAACGTCTGCGGATACACCGCAGGCGTTTTACTTTCCTTCAATGTTGCATTAACCCTAAAACCGTGGTATAATTACGTAAAGATCAGTTTTTTTTGATAACTCTACTGCGCGGGGTATTGCTCGTGACCCTGCGTAATGATGTATAATACAGCTATAAGGAGGTGGATGCTATGGCAAAATACACCACGGGAGAGATCGCAAAGCTTTGCGGAGTTTCCGTGCGTACCGTACAATACTACGATACAAGGCAGATACTGGTGCCAAGCGAGCTGTCGGAGGGCGGAAGACGGCTGTACACGGATGACGACCTGAAAAAGCTTCGTGTAATTTGCTTTCTCCGTGACGCAGGCATCTCCATAAACAGCATCGGCGAGCTTCTCGGGGGAGCTAACGTGCAAAACGTCATATCCGTCCTCATTGAAGAAAAAGAAGCAGAGCTTCGCGAAGAGATGGCTTCATGCGAAGAAAAGCTCCGTTTGCTTGAGGGTATCCGTAAAGAAGCGGACACGTCCCAATGCTTCAGCTTTGAGACTATCGGAGACGTGGCGTACGTGATGGAAAATAAAAAGCACATGCAAAAGCTTCATCTGCTGTTGCTTGCCTTCGGTATCCCTCTCGCCGTTTTAGAATGGGCAACCGTGATATTCTGGATAATATCGGGCACGTGGTGGCCGTTTGCCGCGTGGGTGGTAGTGGACAGCATATTTGGTGTATGGCTGTCACGTTATTACTATAAGCGTGTCGCGTACATCTGTCCCCAATGTCACCAGATATTCGTCCCGTCATTTAAAGAAATGTTATTTGCCAATCATACCCCAACCTTAAGAAAAGTCACCTGCACAAAATGCGGCTACAACGGCTTCTGTGTAGAAACTTACAACAAAGGAGACATGTCAAAATGAACGTAACAGAAATACTTCCCTTTCTCATCCCTCTTATTATCGCGCAGTTTGCACTTTTGGGTTATACCCTTTACCATATCTTCACCCACAACACATACAAGCGCGGAAACCGTACCGTATGGCTTATCATCACCCTGGTGTTTATGAACTTCGTTGGTCCCATTCTGTATTTTATCCTCGGCAAGGAGGATAACTGACAGCCATGTTGCGCATCACGGATCTTTATAAAAGCTTCGGAAATGTTCGGGTACTTGACGGACTTGATTTGCACGTTCCCGAGCACAGCATTTTCGGCTTTATAGGAAAAAACGGTTCGGGTAAGACCACCACCATGAAAACAGTCCTTGGTCTTTTGAAGGCGGACAGCGGTACCGTGGAAGTGGCGGGTGAAAAGGTAGTATACGGAAACAGCCCAACCAACAGACACGTCGGATACCTTCCTGACGTGCCCGAATTCTATTCGTTTATGACAGCGCCCGAATACCTTCGATTCTGCGGAGAGATTACGGGCATGACAAATACCGATATTAAAAAAAGAAGCGGTGAGCTTCTTGAGCTTGTGGGGCTGAGCGGTGAGAGACACCGTATAGGCGGCTTTTCCAGAGGAATGAAGCAACGTCTCGGGATCGCTCAGGCTCTTATTAACAGTCCCCGTCTGCTTATTTGCGACGAGCCAACCTCTGCCCTTGACCCCGTAGGCAGAAAAGAGATACTCGATATTCTCACCTCGGCAAGGGAAAAGACCACTGTTATCTTTTCTACCCATATACTGTCCGACGTGGAGCGCATCTGTACCGACGTTGCGTTTCTGAAGGACGGCAAAGCTGAGCTTCAGGGAAACATTTCGGACGTCAAATCCCGCTACGGCATCGACGAATATTCGATCGAAACCGACTGCGGTGATACTGTCCGCGCGCTTCTCGAAAGATTCCCTGCCATGACCCACATCAGAGGCAAGCTCAGCTTCCGTGAGAGCGACGTTTGCGTGTTCGATGTACTTGCGTATATCTCAGAGAAAAGGCTCCCTACAGCGAAGATAGAGCGGTGTGAGCCTACGCTCGAAAGCTTGTTTATGGAGGCAGAGAGCAAATGAAAACACTTTTCTCTTTCATAAAAAAAGAATTTACCGAGCAGGTGCGGTCCGGTAAGCTATGGCTGCTTTTTATCATATTCATACTGTTTGGTATCATGAATCCCGCTATTGCAAAGCTGACACCCTGGCTTCTTGAAACGCTGTCCGATTCTCTTGCAGAAAGCGGCATGACGGTAACCTCCGTTACCGTTACAGCACTCGATTCATGGGTCCAGTTTTTCAAAAATATCCCAATGGGACTTATCGTGTTCATCATCCTTGAAAGCAGTATCTTCACGAAAGAATATGCGTCCGGTACTTTGCTACTGTCCCTGACAAAGGGGCTTGAAAGATACAAGGTAGTCGTATCCAAAGCCTTTGTTCTATCCGCTCTCTGGACGGTGTATTACGTAATCTGCTTTGGTATCACATACTTGTACAGCGCGTATTTCTGGGATAATTCCGTAGCGCAGAATCTCGTATTTTCCGTGGTTATCCGGTGGTTATTCGGCATGTTCGTCATATCACTTACGGTGCTCTTTTCCGTAGTGTTCAAGACAAACACATCGGTACTCGCCGCTGTGGGAGGTTGTGTTGCCGTATCTTATCTGGCAGGATTTTTGCCAAAGATCAAGAGCTTCGTTCCCACATATCTTACAGACGGAAATTCGTTGATCTACGGTTTATCCGAATCCGGTAACTATACTGTGTCACTGATCATTACGCTTTTACTGACTGTGGCATGCGTCTGTATCAGTATACCTTTATTCAACAAGAAACAACTGTAACCGGTTCATCGAATACGTGCTTCTTTTCCTCTCGGAATAAAAACTTACTCTTGACAAGGCAGTATAAATATGATATACTCTTTCATATATCATTAAATACTATAAAGCTTAGATGGAAACAAGTAGCTTCAGTCTGGTTTTCAGAGAGTGTCCGGTTGGTGCGAGGGCATACGAGGTCTGACGTCGAATACATTCCGGAGCAGTGCTTTGAAATTAACAGTAGGAGCACACGGGTGTGCCCGTTACAGCGCAGGTGTCCTTGACACCGTGAGGGATGCTTTGTGAGAAGCGTCCGAATTTGAGGTGGTAACACGTTCATTCGTCCTCTTTTCCCACGTGGAAAAGAGGATTTTTTATTATCTCAAGCAATTCCATCACACGCTTTTAACGCCTAAAGGCAGAACGGAGAAAATTATGCAGATCTACGAAGAACTTAAAGCAAGAGGTCTTATCGCACAGGTAACTGACGAGCCTCAGATAAGAGAACTTGTAAACAACGGTAAGGCAAAATTCTACATCGGTTTCGACTGTACCGCTGACAGCCTTACAGCAGGTCATTTCATGGCGCTCACACTTATGAAGCGTCTCCAGATGGCAGGCAACAAGCCCATCGCCCTCATCGGCGGCGGCACAACAATGATCGGTGACCCCTCAGGCAGAACCGACATGAGAAAGATGCTCACAAAGGAAGACATCGATCACAACGCCGAGTGCTTCAAGAGACAGATGGAGAGATTCATCGAGTTCGGCGAGGACAAGGCGATGATGATCAACAACGCTGACTGGCTCCTTAACCTCAACTACGTTGAGATGCTCCGTGACGTCGGAGCTTGCTTCTCTGTAAACAACATGCTCAGAGCTGAGTGCTACAAGCAGAGAATGGAAAAGGGTCTTTCCTTCCTTGAATTCAACTACATGATCATGCAGTCCTACGACTTCTACTACCTCTTTAAGAATTACGACTGCAACCTTCAGTTCGGCGGTGACGACCAGTGGTCCAACATGCTTGGCGGTACTGAGCTTATCAGACGTAAGCTTGGACGTGATGCCAATGCAATGACCATTACCCTTCTCACCGACTCTCAGGGTAAGAAGATGGGTAAGACCGCGGGCAACGCAGTATGGCTTGACCCCAACAAGACATCTCCCTTCGAGTTCTACCAGTATTGGAGAAACGTATCCGACGCGGACGTTATGAAGTGTATCCGTATGCTCACCTTCATCCCGATCGAGGAGATCGAGGAGATGGCTAAGTGGGAGGACAGCCGCATCAACGAAAAGAAGGATATTCTCGCATACGAGCTTACCGCTCTCGTTCACGGCAACGAGGAGGCTGACAAGGCAAGAAGCGCATCCAAGGCTCTCTTCGCAGGCGGCGGAGACGACTCCAACATGCCTACAACTGAGATCCCCGCTGACGAGATCCCCGCTGACGGCATTAACATCGTCGACCTTATGATGAAGTGCTCTCTTGCAGGAAGCAAGGGTGACGCAAGACGTCTCATCCAGCAGGGTGGCGTTTCCGTTGACGGTGAGAAGATCGCAGATCCTGCGTTCAAGTTCACCGCAGACGCACTTAAGGAAGGCGTAAAGATCCGTAAGGGCAAGAAGGTATTCCACAAGGCGATCGTAAAGTAAGATATAGGTAACCCGACAGACGCATATCTGTCGGGTTGTTTTTTTGGATGCAATCTAACAACATAGTCCTCCCCAAGCGAGAGGGGGATTTGCTTTTAATGAACAATTCCCCTCTCCGTCATATCCACTTAACCAAGTGGATATGACACCTCTCCCATAGGGAGAGGCTTTTCGTAGCAAGCAAAAATCTCGTACACAAGATAAGCATATTGACATATCACTCTCAACCATCACTTGTACTGTCAAAAAACACAAACTCAAGTAATGATTTATTGAAAAAATCCCTCCTACATGATATACTACAGACAACGGTACCGAACAAATCCTATAAAGCGAGGAATAATTATGTTTGATATGAAAAAGGTAGGGGAGAGAATATCCTCCCTCAGAAAAAAGACGGGCATGACGCAAATGGCGCTTGCCAACAGACTCGGCATAAGTTATCAAGCGGTGTCGAATTGGGAACGCGGCATCTCAATGCCCGACATATCTAATTTAAAGGAGTTAGCCGAGATATTCGAGACCTCGGTTGACGATATTTTAGGAGACGAAAAATCGGCTGACGTTCTTTTGACCGCAGACGGAGGTGACGTTCCAAGCGCAAGCTTGAGTACTGACGAATTTAATTCCCTATCCCCACTTTTACCACCGGATAAAAATCTGCTTATGCTTGACGCTGTCAACGGATGCTTTGACGAGGATTCCGCCGATGAAGCTAAAACGAGCATTGACTGCGACGGCGAAGCGGACGATTTTGCAAAACGTGCTTATGAAAAGGGGAACATCGCAATGTTTTCGTTGTTCCTTCGCGACATCAGTGATTCACTCCGAGCTGAACTTTGTGAGAGAGCGTTTTGTAATGGAAACGTAGCGTTTTTCGCTATTCTTATAAAAAACATACCTGACGAAACAAAAGCAGAGTACGCAAAACGCGCGTTTGAAGAGGGCAAGGTCGCTTCATTTTCAATACTGATGAAATTCGTTGACAAATTAACAAAGAAAAAGTTCATGGCTATGGCGTTTGAAGAAGGAAAACTTGACACCTTTTCACATTTATACAAAGAACACAAAAATAATTATCATAATGAGGAAGACGAAATTGAAGTCGCAGAATACGCATACGAATCGAATGATCTCCCCTGCTTCTGCGAAGTTGTAGACCATCTTAACAGCAAGTCACTCTCAGGTCTTTTCGAGCGTGCCTGCAGGGATGAAAAAATCTCTTTCGTCAGCGAAATGGTAGACTACGTTACGCATGATGACATCAAAAATGGAGCTACTATTGCTTATGAAATAGAAAACTTGGAAATGTTTGCCGAAATGGTAGATTACATGGACGGCGAGACCCAAAAGTACTTTAAGAAGCTTGCCATCTCCGACAGACGACAAGAATTCCTCTCCGAACTTTTAGCCTGATATACGCAAACTGACCTCCGTATGTTTCCATACGGAGGTCAGACTACTGACAAACCCTGTATTCTATCGCAGGGTTTATCAAATTACACAAAGTTTAAACTGTTAGTAAAAGGGGATGCGCGGCGTGCGCGCCGCTTTTTGGACGAATAGGGGAATTTCGCCCTCTGCGGAGGGCGATTTAAGGCGCTGCCTTAAAAAACCGCGACCTTTCGAGAAAGGTCGATCAAAGCTTTTCGTCATTATGACAGTGACCATTACATTGTCAGCAAACTGACCTCCGTATGTTTCCATACGGAGGTCAAAGTTTTATTCAAGAATACGGATAACGGACTCTACGTTACCGATGCTTTCTCTGATGGAATTAAGCTCGTCAAGACCCATCTTGCCGCAAACGTATTCGCATACACCCTCGGGTGAGCCTTCAAGCTTCTTTACACTGTCAAACAGATGTGTGAGAGTCTCGCATGTATCCGCACATGAGTCACATCTTACGCGGATGTAGTAATTAAACGGAACCTTTCCGAAGGGCACTACACTTCCCTCTGCCTTTTCGAATACGTGCTGCTTTTCAGCATCAGCCGCACCTGAGAGAATTGCAACAATATCTGCAAGAACTGCACCCGCTGTGGGATAACGTCCCGCGCCTCTGCCGTAGAACATTACGTCGCCCGTAATATCACATGTAACGGAGATCGCGTTGTACACGTCGTTTACCGCTGAAAGCGCGTTGGATGCGCCCACGATCTGGGGACATACGTATACGCTGATACCGTCCTCACACGCCTTATACGTACCGATAAGCTTAATGGATGCGCCCATACGAGCAGCCGCGTCGATATCTGCGGGAGTGATGTTTCTGATAGTCTCTGCATATACGTCTGCCTTATCAACAAGCTTACCTGTAGAAAGTGCTGTAAGGATCATGATCTTTCTCATGGCGTCGATTCCGTCAACGTCTGCGGAAGGGTCACGCTCTGCGTAACCGAGTGCCTGCGCCTCAGCGAGAACGTCAGCAAACTCACGTCCCTCGAACTTCATCTTGGAAAGGATAAAGTTTGTAGTACCGTTGAGGATACCGCTTACGGACACGATCTTCTCCTGAGAGAGAGAAGTAGCAAAGGGTCTGAGGCAAGGAATACCGCCGCCAACGCTTGCCTCGAAGAGATAGTTTACGCCGTTTTTGCGAGCAGTCTCAAGAAGCTTGTCACCATATGTGGCAACAACCTCCTTATTAGAAGTTACAACGCTGATACCGTGCTCCATAGCCGCAACGGAAAACTCAAACGCGGGATGAGCGCCGCCCATAGTCTCGGCAACTACCTCGATCTCAGGGTCCTCGATAATGGGCTTGATATCGTGTACTACTCTGTCACCGTAGGGAGAATCGGGGAAATCTCTCAGGTCAAGGATATACTTGACGTTGATCTCGTCGTCAATAAGATTCTTTATACCTTCACGGCAGGATTCGATCACGTCGGGAAGACCTCCGCCTACGATTCCGAAACCGAAAATTGCTATATGCTTCATATCATTTTACCTCTTACTTTTTCTCAAAATACTTTGCAACGTCTTTAAGATGCTCTCTTATCTTCAGATGCTGAGGACATGCCTCCTCACAAAGACCGCACTCGATACATTCGGACGCCTTACCGAAATTCTCCGCAATGTTGAAATAATATCCCTCATTGGAGGAGAAACCGCAAAAGCCAAGGAGTTTTTCCGTATTATAAAGGGTGAAATACTTGGGGATGGCGATCTTCATGGGGCATCCGTCAACACAGTATCCGCATGCCGTACAGGGGATCTCTACCGCATCGCGGATTACCTTTACAGCGGAATCGATCACCTTATATTCACTCTCTGTAAGAGGAGTGAAGTCCTTCATATATCCCATGTTATCACGGAGCTGCTCCAGATTCGACATACCGCTGAGCACTACCATAACTTCGGGAAGACTTGCGGCAAACTTTATCGCCCATGATGCAACGGATGCGTCGGGAGCGTATTCTTTAAACAGCTTTTCCGCATCTTCGGGAACGTTTGCAAGAGTTCCGCCCTTGACAGGCTCCATTACGATGACCTTCTTGCCGTGGCGAACAGCGCATTCGTAACAGCGTCTTGACTGAACGCCTTCATCCTCCCAGTCAAGGTAATTGATCTGGAGCTGAACGAAATCCACGTAAGGATGCTCAGTAAGTATCCTGTCGAGAAGCTCTTCACCATCGTGGAAGGAGAAACCGATCTCGCGCACACGACCCTCATCCTTCAGCTTGGAAATAAAGTCAAAGGCACCAAGTCTCTGTACGGTCTGATCATAGTTCGATCCGTTGACGTCGTGGAGCATGTAGTAATCAAAATAGTCAACACAGCACTTTGTAAGCTGTTCCTCGAATATCCTCTGCATGTCAGCCTCTTCCTTCAGGAACATGGTAGGAAGCTTATCCGCAAGGGTATAGGCGTCGCGGGGGAAATTCTTCACGAGAGTTCTGCCGACTACGTTCTCGCTGGTATAGGTATGATACATGTATGCTGTATCGAAATATGTAAATCCGTTACCGATAAATTCGCGCATCATCTGAAGAACCGCGACTTCGTCAACGGACTTGTTGACGTTAGGATCTGTTTTGGGAAGTCTCATAAGACCAAATCCAAGCTTTTTCATGGGGTACCTCACTTTGTATCGATCTTGTTATCCGTTCATGTAATACATTAACATATATTGTACCATAAATATCGCCGATTGTCAAAACAATACGCGAAATATTTCAAACTATTTTTGTGTTTTTCGGTAATAGACACATCTCACCTCTCATAGAATTAACCAAACGGGACAGAAAGAGAGGAATGCGGCACGTCCGCTACAAAGGAATGATCACAAAAATGACGGAACTTGCTTATATGCCTGAGGGGTATCTGTTAAAAAGCGAGCAGAATACTTACTATACGTCGGACATCCATCGACTGGAACGGGCTAAAAATATGGGACTGACTCTTGAGGGTACTGCCACAAAATGTGACAGCGGAAGCATGGAGCTGACTGTTGAGGTGGGACCGTTCAGGGGAATAATACAGAGGGATGAAGCAGTATGGTCAAGAGACGGCTCCGAGATACGGGACATCGCCATAATATCCCGTGTGGGAAAGCCTACGTCCTTCAAGATAATCGATATAAAATCAGGCGAGGACGGTGAGCCTTTACTTATACTTTCGCGAAAAGAAGCACAGATGGAATGTGAAAGCGAATATGTATCAAAGCTCTCGCCCGGTGATATCATCCCCGGCACTGTCACCCATCTTGAGCCCTTCGGAGCCTTCGTTGACATAGGCTGCGGTATTATTTCTTTACTGACTATCGATGCCATTTCCGTTTCCCGTATATCGCATCCGAGGGACAGATTTAAATGCGGCGACTGTATAAATTGCGTTGTGAGAAGCGTTGACCGTGACAGCGGTCGGATATTCCTCAGTTGCCGGGAACTGCTCGGCACGTGGGAAGAAAACGTTTCAGATTTTTCGCCGTCTCAGACCGTCACGGGAATCGTGCGCTCTATAGAAAGCTACGGCATATTTATCGAGCTTGCACCGAATTTGGCGGGGCTTGCCGAATACCGCGACGGGGTCGAAGTTGGTGACGTTTGCGCGGTGTACATAAAGAGTATCATTCCCGAAAGGATGAAGATAAAGCTGATTCTTATAAACAGCTCCAAGGGAGACTTTGAGCATAAGATGAAATACTACGTAGATACGGATACTGTACGTCACATCCCCTATTGGAGGTATTCCCCCGAAGGCTCGGTAAAGCTTATCGAAAGTGTTTTCGACAGATAACAAACTACGACAAAAGCCTGCTGTCAAATGACAGCAGGCTTCCTTTTTACAGTGCACCGAACATCCACATAACGAGAAGTACCATACCTACAAGTATCAGCGTTGCGGGAATGAAAAGCGTTATAAACGCGGCAATTATCATTGCAAATTTATCTTTCCACGTAACACCCGCTTCCTTGAATCGGTCGGAAAACTCCTTTTCACTTTCGGATGTCGACTTTTTCAGTTTCTTCCACCAAAGCACGGGAAATACTCCTTAATTATTCCTCAGTTCCTCTGTTGCTTCTCTTTTCCATCTTGGGAAGCTTGAACAGGTAATTTCCATTCTCGTCGATCTTCTTTTCTGCGAAGTGACAAGCTACGAAGTGACCGGGTTCAACCTCAGTAAGCGGAGGGGGAACGCGGGAACACTTGTCACATGCCATGTAACAACGGGGGTGGAACTTACATCCTGACGGAGGTCTGATGGGGCTGGGGATGTTACCCTCAAGAAGGATCCTCTCCTTATTGAGAGCATCAATATCGGTAGTGGGAATAGAGGAAAGGAGCGCTACGGTGTAAGGATGACGGGGATCGTCAAATACCGTTGCGGCATCAGCAAGCTCAACGATGTTACCCAGATACATAACGCAGATTCTGTCGGAGATGTATCTTACGACGGAAAGGTCGTGGGAAATGAACATGTACGTGAGGTTTTCCTTTTCCTTCAGCTCCTGAAGAAGGTTGATGATCTGTGACTGAATGGATACGTCAAGGGCGGATACGCACTCGTCACAAACTACGAACTTAGGCTTAACGGCAAGAGCACGGGCGATGGAGATACGCTGACGCTGACCACCTGAGAACTGGTGAGGATATCTGTGGAGCATGTACTCCTGAAGTCCGCACTCAAGGACTGTATTGGTGATGTGCTCTCTCATCTTGGGTGAGCCGGGCTTGTAGAACTTATGAGTTACAAGACCTTCTTCAATGATCTGACCGATGGTGAATCTGGGGTTAAGGCTTGAGTAGGGGTCCTGGAAGATGATCTGGAGATCACGGCGAAGGCCGCGCATCTCGGAGTACTTCAGTCTGGACAGGTCGATACCTGTATCTCTCATCGCCTCATACTTCGCAAATTCGGGATCGGACATATACTTGGCACGAAGATCGTCAAGAAGACGCTGAAGCTCATCAGCTTCTCTGTCGCACTTGGCAATTTCTGCCTCGTATGTCTTTTTCTTTGCGGTAAGCTTTGCTACCTTTCCATCAAGCTTAGCTCTTTCGTCACCCTCAAGAGAGGAAATGTGCTCAAGCTCAACAAGAATGGGACGAAGCTTTGCTTCTACAGCGTTTCTCGCCTCATCCTGACAGAAAAGCTTCAGGATAAGGTCGCGTCCTACGTTATTGTTATCCTTTACGTAGAAACCGCCGAGGAGCTTAACGATATGATTAAGGCAGGTCTGCTCTTCACAGAGTGCCAGGTTTCTGTCCTGGAGCAGATAGAAATCCGCTTTATCTTCACCGCCGACAGCCTCAACCTTAGCCTCAAGGTCACGCGCCTTAGCGCTTGCCTTTCTGAGTCTGTTCTTGTATCTGTCAAGGTGAACAAGAGTATCCTTAACGTATTTGGGAGTCAGCTTGTCAAGGGTTGTGCCGTAGTACATGGTAGTACCTGCGGTCTGAGGATAAAGCTGAAGAAGAGTACGTCCGAGAGTAGACTTACCGCATCCGGACTCACCAACGATACCGATGGTCTCACCCTCATAAATATCGATAGTAATATCCTCGTTAGCGCGAACGTAAAGCTGCTGCTTCTGGAAGATAGACGACTTCGCAACGGGGAAATACTTCTTAAGATTAGTTATTGACAGTAATTTCTTTGTGGGCATTGGAAAGTCTCTCCTCCTTGTTGGGATAAAAACATCTGATCTTCTGACCGCCGCCAACGTCTGTCAGCTTAGGCTCTTCATCGATACACTTCTGTGTGCAGTACTTACATCTGGGCGCGAACTTACAACCCTTGGGAAGGTTGAGAGGATGAGGAACTACTCCGGGGATGGGCTCGAGCTTACCTGTAATATTATCAATACGGGGGATGGAGTACATAAGGCCTTCGGTGTAGGGGTGGCTCATCTTGGAATCGGTAAAGATCATCTTAGCTCCCGCCTGCTCAACAACCTGTCCGCAGTACATAACTACAACGTCGTCTGCCATCTCGTTGATAACTCCAAGGTCGTGAGTAATGAAGAGGATACTTGTTCCCTTCTCACGCTGAAGGTCGTTCATAAGACGGAGGATCTGCGCCTGAATGGTAACGTCAAGAGCTGTGGTAGGCTCGTCAGCGATAAGGATCTTAGGCTTACAAGCAAGCGCCATAGCGATCATAACTCGCTGACGCATACCGCCTGAGAGCTGATGAGGATACTGTTTGATAACAGCCTCGGGATTGGGGATCTGTACGTCGTAGAGCATCTTGAGTGCTTCAGCTCTCGCCTGCTTCTTGTTCATACCCTGGTGGATGATGAAGGGCTCGCTGAGCTGACGCTCTACGGAGAATACGGGGTTAAGTGACGTCATCGGCTCCTGGAAGATTACGGAGATCGCGTTTCCGCGGAGCTCGTACATCTCGTCCATGGGAAGCTTGGTAAGCTCTCTGCCCTCGAAGTAGACTTCACCATCGGCAATGTAGCCGTTGGAGTCGAGAAGGCGGAGGATACTCATAGCGGACACGGACTTACCTGAACCGGACTCACCAACGATACCGATGGTCTTGCCGGGTTCAAGAGAATAGGAGACGTCGTTTACGGCACGTACAGTGCCTTTTTTCGTTCTGAAATGTGTATGCAGATTTTTAACTTCAAGTAACGGCATTATATCGTCTCCTTATCTTTCAGAGTTACCCTTGGGGTCCATTACGTCGCGGAGGGTATCACCGACAACGTTGATACAAATAGTAGTGATCGCGAGGAATATCGCCGGGAAGAGCCACTGCCACCAGAAGTTGGAGATAATGGTGAAGTTGTTAGCTCCGTTAAGCATATTACCCCATGTCGGTCTGGGAGGTGTTACACCGAAACCGAGGTATGACAGAGATGACTCGGTAAGCATACAGCCTGCAAAGTCAAGTGTCAGAGTTACGAGAATTACGGAAATTACGTTGGGAAGGATGTGCTTGAACGCGATCTTTGACTCCTTAACACCCATAGCCTTTGCGGCAGTTACGTACTCTGCCTCACGGGCAACAAGGACCTGACCTCTTACAAGTCTTGCAAGACCTGTCCATGTAAGAACACCGAGGATACACATGATAAGGAATATCTTAGCATTCTCACTCCAGGGAAGGCTTCCCATGATAGCGGAAAGGATAAGTGCGAAAGGAAGGAAGGGGATCGCGGAGAAGATCTCGGTCACACGCATGAGGAAGATATCCACAGCGCCGCCGAAATATCCGGATATACAGCCTACGATGATACCGATGATGGATGAGATGATTACGGCAACAGCACCGATGGTCATAGTCATCTTACCGCCGTTGATGATACGCTGGAAGATGTCCTGACCGTCTCCGTTTGTACCGAAGATGTAGCCCTTAAGACCCCACTTGGTGATGATCTTACCGTTTTCGTCTACTGCATAGTTCTGGAATCCTGTAGAAAGGATGTGATCGGCAGATTCTGCCTTACGGGGAACGTTGAGCTGACCCCAGGTATTATCGCCGCAGGAATAAACGTTTCCGAGATTTGTACGGATGATGTGGTGATGGTGACCGGAAGAAATGTCAACGACCTTTTCGCCGTCCTCGAAGTCACCCATGGAAACCTCGTTAAGAGAGTAGTCACCGGAGAAGCCGACTGTTCCGTCATCAAGGAGGAAAGCAACGTCCTTCTGAGCGGCACTGAGAGAAACGATCTTACGGTTACCGATGAACTCAAACATGCTTACAGTATCCTCGTCAAGGTCACCTCTGACCTTGGTATACATACCTCTCTGACCGGTAAAGATAGAGTTGGCATCTTCCTGAATACATACGACGAAGTTGAGTGTAAAGTCGATATCGATTATGGGAGTGGGATTAAGGCTTATAGTATCAAGGTTACTGTAGGAGTTTTTGTTACCCCAAATGATCTTAGAGCCGTCCTTCATAAGGATGCACGATGCCTGATAACCGCACTCAAGCTCTTTGATATCGTCAACGTTTACTGTTGCACCGTTAGCGATATCCTCGGGCATACTGAGAATATTGGGATATGCAGTCTCATCAAAGTAGCCGTACTGACCAAGACGGTCGTTACCCCAGCCGTAAACGTGACCCTCATCATCAATTGCGATGATATGGTCGTAGCCTGCAGCAAGATAGAGTATGTTTGCATTCTGAACAGCTTCGGGAATATCAGCTACGTCAATACCTGTTGTACCGAGCTTTGTGTCGCCCCAAACCGCTACCTTACCGGAATTGGAAAGACCGACGGAAAAAGAGCCGTAGGAATCGACAGATTTGATATCGTTTGCAATGTCATCAGGAATTGACATCATGCTGAGACCGGGACGGATATTCTTCTGAGTGGTCTCTTTATACGCGTCGTCATAGTTGGGCATGAAAAGAGGACCGACAAATACGAGAATGAACATTGCGATAACAACGCAGATAGCGAACATTGCGCCCTTATGAGCGACGAATCCGCGAAAGACCTGCATTGCGGGGCTGACGATCTCTTCAACGTCTGCCTGTCTTGCACGTTCAGCAGCAGATACGGGATCGAAATCCTCAAGCTCACGGGAGGAGCCGAAGAATAATCTCTTGAACCATCTGCCGAGGGTAGCAAAAAGACCGCGCTTCTTGGAGGAAGTTTCTTTATTATTCATTTTGCTCATTTTCAATTCCTCCTATTACTTATTTACACGGACTCTGGGGTCAACCAAACCGTACGCGATGTCGATGATAAGGTTACCGAGAAGAGCGATGGTAACGTAGAACACCTGAAGGATCATGATAACGTCGAAGTCGGATGTACGGAGAGACGTGATCATAAGGTCACCCATACCGTTAAGTCCAAACATCTGCTCGATCATAAGAGAACCGGAGAAGATGCTGAGGAACCAACCGATAACGAGAGTTACGATAGGAATAAGCGCGTTTCTGAACGCGTGAGAGAAGATTACTACCTTTTCTCTTACACCCTTTGCTCTTGCTGTCTTGATGCAGTCAAGAGAAAGCGCGTCGATCATAGATGCACGCACGTATCTTGTCATACTGCCGAGAGAGCAGAAGGTCATGGTGATAAGAGGAAGTGCAAGGTAATATGCTCTGTCCTTGATATAAGCCCAGCCCTCAAGATTAACGCCGAGGGTCTTCATACCGCTGGGCGGGAACCAGTGAAGCTTGGAGCAGAACAGCCAAATAAACAGGATCGCAATAAGGAACACAGGCAAGCTGTATCCGATGATGGTAAACACACCAACGAATTTATCTCCGCGGCTGCCCTTCTTGACAGCACAGAGAATACCGAGGGGGATGGTGATTCCAAGTGCCAGGATCGTGGAGAAGATGTTAATAATTACCGTATTTTTCATCGGAGCGGGGATAACGTTTACAACGTCATCCTTCTCCTGGTAGGAATAACCGAAGTTACCCTGAAGAAGACCGATGTAGTCACCTCTTGCATTGGGCATAACGCCTACCCAACGAAGGTAACGTACAAGCTTATTATTTGTATCAGTTCCGTATTTGATCTGATACTCCTTGTACAGTTCATTAAACTTAGCCTTACTTTCTTCGGGAGTAAGGTGCTTCATAGTTTTAACCTGCTCGTTAGCATCCGTGTAAGCACGGTTACTGGGCACCAGGTTATATATCAAAAAAAGGAGAAAAGATAATATGATCAGAACCACAAACATATATCCAAGTCTCTTTAAAATATACTTTCCCATATTTTTCTCCATTTGCCTTAAAGGCATTGATAGGATTTTTAATTCAACGCAGACACGCTTGTCCCCATTGAATAATACACAAAAGAACTAACGTTTTGACGGATTTTCCGAAAGCAAAACTCTGTTTTAAGTTTTTCACCCTCTGCATAAAACAGAGATGTGTTTTCGGAAAATGAGAAACCGACATATGTAAAGCCGTTTTCCCGCAATTTTGCGCTCATCTGTATTATTACCCTATACGGGCTTCAACAATTATGTTTAGTTTACCAAAAAACACAAGATATGTGCAAAAAACAAAATACGCTAAAACACTTGAAAATCCGCCGCCGCATATGGCGGCGGCGGAGAAATTCAATTTTCACTTCTGACGGTATCCACCGTCAAAATCAGACACAAACGAAACTGATTATTCAGCAGTCTCAGTAGCAGTAGCCTCTGTCTCGGGAGCTACGCCCTTCTCAGAGTCAGCAAGCCAGTAAACGTCTGCCATATCCTTGAGGTAGCATGCAGAGTAGTTATCAAACTCAGTGGGCTCGATAGACCAGTTGTATGCATAGTCATAAGCAGCAGATGTAAAGCCTGTAGCGAAGTTAAATACGGAGTACATGGGTGATCCGGAATAGAAACCGTAGATCTGAGCCTGATAGAGCTCGTCGAGCATAGGATTGAAGTCACCGATGTTGTTCCATACCTTCATACCGATCGCTTCGATGTTATCGTTCTCCATGAAACCGGTAACGAGCTGATCTGTGAAGGGGTTGTCGGATGTACCGAACCAGTTGAGTACGAGAGGCATGTAGTAGTCGTCTCCTACCTTAGTGGTCTTGTAAGCGCCATCCTTAGACTTGTAGTTGATATCGTTTTCTGTAGCTTCAGCTGCAGGAATCTTCTTGTAACGAACGCCGTCCTTGTACTCGCCGCCTTCAGCGTTGTATACCCAACCGCCTGCGATGAGAACTTCCTTAGCAGAGTCAGCAGATGTAGCGTATGCATCGAGAGTCATACCGAACTCCTTAGCCTTCTTGTACATCCAAGATTCCTTGTAGTAAGGACCGTCAACAACTCCACCGTAACCGCCTGTAAATGTCTTAGCGAATTCAGCGCGGTCCATGCAGTATGCGATTGCCTGACGTACTTCTGTGAACTGAACGGGACCGTAGTCAGCACGGAAGCCAAGCTTACCGTAACCTGCACGGCTGTAGTTGATGGTGTCGTACTTACCTTCGTTGTTCTTAACGAGTGTAAGAGCTTCGTCTGTCTCAGTACCGCCGGTGATACCTGCGATAAAGTCAAGGTTACCTGCTTCAAGGTCCTGAAGCTGAGTAGAGGAGATGATGAGCTTATAAACTACCTTCTCGATTGCGGGAACAGTACCCTCGTAGTTACCCTTGAAGTAGGGGTTCTTTACGAGAACAGCGGACTTGTCGCCCTTGTCGTAGGATTCAACAACGTATGCACCTGTGTAGGGATATGTTGTGTCAGTGTTTCTGGATGTCTCTTCGATGAGCTTTGCATTTACGTATGCATCGCCGTCCTTAGCATAGAAGCTGTCTGTGAGGTATGCGCCGTTACCGTCGTCCTTAACCTCAGCGTCGCCCATCCACATTGCTGCCCATTCGGGAGCGAAGCCTGCGTAGGAGATGTCATAGAAGTAGGGGAGGAAGTCAGCGGAAATGGTTACAGAGAACTTGTATGTATCAAGAAGTCTGAGACCGGAGAGCTCCTTAGTAGCGCCCTCAGCTGCTTCGCCTGCGTACTTGTTGAAGGAGTCAAAACCAACGATTGCGAGACCGGACTGGTGATCCTTCTGAGCTGCAGATGCTGCAACGGGAGTAGAGAATACGAGAGTGTGTACGAGGTAGTCCTTAGCAGTGATAGCTGTACCGTCACTGTACTTAAGGTCGTCGTAGATCTCGATGGTGTATGTCTTTGTGCCGTCTTCGTTTTCAACAGCCTCGTGAGACTTAACTACTGTATCGTTCCATGCATAACCGCCGTCCTTTGTGGTTACAACGGTGCCGAGACCTGTAGAAAGTTCCTCAACGTCAAGGTCAGCTGCACCGGGGTTAGTACCGCCGAATGTAGCGTAACGGAACTTACCGGAAAGCTCGGTTGTGTTACCGATGATGATGCTCTTGTCTTCCTTAGCACTTGTCCAGTCGATAAGTGCGCTGGTTACGTCCCAATAGGGGTTGGTGGGATGATCCTTAACGCCCTCGATCTGAGCGTTGAAGAGATCGTAGTACTCGTTAGAATAGAGCGGGATCTCGGGAAGGAGAGAGTTCCATCTCTGGATGTAAAGCTTCCACCACATAGCGTAAACGTCATCAGCTGTCTGATACTTGTCGCTATCTGCGGGAACTGTGCAATTGTAAACCATTGCACGTGAAAGGAAGTCCATACCAAGCTCATACTTGGTGCCATCCTTTTCGATGTAAGCAAGTCCTGTTTCAGGATCTTCTGTTACGTCTGCGATAGTTACATCCTTACCGTACTTCTGGTAGAGAGAGATGTAATCGCCGTCGTACTTACCGTCCTCGAGTTCAACACCGTACTTCTTACCTGCAAGGCTTACAGTCTCAGATGCGTTACCGTTGTCTTTGTTACCGGTCTCATCATTGTCACCTGTCTTGCCGCATGCAAAGAGAGAAAGTGCCATTACTGCAACGAGGAGTATTGCGAGTAATCTTTTCATGAGAGTTTTCCTCCATTAAAATAAAATAATATATAGCAACTCTTTATGCCAAAAGAGTCAACTACAGTTTAACTGTACGAACAATACTGTATGTTGTTTACGGTCATGCCGTAAACAACAAAATGACCGGTCATTTTGTGCCGATTTCATTTTGTATTTTTCCATATTCGTACTTCATGAAAAGATTATATCATAGATTTTTAGATTTTGCAAGGTGTTTTTTTGCATAATGCAAAAAAAGTCAATTATTTTAGCGTTTTTTTCGTAGTTATATACATCTGGAAACCAATTTATACCAATTCGAGTATAATAATTTCCAATTCTTCAAAACCGCCGCGTGAATAATTTGAAACGTCTTCCTTCATAGGATTGATCAGGCAGTCCTCAAGAAGGAATGTTTTCATGCCCAGCTTACCTGCCGGCATGTCGTCTCCCACATCGTTTCCCACCATAAGACATTCTCCGGGAGAAAGCCCAAGCTTTTCGCATATGGATAGATAATACTTCAGATTCGGCTTACAGTAGGATGAATTATCATAAGTTGTGATAAGCTCGAAATCTCCCGCATCAAGCCCCGCCCAGCGGATACGGGCAAGAGTGGCCTCGGGCGGAAAAAGCGGATTCGTTGCAAGCACCGCGCGAAGTCCGAGACTGCGCACCAGCTTCACGATGGCGTCAGCCGCAGGCGTATGTCCGCAAGCAAAGCGCACCAGGTCAAACTCGTTTTTATAAAACTCGTCGAACAAAGGAATATGCTGCCTTATCCCTTCACCCATTATATTAATGAAGGCTTCGAAAAAGGCCTCTTCGTTTGTACGGGAACCGTCGTTTTTCACCATTGCGGCACTTCCCTGCCATATCGCCTTTTCAAGGAGCGCAGGATCATATCCGTACGGTGCCACCTTACGGATAAGGCGGGTAAAATAATCCTTTATGAAAACGTTCTGATCCATGGGCAGAAGAGTTCCGTCAAGATCAAATAGGACAGCTTTAAGCTTCATATTATTATATGTGCCTCCTGTAAATATATTCTTACCGCTAAATATATTCTTACCGCACCGTCAGATAAAGAATATCCTTTCAAGATATTTTCTTGCGGGAGCGTAGATCGCAAGGAAGATAAGGAACATACCGATGAGAACGAGTGACGACAGGGGGTAAAGGCTCCACCCGATGAATCTGCCTACTCCAAAGGTATAGCTTGCAAGAAACTCTATGGGAAGCACAGACAGTCCAATGAAGCAGAATGCTCCTCCAAGGATGTACAGCCCGCCCTTTTTAATATAGCGGAACAGAGCAACCATGGCTGTCACCGTAAGTCCGATACATCCGATGATGGGAAAAGCGAACGACAAAAACCAACCGCCTTTCAATGCTATATCAATATAAAGTATATATATTCCCGCCGCCGCAAAGGAGCAAGGCACGAATATCACGGGATTCGGAGAACGGAACCACATGGGCAAAACTGCCGCAATGTAAGTCAAAAGCAACGCTCCTACAACGTAGCCCGACCACGTTACTCTGCCGTATACCTTCAAATCACAAAGGAGAACGGTTACCACGGGGATTATGAACATCACCGTAAGTACGATAGCAGAGACCAAGGACTTGTTTATCTCCGGCACCTTTCCGTGAGGGTATGCATCCTCAGTCATTGTCTGCGTCACCTCGGGATGGAACACGACGGTTCCGCAAAGTGGACACTTTTTTTCATTTTCACCAAGTTTAACACCGCATTTTACGCAATACATAAACGCACCTCCTTATCTCTTTTTCGATACGCCGCCGCTTTCCACGGCATCCGTATTGCTTCGTGCTGTAACAGAGATACCCATATCACGGAGAACTTCAAAGAAAGCAAGCTCCAGATATGATTCTCTTATATTTCTTGTAAAGTTAAAGAACATTTTGTCTCCGAATGAGATAACGCCGCTGTTGTACGGTGCTGACGCCTGAGTACCGAGGATAAAGTCAAATCTTTCTATATAAGGCTTCATCACGTCGGGAAGCTTCACCGCACCCAGATTTGACAGCGTAAGGCAGGACTTTCGCTCTCCTACCGTGTCAAATACAGCCTTCATCACGAAATTCTTAATAAAGAGAGGCATTATTCTGACAAGCATCATCTTTTCGCTGTTGACATTTGTGGCGATCTTCGATGACATCTGCTTTGCAGTCACGTCAAGTCCCATATGATGGGTTATCACCTTACAGATCTCTCCGAAGGTGTATTCGCCAAGGGACGGACGTATCTCGGGAGTGGTGTAAAGCGCAAAATTACGGAGGCTTTCGCTTTCAAATATGTTGCGCAGGTTTACGGGGACGAGAAGCTTGATAGGCAGACGTCTGCTTTTTGACGGTACCTGTTTCTTTTGAAGATTCTGCAGTGCCATCATCATCGCCGCACACAGGAACGTGTTTATACTTACGCCGTATTCCTTTGATTTTGCTTTGACTTCACTCACCGACATCTCAAGACAGGTGATGATAAGCTCGCCCGAAGGATTTCTGCGTCCGTCAAGATGCCATGCTGTCCTCTCGTTTCTGCTTGCGGCAACGTCTGCCGCATATTTGGGAAAGCTGTCCTCTATCTCCGCGTCCTTTGGCTCTTCAAGCCTTCCGAGAACACCGTACTCCGCAGGGATCTGCAGTCCATGCCTCTGATGAAGATATTCGGCAACAAGGGTCTTCAGGAAAACAAGTCCGCCGTTGCCGTCGGTTATGGAGTGAAATATCTCCACCGCTATTCTCGATCGGTACGTAATAACTCTTACAGCGCATTTTGCCGTTTCCACACTCGTCATTCTTGTGAGAGGATAGCTCATCTCCTCCATGATCTCGGGAGCTGTCGAAAGCTGCTCAAGGTAATACCAGAACATGCCCGCCTTCAGTCTGACGGCAAATGCGGGAAAACGGCGCACCGTTACGTCAAGGGCTGATCGCAGAACATCAGCGTCAACCTCCTCTGTAAGGGTGGCTGAAAGCCTGAATACGTTGCTCCACTGTTCGGTACGCGCCGCCGGATAAATCTTCGCCGCATTATCGAGAGGCATCCAGCGGAGCTTTTCTTCCGGCCCCATGACAGCGTCAAGAAACTTCCCGATCTCGGCAAGATCCTTCTTATCTTCTGCAAGTCCGTACAAGAGATAACCGTGCCAGCGTTCAGGCGCCACGTGAAGTCTGCTGTCAACGTGAGCAGCAAGCAGTTTTTCGTGCATCTTTACGGAGTCATCGAGCATTATCTCGTCACCGCCCACGAATATGATCGACGGCGGAAGTCCGTACAGGCTTGCAAACAGAGGAGAAGCCAACGGCGCTTTCTTATTTTCAACGTATAAGTCAGCGAAAAAGCTTAACAGCTCGGGGGTCATTGACGGGTCCCGCGACAAGTTCGCCCTATAGGATGCTCCGGCTCCCGTCAAATCAGTCCATGGAGACATGGCAACGATACCGCACGGCATATCCATGTCCATATCTCTCAGCTTCACGCAAAGAGAGTAGCAAAGCCCGCCGCCCGCGCTCTCGCCGCAAAGGGTGATGCGATCCGCAGAGTATCCCTTTGACAGCAGATACATATACGCCTCAAGGCAGTCGTCCACCGCCGCGGGAAAAGGAGCCTCGGGAGCCAGTCTGTACGCAGGGCAAAATACCCTGGCACCGAATCTTTCGGCAAGCATAGAGCCAAATCCCGTAGCGTATTCGATACCTCCGCAGGTATAGCCGCCGCCGTGAAGATACAGTATCACACCACGTCTTCTTTCATCTCTCGGAATGACCCACGCGCCTTCGAAATTTTCAAAGGCGTGTTTTTTCACCATGACCAGATCTCTGTATCTGTGCTCGGTAAGCTCACCGATCATATTCTGACCGCGTCTTATGGTTTTAAGCGAGCGGGTGGTGATGATAGGCTTTACCATTGCAAGCCTTGCACGCATGGTCTTAGCTGAGACAGGCATAACACGTCTCCTTTCCGTGTGATATCATTGGGCGATCACTCTGTGGGCAATCCGTCGCGGGAAAGCTCGCGCAGTTTATTCGTTATTATTTCAAGGGATTCATAAAAGATCGCCCGGTTCTCGTCGGTCAGATCTCCACCTGCAAGTTCAACCGCAAGTCTTGCCCTCTTACCCACAAATTCAGCCGCCGTTCTTCCCTCGTCAGTAAGGCGAAAAACCGCACGGTACAGATTTTTGTTGACGCTTTCTTTTGTCACCAGACCCTTTTTCTCCATTATTGCCATCATTCTCGAAACGTCTGCCTTATCCTTCCCCGATATCTCGCATATCTGCGGAGCGGTAAGACCCTCAGGATTTCGCAGAAGCGTGGTAAGATATATAGCGTGCGGCCCCTTAAGTCCGTGCTTCTCCATTTCTTCGGAAGCAAGTCTGTGCCAGTATTTTGATATCTCGGAAATTGCTATAGAGAATTTTTCAAATCTGTCGGTCATTGCTTTCTCCTTATATAAATAGGTATATTTCTCTATTCTTTGGTTGACAACTCAACATTTCAGCTATATTATACACAATAATCCCCGTTTTGTCAATGTACCGAAGCAATACAGTTATTCCCTTATCCGCAAGTAAACTTAACATTTTACTTGACTTATATAAAGTAATATGCTATAATCTCGGCATAAATAATTTTCAAAAAAGTATAATCGAAAGGTAATATGATGAAGGCAGACGAAAGAAGACAAGCGATAGCAGACTATTTGTTCGCAAAAGAAACTGCTGTACCAGGTGCGGTGCTTTCCCGTGAATTCGGAGTATCAAGACAGATCATAGTTCAGGACATTTCCGCCCTGAAGGCGGCAGGATATGACATAACTCCTACTCACTTCGGCTACGTGATGCATAAGACTCCCCATGCGGAAAGAGTATTTAAGACTTATCACACCACAGCAGAAACCAAGGATGAGCTGTCCCTTATCGTTTCTCTCGGAGGTACTGTCATCAACGTCTTTGTCTGGCACAAGGTATACGGAAAGCTGGAAGCGAGGCTCGGCATATCCTCACACGAGGACGTTGACCGCTTTATAGACGGCGTCAGAAGCGGAACTTCAGTTGAGCTTATGCATATCACCGGCGGTCACCATTTCCATACAGTACGTGCACCGAGCGAGGATATTCTCGACAGGATCGAGGCAGAGATGAACGCCAAGGGCTATATAGACAGATAAACAAAAAAGTATCGGTGGCTTCCGATACCTTTTTTATTTTACGATAAACTTGCGGAACTCCTTGAAACAGTCCGTGTCGCTTTCTATGTATATCTCGTTCCACGCTACCTTTGCCAGATGTACGCAAAGAAAGCTCTTGGCATTCAGCCTTTTGGAACCGTTAACAAGATGCACCTTACCGGGAAAACGGGTAGCAGCCTTGTTAAACTCAATAACGTCGGCACCTGTCGGAAGCTCAACTCTGTATAAATACTTTGCCTTTTCCACCGCAGAAACACCTGCCTTTCAATATCTTGTGTGTGATGCTTCATCTGAACACAACTGTATTATATACACACTTCCCCACTTTGTCAACATCATTTTCACAGGGAATATCACTTTTGGATGACTGCACAAGCGTTTTGATGCAACACATGGGTCATTGTCACACTTGCACAATACAAATATGGCTTTTTTGTGCAATGTGATAGAGGTCCATTTTGTGATAATTCTATTGACAAATTGGTCTACAAGGTGTAAAATATAATTGGTCTACAAGATATAGAATAAACCGAAAGGAGCTATTATCATGAGTGATTATCAGATGGGTACCATCGAAGCAAGATTTGCAGATATTATATGGGAGAGAGAGCCTATCTCTTCAACCGAGCTTGTACGCATCGCCGCAGATGAGTTTGACTGGAAGAAGTCGACCACGTATACGGTGCTGAAGCGCCTTTGCGAAAAAGGCATATTCAAAAACGAGGGCGGCAGCGTTTCCGGCGTTATAACACGGGAAGAGTTTTACGCCGCAAGAAGCGAGCAATTCGTTGAGGAGACCTTCGGCGGTTCCCTTCCCGCGTTCATCGCCGCGTTCACCAAAAGGAAAGCTCTCTCAAAAAGCGAGCTTGACGAACTCCGCCGCATGGTGGAGGAATATGAGGAAGAATCAAAATGACAGATATATTCTTAAAAATCCTTAACATGAGCTTGTCCGCTACCTTCGTGTGCGCCGCGGTCGTCATACTGAGACTGCTTCTGCGCCGCGCTCCCAAGTGGATAACGCTCCTCCTTTGGGTCGCAGTTGCCGTAAGGCTCATCTGCCCCATATCTTTCGAAAGCAGTGTCAGCGTGATGCCTATGGCAGACACCGTTCCGCAGAATATAGGTCTTGCATCTCCTCCTGCCGTACAAAGCGGAAGCGAGATCATAGACAATGCGGTAAACCCCATTCTGCAGGCAGGATCTCTCGCGCCCACCCCCGAGTACAGCGCAAATCCCATGCAGATTTTTACCTTTGTCGCCTCTCAGGTATGGCTCCTCGGCATTTGCCTGATGATACTTTACACACTCATCAGCTATATAAGGCTGAAACTGCAGGTCAGGGTATCCGTCCCCGACGAAGGGGAACGGAGAGTACGCCTTTGCGACAGCATATCCTCCCCTTTTATTCTTGGATTCATAAGGCCCACGGTATACCTTCCCTCCGGTATTGACGCGGAAGACAAAAAACATGTGCTCGCCCACGAGAAGTGCCATATTAGAAGGCTTGACTTTATCTGGAAGCCCTTAGGCTTTCTGCTTCTCGCAGTCCATTGGTTCAATCCCATAATGTGGGTAGCGTACGTGCTTCTGTGCCGAGACATCGAATGTGCCTGTGACGAGGCTGTACTGAAGAAAAACGGTAGTGAGATAAAAGCTACCTATGCCACGGCGCTCATCAACTGCAGTGTGTCACGGAAAAGCATTGCCGCCTGCCCTCTCGCCTTCGGTGAGACGGGACTTAAGATGCGCGTCAAAAACGTGCTGAGCTACAAAAAGCCCACCTTATGGCTGATCCTCGCGGGACTTATCGTGTGCGCGGCTGTGGGAATATTCCTTCTTACCGATCCCGCAAGCATCGCCATCACAGAGCTTTACGAGGAAGAAACGGGAGACTACGCGGAGATATTTGACGGCGTGGAGACACTCACCGTATATCAGGGTAAGTTCACGTCTGACGTGTATGACGCCGACACCGTGCGTGAGGTGATCGACACCCTTAAAGAGGTAAGGATCAAAAAGCGTCCCATTTCAAAAGACCGCAGTGACAACCGCGACATGACCAACCGCGTACAGCTCGGTGACGGAATGCAGCTTTGTTTCAGCGAGGATTTCGGTGAATTCTGGATATATACCGGAACGAAGCCTACCCTTAGCTATAAGGTGGTAAATCCCGAGGTAGCGAAAAGCGCGGTTATAGAGAAAAGTTACTTTTCAAGTGAAGTAGGATTTACCACGGGAATGATTGGTTCAGATGATGTTAGAATAAGCGCAAGGATCATTTCAATCACGGCAGACGCACGGGGCGGATACCTTGAGGTAATGCTTAAGAACCTGTTTTCCAAGGAGGTCACCTATGGAGATAAGTTCGCGCTGTACCGTTATGACGAGAACGGTGAGCTTGTCTCATGTATGGATGAAAATAAGGTGTTCGATCTTATCGGATATTCTCTTGAAGGTAAAAGCACTGTTACCCACAAATATTATCTTGACGGCTGTGATCTCGCAAAGTCCGCAAAATACCGCTTTGAAACAGAGATTACAATAGGCTATGACGGATTTGTCCAAACCTACGGCGTTTGGGCAGAGTTCACCCTGCCGCATGGCGGTACGTCCTCGGAGGAAGCTGAAGTCTCCCCTCTCAGAACCGGCACTTTGTATGTGTACTCAGGTGATAGATCAGGATATTATATAGAACCGCATATATTTCTTTCGGACATTAACAACAGCTGTGTTTTCACAGGAACATCGTTCTTGAGTTCGGCGACACTTATCGGTACATATGTCCTTAACAGTGACTCCTTAGTTATAACCCCTGTCGGTCCGGAGTATGAAACAAAATACGTTTTCGATGTTGACGGCGAAGGAAATCTCATATTCAACGAAAGCTTATCAACATCTCCACCTATTCCTTCACACGCAAATGAGAACGATGTAATTCCACTATACAATGACGGCACAATGTTCAAGAAGCTAAAAAAAGTTGAGGACAGTTCATATACGGAAGTATTCTCCGAGCTTGCCGAGAATGCAAAACTCTTAGACGATTCCAAAACATTCGACATTGACCGTGACGGTAATGAGGAGGACTGCTATCTGATTGATGGTGGACTTTCGGGTGTAAGCTCCCTTGAACTTATCGTCGTAGACGAATACAACACCAAATACTGCTTATTCTATATATTTGTCCCGGCGGGAAAGTACTCCTTCGAGGAATGTAACGACGGTGAGATCAGATTGAAGATCAATATATCCGGTGACGACCGGTTCAGTGATGGTACTGAAATTTTCTACGACATCGGCATAGACGAGGACGGCTATATCACATTCACAAACGGAGAGGATAGCCTCCTATGCAACAATGCTATGCTGTCGGACAACGACCTACCAAGCGGAGAAGAAACGATCGAGGATGGGGACGAAAAATGTGAGCATTCTTATGAGATGACACAGGAGACTTCCGCAACATGTCTGTCTGCGGGAAGCCGTACGTACACTTGTAAGGTATGTGATGACACCTATTCGGAGGAGGCCCCATCTCTCGGTCACATCTTTGCTCCCGCAACCTGCACGTCTCCGTCAATATGCACGGTATGCAGTGCCACCGAAGGTGAAGCTTTACCTCATACATTGACATGGGCTACTTGTACGTCGCCTGCTACTTGTACAGTTTGCGGAACTGCAGTTGGAGGCACGATACCACACAGCTACACTGAGGCTACCTGTACCGCACCTGCTACGTGTACGGTTTGCGGAGAAGTAAACGGAACGTCTCTTGAGCATGATTTTGCGGATGCAACTATGGACGCCCCAAAGACCTGCCGTACGTGCGGAGCCACTGAGGGCGAGGCGTTGCCGAAGCTGACCATTGACATGACGTCTTACGTTGCAAAGACAGTTAGTGTTACAGCTCCTGTAACACTGAACACACCAACCCTTCAGTTCGAAACCATTCCCATATACCAAATGGATATACTTGACATTTCATATGATATAATCGGGTATAATGAAGAAACAGGCTACGAAGTCAGCTTTAATTTGAATGCTTTAAAAACCAATATACACGATCAGCATAAGAATTTGGATACAGCTGTGGTAGACGGTTACGTAAAGACTTCTCCAGACACAAATCGTTCTACAGCAGGTGTATACTGGTCATTTAAGGACGTAGGTGACGGATCTGTCGTAAATGGTAGTGTTACAGTAAACGTTCCCCCCGGAGATTATTATTTTACTGTGCCCGAGGAAATTCATTCGGTGACACTTGAGAGACTAGGATATAAAGTCAACGGTGAAATAGTAATACAACCCAAAGATTAAGCAAATCAAAACAATTTTTTTCAATATCAAAGAGTAAAATTGTAATTAAATCAGTTCATCAGAAAGGATTGTTATAATTATGAAAAAACTAATTTCTATCTTACTTTTGATGACATTTCTCTTGTCATCCATTCCCTTTGCGGTAGGTGCCGCAGACACAGACGGCGTAATTTCAAGCCATGGAAAGCTTCCCTTTGAAGATATAGACGAGACATCCTGGTATATTCCCGGTCTTATCTACTGCTACTCAAACGAGATCATTTCCGGTGCGGGAAACACTTACACCTTCAACCCCAAGGGTGAGCTTACCCGCGCTACCTTCGCTGTAATGCTTGCGAGAGCCATTAAGGCTGATACGTCTGTCGCAGGCTGGGATTCCTTTGACGACTGCGACAACAGTGACACCTGCTGGTATATCGATGCTGTGGAGTGGGCATTCTTCAACGAATACATGAACGGCACAGGTGAGAGACGCTTCTCTCCCAACATGACCATGACACGCGAACAGCTTGCTACCGTATTCATGCGCTTCATGGAACGTGAAAACTATGCCGTAACTGTTGACGACAGCATTCTCGATGATTATACCGATGCGGACAAGATCTCAGCATGGGCAGTTGAGGGCGTAAAGTACGCCATCTGCGCAGGTCTTATCTCAAGTACGGCTACCTCTCACAAGGCCGTATCTCCCCAGATGCCCGTAACAAGAGAGCAGGCTGTAAAGCTGTTTATGTCTTTCCTTTCCCTCTATTTCTATGCTGACTGCGAGCATGACTTCAGTGAGGCAACATGCACCACATCATCAGTGTGCAGTAAATGCGGCGTGGCAGACGGACTTCCCACAGGTCACCTTTGCGACACACTTTCATGTAAAGTCGGCGGTACTTGTAAGCGTTGCGGTGAGGCGGTAGAAGCGGACGCAGGACTCCATAACTATCCCACTAAGGCTACGTGTACCGAACCTGAAAAATGTACCGTTTGCGGTAACGTAAGAACCCACGCATACGGACACAATTATGCACCCGCCACCTGTATCAAGCTTGCAACATGCTACAGATGCGGAGCCACAGCAGGCGGCTACAGAGGTCACACCATGTCAGGCGGTAAATGTACCGTTTGCGGTTACTGTCCCTATGACGTGATATATAAATACGCAACTGTCACAAATCCCGACAACGGTCGTTATTGGACAAGCGACAATGAAAGCTTCAGCATGGGTATAATGTATTGGGAAGATGTGAAATCCTTATCCCTCATTGGAGTTCACGCCTTCAACAATACCGGTCACAGCGATTACATCGCTTTCCTTCTTCCCAAGAATTCCACCACGATCGACTTCATGTACGAATACTATAACGCTGACGGAGAACTTCTCTTCTACGGTGAAGGAACATTCGATGCAGGTAATTTCAATGCAAATGCAAATATAAGCTTCAGTTATTATGAGGGTAACGCTTCTGATGTCAATACTGCGATAGGAAACGTAAAGAACCTGGGTGATGATATGCTCAAGATGGGTAATGAGATTCTCAGTGACGCGGGTCTGGACGTTAGACTCAATGACATAGGTTTCCATTATTATCAATAAATCAGGCTTTTAGGTCAAAGCCTTAAGACAAAAGTACCGTGATCCTCGTGTCACGGTACTTTTCTCACCTTTTCGGCTTACTTTTAAATAGAAGCGCGGCTATAACTCCAAAGAACAGTGCTGCCGTGATACCTCCCGCCGTGGCTGTAAGTCCGCCCTTCAGCGCGCCTATCAGTCCTTCCTTATCCACCGCTTCCCTGACGCCCTTTGCGATGGTATAACCGAATCCCGTGAGAGGCGTGGTGGCACCTCCCCCCGCAAACTTCACCAGCGGCTCGTAAAGCCCCACACCGCCTAAGATAACCCCCACCACAACGTATGACACAAGTATCCTCGCAGGCGTCAGCTTCGTTTTATCTATCAGCACCTGTGCTATCACGCAGATGATGCCTCCCACGGCAAACGCCGTCACGTATCCGAGTATTCCGTCCATATCACTTCACTATCCTCTCTCCCCTGATGCGGACAAGATGTCCAATTCCGGGGATACTGCTTCCCTGATTCAGCACAAGTGGACTCATCAAAGCGCCCGTCCCTACGAACAGCACGTCGGACAAAATACCCTCTCGAATGTTCCTCAGAATATGCGCCGCCATGACAACTGCACTGCATCCGCATCCCGATCCGCCCGCGTGCTTGTCCGCTTCGTCCGAGTTGTATATGATGCATCCGCAGTCAACGTGACGCTCGGTGATGTCAACGCCCTCCTCGGAAAGCATTTCGCACAGTATACCGCTTCCCTCACTGCCAAGGTCTCCAGTTATTATAAGGTCAAATTCCGACGGATCGCGGCCCAGACTAAAGTATCTGTACAGCGTATCTGCCGCCGCGGGAGCCATTGCCGCACCCATGTTGTTTACGTCGGTTATCCCTTTATCGGTAACGTACCCCGGCAGTACCTCCACAACGCTCGGGACGTAGTCCGTGTCAAGGATTTTTATATCTTCCTTATCAGCCGACAGCAGGAAAGCGCCCGAGCCTGTGACCGTCCATTGCGCGGTGGGAGGTCTCTGCCCTCCGTATTCTAGGGGAAAGCGGAACTGTCTTTCAGCAGAACAATAGTGAGACGATGTAACTGCTACCGCTCTGTCGACGGATGATGAGCAAAGTAACGTCCCAAGCATTATTCCCTCGGAAGCAGTGGAACAGGCACCGTACAGCCCCATGTATGGAATCCTGTAATCCGTTAGCCCGTAGTTGGAGCCGACGCATTGATTAAGAAGGTCCCCCGCAAGCATTGCTCCCACATCTGACGTGTCCACTCCCGCTTTACTGAGAGCAAAGCCTACTGCAAGTCTCTGCATCTCGCTTTCCGCCTTTTCCCATGTGTCCGTACCGAAACGGTCTTCGTACGTATCTACCGCATCAAAGCATCCGCCGATAGGCCCTGCTTCTTCCTCGTGACCCGCAACTGCTCCGCTTGAGACGATATAAACGCCGCGGCGCGGCTTGATGATTCCGTGTGACATAATATAGCCTTTCAGTTAGCACAAATTATCCGTTAATAAGATTGTGCCTGAAAACGTAAGTTTTATACATTTATGAAAAGATCCCGAGGAAGTTTCATCCTCGGGATTCAGTTAATATTGAAACTATTCCACGGTAACGTTGTCACAGCACTCGATCTTCACGTTGTCAAGGCGTGAGATGATACGGTTGCGTCTCAGCGTAACTCCGTCCGCGTTTCGGACGAATATTCCGTAGTCCGTGGTGGGACAGTCGATGATATTGTCTTCGATAACGATATTCTTCATACACTTCACCGTGGGGTCGGCAGTGTCAGCCATAACGGTTACGGCCCCCTTTCCTTCCCAACGGTAACAGCATTTCACGATGCGGTTTCCTCGTATGGTTACGTTTTCGGGAGACACACCCTCGTACCACCAAGCCTCGGGCGCCACGTGTACGGCTGAGCCCTGTACGTCGAAAAAGTGGTTGTTCTCTATAAGTACGTCTCTCGTTTTGATGAGAATGCTGCGTGCGAAATGTGTCCGTGCGTGACATCCCACAACCTCAAGTCGGGGAAGTCTTGTCACGTCAGCAAGAATAAGTCCGTCTGTGTTCTCGGGAAGGGGACGGTCAAGCACTACTCTGCACTTCCACTCACCCGGGAGCGGCTCACACTCAAGCACCGTGAAGGTGTCAACAAGCTTCATGTTCTGTCTGTCGGTAAGTTCAAGGCAGTCTCCCACATCGGGATAATCAAGGGTCTGTGCGTGGGTACCGTCGGGTGTCTTCTCCTGCATACAGCACTCGCACGGAGAAGTGCGCTCTATTATATCGTGGTAATACGCGTGTACGTTCACAAAATCGTCGCCCTGTCCCTCAAAGGTACAGTTTTCAAGACGGAGAAGTCCCGTCATGGACGTAAAGTGGGTAGCATCCGTGTTGGTGGACATATGGTGTCCGAGAGACGGCACTACCTTCAGTCCGCTCAAGGTAACGTTATGGCTTCTGTTGCCTACAACACCCATACCCGGTTGGCTGTGTATAGTAACGTTCGTAAGTCTTATATCGCTTGCCCTTTCAATAAGTACGGCAGGACGTGAGTGATAGGTATGTACGGTGTAGTATTCGGTTACACCTGCCGTAACCTTCCCTGCGTTTCCGACTACTGCTTTTATATGATGACTGTCGATGTATTCGCAGGACTCTATCCATGCGTATATATTTTCATAAGTGACGGGATCGAAAAACATCGAACGAAGAGCCATGGGCGTATCTCGTTCAATGGGGCACTCCGCATCCGCCGCAAGGATACACTCCCGCTTTCCGTCAGCGGTAAGCTCTCCCGCCTCTGTCACCGTGAAACGGCTGTATGGCTTTCTCTTGTGGTCTATTGCAAGTCCGCGAAGCTCTACCTCAGCACAGTCTCTGAGAGATATAGGCTCCATGAAGCCGTCAACCGTGAGCGTAACACCGTACGCCTCCACTACAGTACCCGTCTGACCGTAAAAATCTATTCCGCGGCTGTACTCGTAGTTCGGATTAAACATGACCCTCTGCGGATTCTCACCGTATTCGCCCGCCATTACGGCACGCTGAGCTTCTCTTGCAAGGGGCGTAGTAATAACATAC
>JAFSGU010000067.1 GCA_017440665.1 Clostridia bacterium
AAGGGATTTTCGAACCCCTCTTTTGGTTGCGCCGTTTTTTGCCTCTTTTGAGGCTTTTTCTTTTTGCTTTTGTGCATTTTCGATTTTTGCATAGAAAAAGGCTGAGTCAAAAACCTTTTTTTTGCTTTTGACTCAGCTCCTGTGGTATTTATTGTCTTTGATCTACAGATCAATATCTGCCCACCTTGTCGAAATGGTTATCCGCAAGACCTGAGCTATCTTTTACGGTGTAGTTTCCGTCTGCTGCATTTACAAAATAATTATTTGTGTCAGTAAGACAGTCAATCACGTTATTGTCGAGGTTGTTCCACTCATAAAAATACTTTCCAACCTCGGTTTGAGGATCCGGTACGGTATTACTGCATTCAGCACTCCTGTCATAAGCCAAGGCATAATTGTTTACAATATTACAACCGAATGTATTTGCGGGGCAATGGGGGTCGGAATACCTGTCTTCTGTAATTGTGAGATCATCAGCCGCAGCAAATATCTGAGGCCACTTTTCCTTCCAGATCGCAAGTGCCGCAGGATCGGTGGGGATCTTTTCGTAAGATTTTAATACGGCAGGCCAAGTGGGAGAAGATTTGAGACTGCTGAGACCGTCGTAAAGCATCTCTGCATATTTGGGCCAGATACGGAGCATTGGGTATGATTTGAAGGTGGTGCGGATGCAGACGTTGTCGCATATGGTGTTATAGCTTCCTCCGGACATAAGAATTGCATACATTCCGGGATCATAGAACACGTTTCCCTTAACGCTTACGTTACCCATACCGTCATCAAGATATATTCCCCAAGCAGCCATGTGGTTAACGTTTGCGATGATATTATAATTTATCTCGTTTCCGGCATCGGCAACACTTCTGGGGATGTATATCGTCGCAGCGTCACCTACGATGGTGCTGTTAAAGAGGTCGTGAATGAAGTTGTACTCTATCTTGTTGTTGATGTAGTACAATTCATTGTCGAGGTATCCGTTTTCGGGCATCTTGCCGCTTTCGATAACATAATCACTATAGGGGAATCTGTATTGGAACTCGGCATTACCGTAAATGATACCCGAATGGATTCCATTGTAGATCTCATTGTGAGTGATCTGAGCACCTACTGCTTCCTGAATAAGTACTGCAGGCTTGTATGTCAGGTACATTTTCTCGAAATCGTGGAAGCTGTTGTTGTCGATAACAAGGCCTCCGGACACTACCATGTCACGGTCGCCGCTGTTTCGTACGATAACACCTCCGCCGCACAGATCAGAGAATTCACTTCTCGTGAGTCGGAAGTTTTGACCGTAGGAATAAATAGTGAACTCATCACCTATGCCAAAGAATGTGCAGGCATCAATGGTAATATTATCACCCTTGATGAAGAAGGCGTAATCATTATTTATGTGCTTGAAGCTGAATCCCTTGAAGTTAAGATAATTTGCGTTTTCTTCAATATTCACAAAGCACCCCGCAGTTGCGACCGAGTAATTGCTGTGGGGATCATATACGTACAGAGTCTTTGTGTCAAGATCGATCCAGTATTCGTTCTTTGAGTCAAGCTCCTCGGAGATATTGTGGAATATCATCTTTGCAGATGTGTACATACCCACGTGAGGCCTTTTTTCGAGGGTGAAAAAATCTGTCTCGGGATCATAATCGATCAGACGCAGGTAGTTGCCGTAGTATTCGTTGCCGAATACACCCGTGAAAAGAATATTCTCGTAGGTGTGGTACTTGTCGAATCTTGCGGCAAGGTTGGGAATAAGCTGCGCGTGATATTCATGAGGTCCCGGAGGCTCTGCAACGACACTGTTGGCATACGCCACGGGCGTCTTACTGTTATTTGCGTTGGGGAAACGCGCTTGAACCTGCATTTCTTCGTCGCTGTACAGGTAGCTGAACATGGTGAGTTCACCCACGTAGCTTTTCTCTGAAAGATCGGCTTTCTTGATATGAGAAGTAGCATTTTGGGGGAAAAGATACTTTTCAGCGTCGGTAATAGGACTGAACTCGTCAAGACTTACCTGAAAACCTGCGTCGAACACAACCTCTCCGTCGCCGTATGCACAATATGTTACGGGAATCTTTTCATTACCGCTGTCGGCTTCGGTGAATTCCTGAGTAAATGCGCCGTAGTTGCCCCCTTTGAAGGCTACTACGATCTCGTCCTTTGCGGTTTTCTTGAGTTCGCGCACTTTTGCTACCGCCGCGCCAAAGGTTGCGAGAGGTTTGTCAAGAGTACCGGGGTTTTTGTCGTTACCGTCTACAGCAACAAAAATATCAGCATCATTTCTGACCTCAAGCACGGGCTCGGTGAAGCTTTGAAGCGGAATTGGCATATTGAACGCTGACTCGTAGTCAAAATCAGCATTGTTATAGCGCTGAATTATAGTTGCAAACTCAGCTCTTGTAGCTGTATCGGTGGGGGAAAGAGTTGTCACTCCGCCGCCTGCCTTGCCTGTGATAAGTCCGGCGTACACAGACCACGCAACCGCATCGGTCGCCCATGATGCAACGGACGTTATATCAGGATATTTTGAAAGATCTGCCTTTCCGGAATTAATCACATATTTGTATTCAGCGTAACGCATGAACATTGTCGCCAGCTCCTGACGTGTAATGGAGCGGTCGGGCGAAAAGTAGTACTCTCCCCACTCATTTGTACCCGTGCCGTTGACGATATTATTTTGTCCTGCCCACATCACAGCATCATAATAGTATGCGCCGATGTTTACATCTATAAAACCGTCAAAATTATTGTCGGAAGGATTTTTGTATTCATACTTGTTCGCGCGTTCGTTACGGTAAAGAACGGTTACCACCATACCTCGTGTAAGGGTCGTCATGGGAGAGAACTTTGTGCCGTCTCCCGTACCGTTCATGAGTCCCGCACCGAATGTGTATGCTACAGCGTCATAGTACCACTCGCCCTTCGGCACGTCCGTGAAAGGAAGTGTGTCTTCTGCTGAAATACCAATCGTACAAATGCTTAGAAGCATCAGGGCGGCGAGAAAGGCAGACAGAATTTTTCTTGCTTTCATTTGTTTGTCTCCTTGTTGAATATATAGTATTATACTGTTTTCAGTATACAGCATTAATGAATGAATGTCAAGCAATATTATGATAACAAATGTAAATCCCCCCGTCACAGACGGGGGGATAAATTGGTTAAGGGGATCAGTATCTTCCTACCATGTCGAAATGGTTGTCCATAAATTCTACTCCGTCGCGGATGGAGTAGTCACCGTGTGTGGGGTCAACGAAGATGGGATTTTCACCCTCGGGAATTTCAAGATTGTTCTCGTGATCGCTGAGCTCTACCCACTTGTCCGCGAATTCAGACATAGCGCCGTCAAAGTGATAGTTGTTGTGGCAGTAGTTGATGGGGTCAGAGTAAAGATCGAGCTTTGTTACGTCGATGTCGGGATTATTGCGGATAGCAACGATATCGTAAAGCTCGGGCCAAAGCTCCTTCCACTTCTGACCGTTTGGAGTATTTTCGTCGGGAATTCGGTCAAGACCGTTCCAACCCTCACTGTAGTAATGATTGTCAGCTTCGGGAGAACCGTACACTCTGATATCCAGAATGTTAGGCGCTCTGCCTGCAATACCGGAGGTCTTACCGATAAATACGTTGTCGTAGAACTCATGGCTTCTTCCGCCGTTGTTCATGATCATACCGCTGTTGTAGAAGACGTTACCGTAGCAGATGAGGTTTTCCATGTTGTCGTCAAGATAGATAGCGTAGGTACCTCCCGTGTGGATGGGGTTGAGCGGGTAAATATCAGATACAACGTTGTATCTGATCTCGTTACCTCTGTTGGTAGCAACACGTCCGCAATAGAACGCGCCGCCGTCCGCAGAGTTTTGCATACAGTGGTGGAGATAGTTATACTCCATGATACATAATACGTTACCGTACTTGAAGTCGATACCGTAGCGAGCTGAGTTGTAGATCTCATTGTGAGACACGTCAGCACCTACCTGATTGGAGAATCTGACAGCACCTGACTCAACGGGAACGGACGCCATATCAACGTCGTGAACCAGGTTGTTTCTGATAACACAGCCTGTGTTTTCGAGAGCGTAATACTTAGTTTCGTTCTTGCCGCGGGGGGCCTCAATACAAACTCCGCTTTCAGCGCAGTAGGCAACTGTAGAATTTGTGAATTCAATGAATCGGGTGTCGCTCGAGAGGAAGGCATAGGAGCCGCCGACGTACATGATCGAGCCCATATCAAAGGTGAAATGATCTCCGTTTGCGATGATAGCGTTACCGGAGCAGCTTCTGAAATTGAGCTTTTTGAACGTGATGTACTCAGCACCCTTGTTTATGGTAGCGAAGGTGTCAGCAACAGCCATAGTATAGCTGCCCTGAGGCTTGTATACGTAGAGCACCTTGTTTTCGGCATCGATCCAGTATTCGCCCACTGCGTCAAGCTCATCGGATACGTTGTTAAGATACGCCTGCTGCTGACTCTCTATCATTGCATAATAGCTGTAATGGGGACCTGTTGTGGATACGATACCCGTAGCTTTGTCGAAGCCTGTGATATTAAGAACGTCCTGGTGCCAAACCTTTCCTATATATCCGATAAGCTGGATATTTTCATATGAGCTCATTGACGCGAGCTTATCACTTAAGGTATGAAGAGTTTGAAGCTTGTAGTGGTCGATGTGTGTAGATACCTCATCATTTGACTGGGTAACGCCTGCTTCAACAGCCTCGATAAGCTCGTCCATAGTCTTATAGGGACTGCTTTCAAGCAGCACGTGCTTTGTAAATCCGGGGAAGTATTTATCTATTCCTTTTTCCTTGTTGGGCGTGCGCGCAAGCCAACAGAAGGAAGTGGAATCGGAGAGAGGAGTGAAGTGGTTGATCTTGTCCGCATTGGGGTCACCGGACAGGTCCGCCTTCTTGATGTCGCCTGCAAACTCGGGGTTGAAGAACTTAAGATCATCCTCTTCGAGATCGGTGAACTTGTCCTCGGTGACATAGACACCGTTTGTGAAGTAAACGTCGTCGTCGCCGTAAGCGCAGTAGGTGATCTTTACGTTCTCGTTGCCGCTGTCCTCGGCGGTGAACTGAAGATTGTCAAGAACGCCGTAGTCGCCGCCCTTGAAGGCAACCTTGATCTCGTCCTTCTTGCCTTCTGCAATAAGCTTACGAACAGCGTCCTTGGCAGCGGCGAAGGTTGCGAGAGGTTTCTCAAAAGAACCGTCGTTTTTGTCGTTTCCGTCAACCGCAACGTAAATGTCAGCGTCATTAACGAGAGGGTAATCGGGCTCTGTGTAAGAATTTTTGATAACGGGAGTTTCAAAGGCGAGGTTATACGTGAACTCGCGTGCATCGTCTTTTACGTTGTAACGCTGGATCATGATGGCAAACTCAGCACGTGTTGCAAGATCCTCGGGTGAGAGGGTAGCCGCACCGCCGCTTGTCTTACCGGTGATAATGCCCGTGCCTGCCGTCCACTTGAACTCCTTTTCAGCCCATGAGGCAACCTTTCCGCCGTCGGGGAAGGTGGTGATGTCGGTGGTGTTCTTGGCGGTGTCAACGTGCTTGTATGCCGCGTAACGTGCGAACATAGCCGCAAGCTCCTGACGGGTGATGTTACGCTCAGCAGAGAAGATGGGGTCGCCCCATTCATCAAAGCCGGTACCCGTTACTACGCCTGCGTTGTAAGCCCAGGTAGCAGCGGTAGCGTACCATGCGTCGTCACTTATGTCGGAAAAGGGATTTGAAACGCTGACGGACGGTGAGCCGTCGTTGCGGTAGAGAACAGTCACGACCATGCCGCGGGTCAGGTTCATGGTGGGAGAGAACTTTGTTCCGTCACCGGTACCGTTCATAAGGCCCGTGCCGTATGTGTAAGCTACAGCATCGTAGTACCATTCGCCCTTCGGTACGTCGGTGAAGGGAAGGGTATCTTCAGCGGAAACGCCTACGATGCCTGCAGTTATAAGCATCAGCATGGCGAGCATGGCTGAAATAATTCTTTTTGCGTTCATGTTTTTTCTCCTTAAGATTATTCATATAATATGTATTGTCATACATATCCTACGTTACGTTTATTATACTGTAAAACCGTCGTAAAGTCAAGGATATTTGTTCGGTTTCACCAAACAAATATCCCGTGCCATTGGCACGGGATATTTACAGTTTACAGTTATGAGCTTTGCTCTCGCAAAGCGTTATGAGTGAACGACTTATAACGATGCGAAGCATCTCATAACACATAGTTTCCCCGAAGGGGAATCATAACTCATCTTAGTATCTGCCTATCATCTCATAGTGGTTATCTGCAAACTTTGTTGTATCGGTGATAGTGTAGTCGCCGTGGGTGGGATCAGCAAAGAAGGGGTTCACGTCGCGTGAATACTCTACGTTATTGCTGTGTACACCGAAGGTGAGAAGTCCCACGCCCTGCTCAAGGGTACTGCCGATAAGGGCGTTGTCGTTTACGTAGTTGACCGTTCTGTATATACATTCATACTTGTCAATGTCATTGAAATCGTAGGAGTATTCATACAGGATGGGCCATCTGTCGTACCACTTCTGATAGCTTGCACTGCCTACCGCGGGCTTCTGCTCGATCTCGCCTTTTGCGGCGCCGGCAGTAGACTCCACGGGTGAGAGGTTTCCTTCCTCATCGATATCCACAGGACCAAGATTGTACATGAAGAAGTCACCGGGGGCACCCTCCGTACGGATTGAGATATTGTCGTAAGCTTCGTTTTCACGTCCGCCGTTTGATACGATATCTCTGTCACCAGCGTTAAAGAAGATGTTGCCGTATACCTCCTGGTCGAAGGAACCGTCGATATAAACACCGTAACAGCCGCCTGCAGAGCGGATGTTTCTGATGATGTTGTGTCTTACGATATTACCTCTGTGGAGGATGGTGTTAAAGTTGTAGATGGCGCCGTAGTCGATGGTGGAGCTCATCATGTTGTCAAGCACGTTGTACTCCATTACGGTGTCGATACAGCTTCCGAAGGAGATACCTGCGTGGGCACCGTTAAGGAATTCATTGTGAGAAACGGTGGTTCCTACAAGGTTCGTAAGGTTTACGGCAGCGCCGAATGTCTGAGGGGAAGAAAAATCGTGGAAATAGTTGTTGGTGATCGTAACGTGAGAGGGAGTGATGTTTGCAAGCTCGGGCCATGAACCGAAGAGGGTAACGCCCTTGTCGTAGAAGTTGTAGAACTCGCAGTTTTCAACGGTGATGTTGTTTACTCTGTAGCCCCACTCGGTGTAGATACACGCGGAACCTGCAACGTTACCGAAGGTACATCTGTCGAAGGAGATGTGGTTGGCATCCATGTCGATAGCGTCGTCTGTGGTGGCAATGAAGTCAAGACCTACGAAGCTAATGTGCTCAACCTCCTCTTTAAGGGTGATGAATGTACCTGCGGTACTGAGATAATGATTACCCTCGGGCTTGTACATGTAAAGCGTGAAGGTGTTATTGTCAAACCAATACTCGCCTTTAGCGTCGATCTGGTCGGAGAGATTGTGGAAGTATACGTAGTCGTCCATTCTGCCCTCTTCGGCGAGAACGAAGTCCTCAAGAGTATAGCCGTTGTCGAAGGCGTGAGGATCGGTGAAATCGAAGGAAAGCACGCCTGTAGTGGGATCAAAGGATTTTACCTTGAAGGTGTCTACCAGCCATCCGGTGCGGAGCATACCCGTTACCTTCATTCCCTCGGTGGTTCTGAACTTTGAAACGATTCCGGGGAGATAGCTCTGAAGAAGGATACTTTCGGTCTCATTGTAGGTGGTGGTAACGTTCCAGTACGCCTGCTCCTGAACGCCTGCTCTGTAGTTGGGGATTCTCGCCTCGTGGCACATGCCGGTTTCGCTGAACATGATGTTCTTGTCGGAGAAATCGGTGACCTTGCCGGTAAGGTCTATCTTGTATACCATGGACTTGTCCACGTCTCCGAGGAGATAGTAGTCACTCTCGTCCACGGGCTTGAACTCGTCGTTTGCAAGGTAGATACCGTTCTGGAATACTACCTTGCCGTCTCCGTATGCACAGTAGGTTATGGTGAGCTCGTCGTTACCGCCGTCGTTGGGGGTAAATGTGACGTTGTCAAGCATACCGTAGTTACCTGCCTTGAAAGCGACCTTGATCTCACCCGATTTTTTGGTCTTCTTGATCTCAAGCACCTTAGCTTTGGCTGCCTCAAAACTTCCGAGAGGCTTTTCAAAAGTACCGGGGTTCTTGTCATTTCCGTCAACAGCTACGTATACGTCGGCGTCGTCAACGGGGGGATATGCCTTTTCCGTATACTGAGACTTTGCTACAGGCGCGGTGTATGCCAGCTTATAAGTAAACTCTCTCTCAGCGTCCTTGTCGTTGAAGCGTCTTATGATAGTGGCAAACTCAGCTCTTGTTGCAAGATCCTCGGGGGCAAGCAGAGCAGAGCTGCCGGTACCCTTACCGGTGATGATGCCTGTGCCGGACGCCCACTTGAAGGTGTCGGTTGCCCATGAGGCTACCTTGCCTGCGTCGGGGAACGTTGTGATATCGGCGGTGTTTTTGTCGGTGTCTACGTGACGGTATGCCGCATAACGACCGATCATCGTCGCCAGCTCCTGGCGTGTGATGTTACGGTCCGGTGAGAAAAGGGGGTCGCCCCAATCATCTGTGCCCGTACCGGTGACTATATTTGACTTATAAGCCCAGTCAGCCGCCAGCGCATAATACTTGTCCGCAGTAATGTCTGCAAACGCACCTATGTACGAGGTATCGTGTGAACCGTCGTTGCGGTAGAGGACGGTCACGACCATGCCGCGGGTCAGGTTCATCATGGGAGAGAACTTTGTGCCGTCTCCCGTGCCGTTCATAAGACCGTTGTCGTAAACGTACTTTACGGCGTCGTAATACCATTCACCCTCGGGAGTGTCGGTGAAGGGAAGCTTGCTTTCGGCAGAGGTGCCGATGACGCATACGCTGAGCATCATAAGAGTCGCGAGGAGTAATGATAAAAATTTCTTCATCGTTAATTTCTCCTGAAATAAAATATTTGAGGTACATTAATTATACATTACTTTAATATAAAAGTCAATAAATGTGCATAAATACTACTCCCCTCTGTATTAACAGAGGGGAGACATGTTGTATGAGATAAGGATCAATATCTGCCGATCTTGTCGTAGGGGATCTTAACGAGACTTGATCCCTCTGTGATCGTGTAGTTACCTGTAGCGGGCTCTTCAAAGCCGGGGTTTGTATCCAGGTTGTACGTAGTGAAGTCCTCGATCACGGTCGCAAACTTGACCGCACTTTCTGTGTATACGTAAAGACCTTCGCTGTTGTCGATACGCTTCTGTGTGGTTATCACCGTGTTATCGTAAACAGAGTTGTATGCGGGATAACGGAGATAGTCTGGGTTACCTACGTAAGGTGAAGGATCGGGATTGGTCGCGTCGTAAAGTACCTTTGCAAGAGTGGGGAACTTTTCGCTCCACAGCTCGTTTCTGAAGGGAACAAGCTCAAGGATCATTACCCATTCGGTGTCGATGGGGAGATGTGTGTCGTCAGCCTCGATGTTCCAGTCGCCGATGTTGACCTGTGTGATCTCCTCATCAAAGGTAGAGATCATGATGTTATCGTGGATGCTATTTTCGCGTCCGCTGTTAACGAATACGCTGTGGTTAGCAGTGTTATAGAAAATGTTACCGTAGATCTCCTGCCCTGCCATACCGTCGTCAAGATAGATACCGAGGCAGGTGTGCCCGTTTTCTAAGCGTCCCACGTCAGCGACGATATTATAACGGATGACTGTACCGTGACCTGCGGGGTTTCTGCCTCCGTAGATGGCGCCTGCGTCACTGGTCTGAATTCCGACGTCATGGATGTAGTTGTACTCGATCGTGATGTAGTTACTTGCCCAGATGTACTCGCTATAGAAGATAGCACTGTGAGGGCCGTTACACATTTCGTTGTGTGAGATGGTGATACCGCATCCGCGTGCATTAACTGCTGAGCTACCTGTCTTTACAATAGTACCGAAGCCGTCGAAGAGACAGTTTTCAATCACGGAGTTACCCTTTGTAAGAGTCTCTCTGTCACCTGAGCTTATTTCAATAGCTCTTGAGCCGATGTCAATGAACTCACAACCGTATACCTTGTTGTTGTCGCCGTAAAGACTCATCGCGTATTCCTGCATGTGGCTGAACTTACACATGTTGAACTCAATGAAGTTACCCTGAGCGGAAACAACACGGTTTGTGCCGAATGAGAACTCAAGCTTCTTGAAGGTAACGTGCTCAACATCGGTCATGCTCATCATAAGACCTGTGAGAGTGATAGTATAATTCTCAGTGGGCTTCATTACGTAAAGATAACCGGTGGAGTTATCAATGTAGTATTCATCGGTACGGTCAAGCTCATTGGGAATGTTGTAGAAGTAGAAATAGGGGTTGGGATGGCCTGCATACTCGTCGTGGTTGTCGTACAGACCGTAGCCGTTTATAAAGGGAGCTACAGTACCGGTTTCGGAATCATACGATATGATCTTACCGTCGGAAGCACTCCAGTCATAGCGATAGTAGCCATACATATACATATTGTCGACGCGATAGTAGGAGTTAAGCTTGTTCTTGATGCTTTCCTTGAATGTGATAGTGTCTTCTGCATCGGAAAGACGTGTGGTATATGCTCTGTCGATGAAAGCATCGTTGCCGTCTGCGCGCTTGTTGGGCCAGCGAGCGATGTCGATTCTTGTTTCGCCTGCGAAAACTGCATTTTCATGGGTGATCTTGTGTGCGGTCATTCCGAACGCGGTAAGGTCTACCTTCTTGATGCTACTCTCTACCTCGTCCATGAACATCGACTTTTCGTCTTCACTGATAGGCTCGAACGCTGAGAGAGGGATAACAGTACCTGCATTGAATTCAACGGGACCGTCGCCGTATGCACAGTATGTTATGGGGCAATCTGCAGTACCGGAGTCCTCTGCTGTGAACTGAAGATCAACAGGAGCCGCGTATCGTCCTGCCATAAAGGCAACGGTGATACCGCCCTTTGTTTTTTCAAGCTTGCGGACTGCCTTCACCGCACCTTCGAGGGTAGCAAGAGGCTTTTCAAAGGTGCCGGGGTTTGTGTCAAGACCGCCCGTTGCAACGTAGATGTCAGCATCCTTTACGAGGGGATACTCGGGCTCGGTGTATTTGCTGATAGCTTTAGGGGAGCTGTAGTAAAGCTCATAGTTGAAGTCTGCAGTGCAGAAACGGTAGATGATGGTGGCAAACTGATCACGTGTTGCATAGCCTGCGGGAGAGAGTGTGCTTCCGCTTCCTGTACCCTTGATGAGACTTACGCTTACAGCCCACTTGAAGCTGTCAGCCGCCCAGCTTGCCACGCTGTCCTTATCGGTGAAGGATGCGAGAGTTTCGTTGTTTGTAAGGTCAACGTGCTTATATGTCGCATAACGGGCAAACATAGTAGCAAGCTCCTGACGGGTGATGTTGCGGTCAGGGGAGAAGATGGGGTCACCCCATTCGTCTGTACCCGTACCGGTTACGATGTTTTCCGCATAAGCCCATGCCGCGGCGGTAGCGTAATACTCGTCGCCTGCGATGTCAACAAAGACGTTGCGGAATGAGCCTACGGGGGATCCGTCGTTACGGTAAAGGACGGTAACTACCATGCCTCGGGTAAGGTTCATAGTGGGAGAGAGTTTCGTGCCGTCTCCCGTGCCGTTCATAAGTCCGTTTGCGTAAACGTACTTTACGGCGTCGTAATACCATTCGCCCTCCTTGACGTCGGAGAAGGGGAGAGCGTCATCAGCGTTGATGCCGATCGTACACATAGATACGAGCATCAGTACCGCTAAGACAAATGAAAGAATCTTTTTTACGTTCATTTTTTGTTGCTCCTTGAATTAATTTGCAAATCTGCTAATGTGATTATATAACAAAAGAAGGGATTAGTCAAGCGAATTTGGCTTATTTGACTATAGAACATTACAGAAAATCCCCTCTTCCGCGGAAGAGGGGATGTAAATTATGCGGGACGATCAATATCTTCCGATCTTGTTGAAATGGTTGTCTGCAAACTTTGTAGTGTCTGTGATACTGTAATCACCGTGGGTGGGATCTGCGAAGAAGGGGTTTTCTGTGGAATCATACTCAACGTTGTTTTCAAAATCACCGTAAAGATCTGCCATTGACCCTTCTTCGTACTCAATACCGAAGTCTATAAGTGCGTTGTTTTTGATGTGGTTTACGGTTGTGAAGAAGCACTCGTAAGACTTACCTGCATCATTTATATCAAAAGTATAGTTAAACAGGATTGGCCAGCGCTCTACCCACTTGCCATAATAGGGTGAGCTATCCTTCACTACCTTTTGGAAGTCGTCGTACAGGAATTGACCGGGACCCCATTTTCCTTTTTCAGTATCTCCTTCGATGATCTCACCACTGACGAGATAATGAACGTCGGAATTGTATGTGAGGAACGTTCCTTTGTAGCCGTCGCCCTTTATGCAGATGTTGTCCTTAATGATGTTGTCACGTCCGCCGTTGGTTACGAAGTTTCGGTCACCTGCATTGTAGAAGATGTTGCCGTAGAACTCCTGACCGTAAGAACCGTCGATGTATACACCGTATGCACCGCCGCAAACGCGGATGTTTTTGAAGATGTTGTATCTGATAACGTTAGAACGCCAACGGAGCTGACGGAATGAGTACACGGCACCGTAGTCCTGCGTTGACATCATCATGTTGTCGAAAATATTGTATTCTATAACGGTATCGATACAGGAGTCGTATCTGATAGCCGCGTGGGCACCGTTTACAAATTCATTATGTGCAATTCTTGCACCGACGCAATGGAAGAGCTGAATTCCGTGTGCCCAGTATTGGGGCATACTGAAATCATGGAAATAGTTGTTTTCGATCACGATACCTGTAGGAATGAGCGATTCCAGAGCATTGTCGTTTGAGTAGATCTCTATTCCCGTGTCGACGAAATTGTATATCTCACAGTTCTTGATCGTAATGAAACATACGGGATGTGTTCCGACGCTGTAGATAGCCGCGTGACCTGCTACGTTTCCGATCTTGCAATCGTCAAACGTGATATGACTGCTGTCAAGCTCGATTGCTGAATCAGTTGTAGCGATGAAATCAAGACCGACAAAGCTCAGGTATTCTGCTCCCGTATATATGGACATGAATTTGCCCGATTCGCTGATATAGTAGTCTCCCTTGGGATCGTACATATAAAGCGTCTTTGTGGACTGGTCGAACCAATATTCGCCCTCAGCGTCGATCTGGTCGGACAGATTGTGGAAGTAGAGGTAGTCATCCATTCTGCCCTCAAATGCGAGAGGAAAGTGGTCCAGCGTATAGCCGTTTCCGAATGCTGTGGGGTCATCGAAATCAAAGGAAAGGACCTTTGTTTCGGGGTCATATGACTTAACGGGGAAGGTATCAACGAGCCAACCTGTACGGAGCATACCCGTGACCTTCATGCCTTCGATACTTCTAAATTCTTCAAGCTTACCCGGCAGATAGCTTTGAAGAAGGATACTTTCCCTTTCGTTGTATGTGGTGGTAACGTTCCAATACGCATTTTCGTGGGAACCGTTACTCTTGTTGGGTACACGTGCCTCGTGGCATATACCGGTCTCGCTGAAGAGGATGCTCTTGGATGTTAAGGATTCGATTTTGTCGGAAAGGTCAGCCTTATATACCTTAGACTTGTCAACGTCACCGAGAAGATAATAGTCACTTTCGTCAACCTTAACGAAATCTGTAGCAGGGACGTCAACGCCGTTCTGGAAAATAACGTCTCCGTCTCCGTAAGCGCGATAGGTTACGGAGACATCGGCAGTACCGCTGTCTTCACTTCTGAAGGTGAGATTGTTAAGAGTACCGTAGTTTCCTGCCATAAATGCTACGACGATATCGTCTTTTGCAGTTTTAAGAAGCTCCTGAACCTTAGCCTTTGCTCCTTCGAATGTGGCAAGAGGCTTTTCTTTTGTACCGGGATTTTTATCATCTCCGTCTACTGATACGAATACTTCAGCATCGTCGCAGTATTCGTAAGTAGGCTCGGTAAAGCTTGAGAGGGGCATAGGCTCGGTGTAAGCAAGCTTATAGGTGAACTCACGTGCATCGTCCTTTGAGTTGAAGCGTTCTATCATGATGGCGAACTCAGCACGTGTAGCAAGATCCTCGGGGGAGAGGGTAGCAGCTCCGCCGCCTCCTTTACCTGTGATGATACCGGTACCGGCTGACCACTTGAAGCAGTCGGCAGCCCATGATGCAACCTTGCCGCTGTCGGGGAAGCTTTCAAGAGAAGTGGTGTTCTTTGCGGTGTCAACGTGGCGGTATGCCGCATAACGTGCAAACATGGTCGCAAGCTCCTGACGGGTGATGTTGCGGTCGGGAGAGAAAAGGGGGTCACCCCATTCGTCCTCGCCTGTGCCCGTAACGATCGCTGCATCGTATGCCCAAGCGGCGGCGGTTGCATAATATGTGTCTTCAGTTACGTCTGCAAATACAGCGGGATATGTGCCCTTGGGTGAGCCGTCGTTACGGTAAAGGACGGTAACTACCATGCCGCGTGTCAGGTTCATGGTGGGGGAGAATTTAGTACCGTCTCCCGTACCGTTCATAAGACCCTCGCCATAGGTATATGCTACAGCATCATAGTACCATTCGCCTGTGGGAACGTCTGTGAAGGGAAGCTTTTCTTCAGCGGTAACGCCCGTTACGCATGCGCTTGTGAGCATGATCACGGCGAGAATGGCTGAAAGAATTTTTCTTGCATTCATGTGTTTTTCTCCTCAAATAAAAATGCTTTTTAATGCTGAGTACATTATAACATATTATTGGGTGTAAGTCAAACAAAAATTGTTCTCATGAATAAAAATACAACTCCCCTGCCGAAGCAGGGGAGCATGTTATAAAATTACTGAACGCCAAGCTTATCGAAATCAAAGCCGATGTAGTTCTTGCCTTCCTTGAAGGTGTAGTCGCCGTGTGTGGGGTCAACGAACAGATCGTTCTTGTCAAGTCCGTACGCCACGTTGCCTTCCTTCACAGCAAACATATCGTATGTCTCACCGTATTTAAGCTCAGAGCCGATAACGGTGTTGTTCTTTACGAAGTTGATGGTGGTGAAGAGACAGTCGGGGTCGCCAACCTTGGTGTGGTCAACGTTGAAGTTGTAAAGCTCGGGGAATCTATTGACCCAAGCCTCATATCCGGGAGTACCCTCAGCCGCTCTTTCCTCGAGGAGGCGTGCGTAGGAATAATGGTTAACGTAGTCGCTTTCCGTTCCGCTTATGATAAGCTCGTACATACCTGCGTTATTCATAAGGAAGTCACCGTGCTCGGTGTTGATGATAATGTTCTCGCTGATGTTGTTTTCGCGTCCTCCGTTGAGGGTGACTGCGTGTCCGCCGCCGTTGTAGAAGATATTTCCGTATACCTCGTGACCTGAACCGCACTCGTCGATGTAAATGCCGTACGCTTCTCTAAGGCAGTCCATGTTCATAATGAGGTTGCCGTATATCTTGTTTCCTCTGTGTCCGATACCGCCGCCGTAGATCGCGCCGTAGTCCTTGGTGTTGTATACCATGTTGTCAAGCACGTTGTAGCGGATGATGCAGTCTACGTCGCCGCCGAATACGATACCGCCATGAACACCGTTTTCGAGAATGTTATGCTCAGCGATAGCGCCTACACTGTTCCAAAGGATGATACCGCCTGCACTTGAGAAGTAGCTGGGATGACCGAAATCGTGAACGTAGTTGTTTCTCACTACGTTGTGGCTTTCTTCGAGAGTGTTGCGGTCGCCGCCCTCGTTGGTCATGATACCGCCGCAGATGAAGTTGTAAGCCTCGTTGTACTCAAATGTTATGTAGTCTGAACCCCATGAGTAGAGACATGAGTTACCGCTGATATAAGCGAAGGTACAGTCGGATACGGTTACGTGGTCGCTTGTTGTAGCGCTTACGGTGGTGTCCGTCGCACCGAAGAAGGAAAAACCGGAAATCGTTACGTAGTCGCAGTTTACGAGACCGAGAATAGCGCCGTACTGGCTGATAGCGTATTCACCCGATACGTCGTATACGTACAGCTGCTTGGTTTCTTCGTCAAACCAGTACTCGCCCTTAACGTCAAGCTGGTCTGCAAGATTGTGGAAGAACACAAGGTCGGTGGTGCGTCCCTCTTCCATAAGAACGAACTGATCCAGCTTGTATCCGTTGTCGAAGGTGCAGTTTTCGAAGTCGAAGGTGATGATGCTTTCGTCACCGTCCCAGGACTTGACGGGGAAGGTGTCAACGAGCCATCCCGTGCGGAGGTAACCGGAGATCTTCATACCCTTGGTGGTCTTGAAGCCGTTTACGATATCCTTAAGGGGACCCTGAAGCTTAATGCTGCTCATGGGGTCAACGGTGGTGGTAAGGTTGGAGTAGTATTTGTCGGTTCCGTCGTCGTTCATGTTGGGGAATCTTGCCTCGTGAAGAGTGGAGGAGCCGTTGAACAGAGTCATTCTGCTTGTGAACTTGTCTACTTTACCTGTAAGGTCAGCCTTCTTGATCATTGACGTATCCACATCGTCACCGAAGAGCGCCTTTTCGCTGTCGCTGATGGGCTTGAAAGATTCTTCGGGAACGATAACGCCGTTGTTGAATATAACCTCTCCGTCACCGTAAGCGCAGTATTTGATGGGAGACTCTGCCGTGCCTGCATCCTCGGCGGTAAGGCTGACGTGAAGTCTGCCGTAGTCGCCTGCCATGAACGCTACGACGCGCTCGCCGCTCTTCTTGACGGTCTTGATCTTAGCCTTTGCCGCCTCGAAGGTCGCAAGAGGCTTTTCCTTCGTTCCGGGGTTGTTGTCGTTACCGTCTACTGCAACGTAAACGTCAGCCTCGGTAACGCCCTCATACTCGTGAGTGAGGAATTTGTTTTCGATCACGGGCATCTCGTATGCGAGCTTATATGTGAATACTCTTGCCGCATTCTTTTCGTTGAAGCGCTGGATGATGATGGCAAACTCAGCGCGGGATGCTGAGTCCTCGGGAGAGAGAGTAGCGGCGCTTCCCGTACCCTTACCCGTGATGATGCCCGTTCCTGCCGCCCACTTGAAGGTGTCAGACGCCCATGAGGCAACCTTGCCTGCATCGGGGAAGGCAGACAGCTCAGCGGTATTTGCAGTGGTATCCACGTGCTTATAGTCTGCATATCTTGCAAACATGGTAGCAAGCTCCTGACGGGTGATGTTCTTGTCAGGGGAGAACAGGGGATCGCCCCAGTCATCCTCTCCCGTACCGTTTACGATGCCGTACTTGTGTGCCCACGCAACTGCCGTAGCGTAATACTGACCCTCGGCAACGTCAGAGAACTTGAGGGGGTAGTTGCCTTCGGGGGAGCCGTCGTTGCGGTAGAGAACGGTTACTACCATGCCTCTTGTAAGAGTCATAGCGGGAGAGAACTTTGAGCCGTCTCCGGTACCGTTCATAAGACCTGCGCCGTATGTATAAGCTACAGCGTCGTAATACCACTCACCTTCGATAACGTCCGAGAAGGGGAGCTTGTCTTCGGCGGCGTTTACACCTGTTACACCGATGCTGAGCATCATCAGAACAGCCAGTAGTGCCGACATGAGTTTTCTTGCTTTCATTTTTTTGTCTCCTTATGGTAATGAAATAAGTATACTACGTTAATTATACAGTAAAAGTCCGTTTTAGTCAAGCGGATTTTACGCCTGCACCAAACAAATAACCCCCGCCACAGGCGGGGGTTATTTTCGGTTGTCAGTTATCAGTTTGCAGTTATGAGCCCTTTGGGCGTTATGATTTAGAAAATACGCTCGCAGCCGATAACGATGCGAAGCATCTTATAGTTCATAGTTTATAGTTCATAACTTATCTTAGTATCTGCCCATCTTCTCGTAAGGTATACTGTGGAAATCCGCGTCCTGACGGATCCTGTAGTCACCTACGGCGGGATTTACGAAGATGGGGTTTTCATCGAGGCCGAACTCAACGTTTCCTTCGGATACGTTGTCAAATCTATCGTGATCCGCAAGCTCGGCACCGAAAGTGTAGTTGTTTCTGATGTAATTGATCATTTTGAAACCGCATTCCAGCTCGTCTATTCTTGCAGGATCGTAGTGATAGTTGAACATGAGAGGCCAACGCTCACGCCAGAGTTCGTAACCTTCGTCACCTTCCTTAGGAAGATTCTGAAGATATCTGTAGAACTTTGCACCCTGATAATTTCCGGATATCTCGCCGTTTTCGTCGATATACTGATTGAGACCGGGTGTGGTCATCACGAAGTCGCCTTTATATTCGGAAACCGTATTGATGATAACGTTGTCATGCACGTCGTTGTCACGTCCGTCGTGGAGCGTAACTGCATGGATACCGCCGTTGAAGAAGATGTTGCCATAGATCTGCTGACCGCAGCTATAGTCGTCAACGTAGAATCCATATGCAGCTGCGCCTATCTGCGCAACGGTACCGGTGATGTTCATGAACAGGTTGTAACGAACGATATTGTCTCGGTACATGGTGTTGCCGATACAGTAGACCGCACCGTAGTCCTGTGTCGTTTTCATCATTGAGTCAAATACGTTGTACTGAATGATCGTGTCGAGACAGTTACCGTAACGCACGGCACCGTGAGCACCGTCTCTGAACTCGTTATGCTCGATTATACATCCGACGTCATCGTTGACTCTCAGTGCCTGAGACCAATACTCGGAAAGTCCGAAGTCGTGGAAAATGTTGTTTCTGAATACGTTTTCTGCGGAGATGATATTGCTGCGGTCGGCGTCGGAGATGATGAAAACACCGCCGTCAACGAAGTTATGCACGTCGGAATTAATGAATGTAAAGTGATTTACACCTTCACCGCGAATAGCGTAATGACCGCCGATGTTGGCAAAAACACATCTGTCATACGTTGTATAGTCGGCATTGCTATGTATCATGGTATCTGCACAGCCGTTGAATTCAAGACCGATAAATCTGATATGATCGGCACCCTCGTTCAGAGTGATCATAGTTCCGTCGGTACAGAATGTGTATCTTCCGACGGGATTGTAAACGTAGAGTGTTTCGGTTTCTCTATCGATCCAGTATTCTCCCTGCATATCCATGAATTCAGGAAGGTTATAGAAGAATATCTTGGTGTCCATTCTGCCTGCTTTTGCAAATCCGCCATGCTCCTTAAGATTACCTTCGGGCATGTCGGGCATAAGGTCCTCGTCCCTTTCGGTATAAACGAAGAGCTCATTTGTTTCGGGATCGAAATATTTTGCCTCAAATCTGTTGAAGGTATATCCGGTGAGAAGCATTCCCTTGAACATCATACCGTCAATTTTCGAGAATTTTTTCACCTTGTCTGCAAGAGTGCCGAGAAGCTTGATCGACTGTGTTCTGTCTGAAGCCTCGGTTACAAGATTTGAATAATAATAGTCCTGTCCCAGACTGTTTTTGTTAAGATCTCTTGCAAGCCAGATAAGACCGTCGACCTCGCTGAAGAGATAATTTGAAGCCTTCAGCTCACCGGGAAGGATGCCCTTAAAACTAAGCTTTTTGATCATATTTACGGATCCGGCGGGGAACATAGCGGCTTCTGTGTCGCTGATCGGTACGAAATCGTCGGCGTGAAGAATACTGCCGTTTGAGAAGATAACGTCACCGTCGCCGTATTTGCAGTAGGTTACGGGGATGCTTTCACTGCCGCTGTCATCTGCCGTGAACTGCACGTTATCAAGACTGCCGTAATTACCTGCCTTGAATGCAACGACGATTCCATCCTTGGCGGTCTTTTTTAACTCGCGGACCTTTTTTCTTGCTCCGTCGAGAGTTGCAAGAGGCTTGTCCTTAGTTCCGGGGTTTGTGTCAAGTCCGTCTACCGCAACGTATATGTCTGCGTCATCAACGGGAGCGTAGGGTATCTCGGTATACGTGCTCATGATCTTGGGTGTTTCGTAAGCTATCAGATATTCAAAGCTTGCTGTGTTGTATCGCTGGATCATGATGGCAAACTCAGCGCGGGTAGCAAGATCTGTGGGGGAGAGGGTGGCAGTACTGCCGTTTTTCTTTCCCGTGATGATGCCGGTACCTGCAGTCCACTTGAATTCCTTTTCAGCCCAGCTTGCCACTTTACCTGCATCGGAGAAGCTGTCAAGAGACGTCGTGTTTTTTGCGGTGTCAACGTGACAGTACGCCGCGTAGCGGGCGAACATGGCAGCCAGCTCCTGACGGGTGATGTTGCGGTCCGCCGAGAAGATGGGGTCTCCCCATTCGTCATATCCGGTACCTGTTACCACATTGCTGTCGTAAGCCCATGAGGCGGCTGTTGCGTAGTATTCGTCGCCGTTTATATCTGCGAATGCATCGGAATATATACCTGCGGGAGCGCCGTCGTTACGGTAGAGAACGGTAACGACCATACCGCGGGTAAGGTTCATCATGGGCGAGAACTTAGTGCCGTCTCCCGTGCCGTTCATAAGTCCTGCCGCATAGGTGTACGCAACAGCATCGGAATACCACTCTCCCTCTTTAACGTCCGTGAAGGGGAGCGCGTCTTCAGCAGAGCTTACACTCGTGATGCCGCAGCTGAGCATCATCAGAATAGCGAGCAGAGCCGAAATAATTCTTGTCGTTTTCATTGGTCTGTCTCCTTTAAAAACAGTTATGATATACTGTTATTATACCTGCAAACTGCGTTAAAGTCAAGCTTATTTGTTCGGTTTCACCAAACAAATATCCTGTGCCAAGGGCACAGGATATTTACAGTTTACAGTTATGTGCTTTGCTCTCGCAAAGCGTTACAGTACTTCGTGCGTTATGAGTTGAGGCAACCACCAACGGTGCGAAGCATCTCATAACTCATAGTTTCCCCGCAGGGGAATCATAACTCATCTTAGTATCTGCCGATCTTGTCGAACTGATTATCGGCAAACTTTGAAGTATCCGTGATGGTGTAGTCACCGTGTGTGGGGTCTGCGAAGAAGGGATTCTCATCGAGACCGTATGCAACGGTTCCGTCCTTCACAGCGAACATTTCGTAGTACTCGCCGTAATCCATTGATTTATCTTTGTTGATTACCGCATTGTTTGTGATGTACTGAACGGTGTGGAAGATACACTTGGGATCATCAATGTCAGCAGGGTCAAAGCTGTAGCTGAACATATCGGGCCAACGTGTTTTCCATGTGTCGTAATGCTCGCTTCCGGGCTTGGGAAGACCTGTTATTCTCTCGTAGAATACACTTGCCTCAAGCTCTGCCTTGATAGCCGCGGGATCGTCATTTGCCTCAAGAATGCCGTAGAGACCGGGGTTGTGCATGATAAAGTCGCCTGAGTAGTTTTCCTTGGTGTTGATAACCACGTTGTCGTGTACTCTGTTGTCACGGCCGCCGTTAAAGGTCACAGCGTGTGCGCCTGCATCGTAGAAGATGTTGTAGCAGATCTCCTGACCGCTGGTGTTATCATCAAGGTAAACGCCGTATACGGCAGCATTTGTACGGATGTTTCGGAAAATGTTGTAGCGGATGATATTGTCACGGTCGGTTACAGAGTTGTAGGTGTACACAGCACCGTAGTCCTCCGTGGTGGTCATCATGTTGTCGAATATATTGTATTCGATCTGGAGACCGATACATCTGTCCCATCTGATTGCCGCGTGACTTCCGTTTACGAATTCGTTGTGCGCGACCTTTGAGTCAACGGTACACTCAAGGGCAACAGCCTCGGAGGTGTACTGGGGAAGTCCGAAATCGTGGAAGTAGTTGTTTTCGATCACCAGATTGGTGGGGATCAGGGGACGGAGAGAATCGTAGCTGGAGTCGATCTCGATACCCTTGCAAACGAAACCGTAGAACTCGCAGTTTACAACTGTGAATTCGGTCACGTCATACTGGAAAATGTCTCTGATAACAGCGTCGCCCGCAACGTTTCCGAAGGTACATCCGTCAAAGGTGAGATGTGTACCGCCAACCTCGAAGGTAGTACCGGTGTTGCCGATGAAGTCGAGATGAGAGAAGGTGATATAGTCCATGTCGTCGAGGTACAGATGCTGAGAACCCGTTGCAACGAAAATGTCCTCATAAGGCTTATACATGTAAAGAGTATTTGTTGCGGGGTTGAACCAGTACTCGTCGACAGAGTCGATCTGGTCGGAAAGGTTGCTGAAGAATACGGTGTCGGTCATTCTGTCCTCGTCAGCGAGGGGGTATGAGCCGAGACCGGAGTGGTTGAAGTGAGCGTTTTCAAAGTCGAAGGTAAGGATGTGTGTTTCCTTGTCGTAGCTCTTAACGGGGAACGTGTCCACGATCCATCCTGTGCGGAGGAAGCCTGTGACCTTCATGCCTTCTACGGTGCGGAAGCTTTCCACGATAGCGGGAAGACCCAGCTGAAGCTCGATGCTTGCAAGAGGATCATGGGTGGTGGTCATGTTGGCATAGCTTCTGTCGGTGCCGTCGGAGGACTTGTTGGGGATCCTTGCCTCATGACAAAGACCTGTTTCACGGAAGAAAATACTGTTCTGAGTAACCTTGTCGGACTTACCGTCAAGGCATACCTTGTATACCTTGGAGGTGTCCACGTTTCCGAGGAGGTAGTAGTCGCTCTCATCAACGGGAACGAATTCATCCTTTCTTATGGACGTACCTTCCTCAAACACAACGTCTCCGTCGCCGTAAGCGCAGTAGATGATCTTGCGATCAGCGCTTCCGCTGTCTGCAGCTTCAAACTTTATGTCACCGATACCGCCGTAGTTACCTGCCTTGAAAGCTACTACGATCTTGCCGTCAGCGCCTGCTTCAAGAGTACGTACCATGTTCTTGGCAGCCTCAAAGGTAGCAAGAGGCTTCTCCTTTGTTCCGGGGTTGGTGTCAAGGCCGTCGGTAGCTACGTAGATATCCGCATCCTCTACGGGAAGATATTCCTTCTCGGTGAAATGAGACTTTTCAACGGGAGCTGTATACGCGAGCTTGTAGGTGAAGACTCTTTCAGCATCCTTGTCGTTAAATCTCTTGATGATGGTGGCAAACTCAGCACGGGTAGCAAGATCCTCGGGGGACAGAGTAGCAGAAGCGCCTGTGCCCTTACCTGTGATAATGCCTGTGCCCGCAGCCCACTTGAATGTGTCAGATGCCCATGATGCGACCTTGCCTGCGTCGGGGAAGGTGCTGATGTCTGCAGTATCCTTGGCGGTGTCAACGTGGCAGTATGCCGCATAACGTCCGATCATGGTAGCAAGCTCCTGACGGGTGATGTTACGGTCGGGAGAGAAGAGGGGATCGCCCCATTCGTCAGTGCCCGTGCCTGTAACGATACCCTCGGCAAGTGCCCATGCAGCGGGAGTTTCATAGTACGTTTCCGGCGCAACGTCAACGAACTTGTTGGAGTAAGCGCCCTTGGGAGCGCCGTCGTTACGGTAGAGAACGGTAACGACCATACCGCGGGTAAGGTTCATCATGGGAGAGAACTTTGTTCCGTCTCCCGTACCGTTCATAAGACCTGCGGCGTAGGTGTAAGCCACAGCATCGTAGTACCACTCACCCTCGACAACGTCGGTGAAGGGGAGAGCGGATTTCGCCGAAATGCCTGTAATGCATACGCTCACAAGCATGAGTGCAGCAAGCACGGCTGAAAGAAGTTTTTTTGCGTTCATTTGTTTTGTCTCCTTACAAAAAGTCAATTTTTACGCATAATTTATTATATCACACAACAAACCCTAAGTCAAACGAATTCGTATGGTTATATGAAACAAATATCCCCCGCTGTCAGCGGGGGATAAGATGATTATTTTGTGCTTTTTGCCGAGTATGCCTCAACGTGGACCTAATATGTGAATATTAGTATCTGCCGATCATGCTGAAATGGTTGTCTGCAAATCCGCAGCCGTCTTTGATGCCGTAGTCACCCAATGCAGGATTTTTGAACACGGGATTTTCAGTACGCTTGTATACGTTGTTGTTATTGTACGTACCGCAAGCAAGGGACTCTGCGTAAACATCGAATTCATTTTCGATGGATATGTTGTTAACAACGGTATTGTTGGGCGTGAATACGCTGTTAGGATTACCGACGTTTGCAGGGTCAAGATCTATTTTGTAGTTGGAAGCGCATTTTTCTTTCCAAATGCTGTAGTACGGAGAATCCTCTCTCGGAAGCAGGGACGTATACTGTGACGTGTACTCCGTGTCGTTCGTTTCGAATATATTGAGGATCCTATCCGTGCTGTAGTTTATCACTACGGGATTACTGTCGATCATCGCGTTATCGTGAATGTTGTGGTCGCGACCTCCATTTGTCAGAATTGCATTTGCTACGTTGTAGAATACGTTTCCGTAGATCTCAGTATCGTTTTCCATGTCGTCAAGGTAAATACCCATGGTACCGCCGGGAAGCTCGGGAGTTATGTTTTCAAACAGATTGTAACGGATGACGTTAACGGGACCTACCATGCCGCGTCCGTTGTGGATAGCACCGCCGTCGGCAGAATTGACCATGCAGTGGTGGATGTAGTTGTATTCGATAGTAACGTCGTGGCTGTCCCTGCCGAAGGAGATGGCGTGACGGGATGCATTATAAAATTCGTTATGCGCGATCCTTGCTCCGATAACGTTGGAAAGAAGCTTTACAGCGGCAACGTCGGAATGAATATCAACGAGAGAAACGTCATGGAAAAGATTGTTTTCTACAACGATATTCTGGCTTTCAAGCGCCATGTAATCGTAGTCTGCGCGATTGCCGACACCGATTCCGTTGATTGCCAGACCGTAGCCTGAGAAATACGCAAATTCGGAATTCTTAACGGTAAAGTCAAGACAGCGGCTTATATGAAAACCGTCATTACCGGAAACGTATGAGATATTACATCTGTCAACAGTTACGTTGTCGCAGTGATCAAGCACGAAGGGACTTGCGGTGGTGCAACGGAAGTTAAGGTTCACGAAGTTCATGTGACTTGCATGGTCTGCTCTTACAAACGTACCTGCAGTTGCGATATAATAATCATTTTCGGGGGCGTAAACGTAGAGAGTATTGGTTTCCCGGTCGATCCAGTATTCGCCCTTGAAGTCAAGCTCCTCGGAAACGTTGTTTATGTATATCTTGGTCTGACCGCCTACAAGTGCGTAGAAGCCCCACGGGGGTCTGCCGTCGTATATAGCAATGCCTGTGTTTTTGTCGTAGTCTGTGATAGTGAATACATCCTGATGCCAAACCTTGGAGATGTAACCACAAAGCTGAACACCGTTGAGAGAGGAATATGAGTCCAGTTTTTCTTTGATAACACGGGTGAGCTGTATTCTGTCCTGATAAAGGTGAGAATCAGTCTGCTCTGCCGTAAAGCCAGTATTATTGTGTTCGATCAGTTCTTCGTAGGTCAAGTCGCTTGTGGGGAGCAGCACGAACTGTGAGAAGCCAGGATAGTAGATGTCTGCAAGTCCTTCCTTATTGGGAGTTCGGGCTAAGGTACAGAACTGACCGTCGGTGAAGAGGGTACTGGAGGAATTTACTGAGTCTCCTCCGGGAAGAGTTGAAAGGTCTACCTTCTTGATGTCGGATATCACTTTGCTGTTGAAGCGACCGGGATCATCACTTTCATCGAGAGGCTTGAATTCGGTCTTGGAAATATAAAGACCGTTTGTGAAGTATACCTCATCGTCTCCGTATGCGCAGTAAGTGATGGGAGACTCCGCAGTACCGCTGTCAGCAGACGTCATTTCGACACTTGTAATGCCATAGTCTCCGCCCATGAACGCAACCTTGCGCTCGCCGTTCTTTTTGACCTCGCGTATCTTTTTAACAGCCGCCTCAAAGGTAGCAAGAGGTTTTTCAATGGTACCGGGATTGTTGTCGTTACCGTCTACAGCTACGTAGATGTCCGCATCTGTTACGAGGGGATAATCGGGTTCTGTATACAGACTCTGCACCATAGGGGGATTGTATTTCACGGAATATTCAAAGGGAAGGGTCTTGAAACGGTGGAAGATAGTTGCAAACTGTGAGCGCGTTGCGGTATCGGTTGGTGAGAGGGTCTTGCCGCTTCCCGTACCCGTGATAAGTCCGCATGAAACTGCCCACGTCATGGCAGCCTTTGCCCAGTCCGCAACGGAAGAGTTGTCGGTGAACTTGTCAAGAGTTGTGTCATTCTCGGTGATAACGCCCTTGTAATCCGCATAGCGGATGAACATGGTTGCAAGCTCTTGGCGGGTGATGATGCGGTCGGGTGAGAAGTAGGGGTCGCCCCAATCGTCAAAACCCGTGCCGTTGACGATGCCTTGTTTAAATGCCCATTCAGCAGCGTCGGAATAGTACAGTCCTTCAGCCACGTCAAGAAGCGCGCCTGTAAACTTGTTACTGGGAGAGCGCTCTGCACGGTAGATAACGGTAACTACCATGCCGCGGGTAAGACCCGTGTTTGGGGAAAACTTCGTTCCGTCACCCGTGCCGTTCATAAGTCCGTTTTCATAAACGTACTTTACAGCATCGTAGTACCATTCACCCTCGGGAGTGTCGGTGAAGGGAAGCTTTTCTTCAGCGGAACTTACGCCGGTAACGCATACGCCGAGAAGCATTACCGCGGCGAGAAGGGCCGAAAGAATTTTTGTGAATTTCATCTTTTGTCTCCTTAAATAAAATTACATATTACGCTGTATTTATTATACAGTACAGCGGTATATTTGTCAAGGATATTTGTACGGTTACACCATACAAATATCCCCTGCCAACGGCAGGGGATATTTTGAGTTATCAGTTATGAGTTTTGCTTTCGCAAAACGTTATGGGTCTGCACGGCAGACGTTATGAGATATAGGACAGCTTATAACGATGCGAAGCATACCATAACTCATAGCTTTCCCGCAGGGAAACCATAACTTATCTTAATATCTGCCTATCTTGTCGAAGTGGTTATCGGCAAATTTTGATGTATCGGTGATAGTGTAGTCACCGTGAGTGGGATCGGCAAAGAAGGGATTCGTGTCTTTTGAAACGATATCGTTTGTGCCCTTACCTACACCGAACATGACGTACGCCTCTTCATCAATATCCTTGTTATCAACTATACAGTTGTTTTCAATGTAGTTTACGGTAGTGTATACACATTCAGGCTCACCAAGCTTTGTGATGTCATCGTGGTATTTGTAAAGTATAGGCCATTTAGTACGCCACAGCTCATATCCGGGCTCGCCTTCCTTGGGAATCTTTTCAACACTTGTTTCGCCGCCATTCATAGCCGCACCGGGCTCATAAGTTCCGTTTTCAAGATAGTCTGAGGTATGGCGTAAGAAGCTGGAGAAGAGGAATCTTCTGTACTCGCTGTAATTTGAGTTGATATATACGTTGTCGTGAACCATGTGGTCACGTGTACCGTTCATTGTAATTCCGCAAGCGCCTGCATCGTAGAAAAGATTACTGTATATTTCAACACCCGCTGAGTCTCCGTCAAGATAGATGCAGTACTGTGCACCTGCCGCACGCATATTCTTGAAGAGGTTGTATCGTACAACATTTCCTCTGTCCTCAAATCCCCAGTTGGTGTAAACAGCACCGTAATCGGCGGTAGTCATCATCATGTTATCGAATACGTTGTATTCAATTATGATGTTGTTGGATGAATTAAACTCAACTGCGGCGTGAGCGCCGTTTTCGAAGTAATTGTGAGATACTCTTGAACCGGAGTTACAGTAGAAGTTGATCGCACCTGACCACATATCGATGAATCCGAAATCGTGGAAGTAGTTGTTGTCGATAACAATTCCGCTTTCCTTCAGCGCGAAATATGAGTTTTCAAAATCGTTTATTCTGTCCTTCCAGTAAGGTGTAAGGTAGATACCCGTTGCGCCGAAGTTGAACATTTCGTTGCGTGTAAAATGCATATTGAGGCAAGACGTGAAATTCATAACACGGTCGCCTGAGAAATTGCTGAAGGTACAAGCGTCGATATTTACATTATCTGCCTTATTACCTGTGATGGCGATTTCAGCCTTGGATGCGTTGAACGTAAGACCTGTGAGGGTGATATAGTCAGAATCATTCATGTTGAAGAATCCGTCACCTGTTGCGATAGTATACGTTCCGTGAGGGTCGTATACGTACAGAACCTTCGTCTTGGTGTCGTACCAATACTCTCCCTTACTGTCGAGCTGATCTGCAAGATTACTGAAGTATACAGTGTCATCCGTACGTCCTTCAAACATGAAGTCAAATCCGCCTGCAGACTCACCTACGGGATAACCGTTTGACGGAACAAATCCCTCGTACGTATTGAATGTGATAACATTCGTATCGGGATCGTAAGATTTTACGTCGAAGGTCTCGATGAGCCAGCCTACTCTGAGGAAGCCTGTGACCTTCATGCCCTCTGTGGTCTTGAAGCCTTCAACAACGTTCGGAAGGGGACCCTGAAGCATGATACTGCAGAACTTGTCAACGGTGGTTGTCAGATTAGTGAAAGCATCGTCTGTACCGTCAGCACGCTTGTTGGGATATCTTGCCTCATGGCAGATACCGCTTCCGCTGAAGAGAGCGGTGATATTAAAGTCTTCGGGAACTGTATTGCCAAGGTCGATCTTACGGATAGAGCTTACTGCTTCATCCTTGAAAAGATATTTCTCACTGTCATCAACAGGCTCGAAACTGCTTTCGGGGAAAGAATATCCGTTCTGGAATATAACCTCCCCGTCGCCGTATGCGCGGTAAGTTACGGGAACTGCTTCCGTACCGGAGTCGTCGGCAGTGAAGCTGATGTTGTTAAGCTCACCGTAGTTTCCTGCCATGAATGCAACTACGATCTCGTCCTTTGCAGTATTCTTAAGCTCACGAACCTTAGCTTTTGCGCCTTCGAAGGTTGCAAGAGGTTTTTCCTTAGTGCCGGGATTTTTGTCGTCTCCGTCAACTGCTACGTATACGTCAGCATCGTCACAGGGCTCGAAAACGGGCTCGGTAAAGGTTGATTTCAGCTCAGGCTCTTCGTAAGCAAGAGTATACGTGAACTCACGTGCATCGTCCTTAACGTTGTAGCGCTGGATCATGATGGCAAACTCAGCGCGTGTAGCAAGGTCAGTGGGAGCAAGTGTTGTTTTGCCGCCATTTGCCTTACCGGTGATAATACCGGTGCCTGCCGTCCATTTGAATTCCTTTTCCGCCCAACTTGCAACCTTGCCGCTGTCGGGGAAGGTTGTAATATCGGTGGTGTTCTTGGCGGTGTCAACGTGCTTGTATGCTGCGTAACGTGCGAACATAGCGGCAAGCTCCTGACGGGTGATGTTACGGTCGGGGGAGAAAAGGGGATCACCCCATTCGTCTGTACCCGTACCTGTTACAACACCTTCGGCATACGCCCAAGCCGCTGCCTTGGCATAATATGCATCCTCATTGACGTCCACAAAGGGATTTTTATAAACGTCTGAGGGAGAACCGTCGTTACGGTAAAGTACGGTTACAACCATGCCTCGGGTAAGGTTCATTGCGGGTGAGAATTTCGTACCGTCTCCCGTGCCGTTCATAAGTCCCTCGCCGTAGGTGTATGCTACCGCGTCGTAGTACCACTCACCTTCAACAACGTCGGTGAAGGGAAGCGTGTCTTCAGCCGCGACACCTGTAACGCATATGCTGAGAAGCATTACTACGGCGAGGATTGCTGAAAGAAGTTTTGTGAATTTCATCTTTTGTCTCCTTAAATAAAATTACAAATAATATACTGTTCATATTATAAAATGTATAAGTATATTTGTCAAGCAAAATATGATTTGAAACGTACGATTTCAAGTATAATATGACCGATGAATATTTTATGTAAATCAAATATGAAAAGGAACTGTCATAAGCAAGAGTTTTTAGACTTAAGACAGCTCCTTTAAGCATTCTTGTTAAGATATCAAATTTTTTTAAATTTAAGATTCATCAGTCCAATAATTTCCTTCGAGGTCGTAACCCTTGAAATCAACCTTTTCCAGAACGCGCCAGAATTCGGGGCGTTCTGTAAACGTATCAAAATCCGGGATGTATTGGAAATGTGAAGATAGAATAACATTATACTTCTGCATTTTATCCTGAAGCGCATGGCTGAGCTCCTGTGCAAGCTCGTTATCGGCAGGATCACTGCTCTTGTAGAGATTATCAAATATTCCGTTCAAATAAACGAAGTCAAACTGAACCGAATTACATTCAACGTTTTCGAACTGTTCCTTTGTTTCGGTACGGAGCATAGCATCGTTGAAGTTTGCAATGATATCTTCGATTACTTCTCTGAGTCGCAGGTACTGGAATAATATCTGATTATCTGCAAAGAATGCGGTGCCATACTGGAACCCGTGACATCCTGTTTCTTTTTCTGTCCACAGGTAGAATGCCTCGTAAATATCCTCCCAGCCTTTTCCGAAATAACCCTCCATAAATTTTTTGATGTATCCGTCGTATTCTTCCTCTGACATATAGGGATCCCACATAAGCTGTGTTCTGAGGTATAGAAAGAGACCGCCGAATTCCCAGTCATAAGTATAGCTTGCGTTGGGGAAATATCCAACTGTATTCAAGTCAGAAATAAAACGGAAGTTAGCAGCAAGATTGTCATACTTAATGTGTGGGAAAGGTGTTGGAGATTGCGAAAAACAGAAGAGATAGTCCCAGTAATATATATGCTCACAGACATCTGCCCATTTCTTCATCTGAGAACCATAGCGAGGATTGTTGCAACCTCTCTCAAGATCATGAGAGAAGCAACTGTTAATAGGCGCGAATTCAACCATGATATTGGAGTCTGCCTTGATGTTTTCGGGGGCTTTTTCCGTGTACATATATGAGAAGGTGTGGATGAGGACATCTCCGTAACCTGCCTTCTCCATATCAGCTGCCATTTTATTAAGGAATGCAACAAGTGTTCCTGATGGACCGCCGTACTTTTCATCGGATGCTTTGCAATTATCGCATTGACAGTAACCCACATTATCATTTTGAGAGATGGAGATGATATCCGCATCGGGAGTTTCATTCAGCAGTTTGAGCACATTGGCCAGCATTACCTCATAAACCTCATCACTTGTGAGACAGGGCTGATTCTTATACTGCTCACTGTAGGAAGTGCCGTCGGGAGCATTGTCTAACTCGTCAAAGGTGTGACAGCGGCGTATCCATTTAAGCGCGGTATGTCTTTCACGATCAGAATCAACACACGCACGTTCTGCAATAACAGAGCTTTCGGTATAATCGAGTCCGGAAATATCAAGCTCGTCGCGGGGAGACAGATACTCACTTGAATAGATAGCGGTACGGCTGCCGGTTTCGCCATGATCGGTCATGTATATCCAGCCGATAACGTCATCGATGAGATCATAGCAACCGTAAAGCACGCCTCTTTCGGCAGAACCTGTGATACGGATGTTGTTGCCTTCGGACTTAAGAGAGAAGTTGTCAATGTTGTCGTTTGGTGAACCGTCAACAACAACGGTCTTTTCTTCCAGGATGATAGCGAAATCTCCGCTTGTTCCGACCTTTGCAGGCAGTTTTGCTCCGCAGGACATTTCAATGTATTTCTGAAGCTCGGAAACGCCCTTCACGGTCTTTTCGGATGCATTTGCAGGATAGACGATCGTATATTTTGAAATATCGTTTCCGTTAATTGTCAGCTTGCCGATAGGATACTTGAACTCATATCTGTCGTTTGCGGCAGATGTGAACTTTACGTTGTTGTCAAAGGTTGCGCGGAGGATGAATCTTACCGCCCCCTTGTATATGCCCTCGGAGGTGTCACCCGTAACGGTAACGGTGTCGCCGTCAGCCTTGATCTCGTATCCGTCAGCGCCCAGCTTATCGTCGTCGACCGCCTTGAGTACGATCGATTTCTTTGATGAAGACTTGCCGACGATATCAAGCTTAACACCCGTGGTGTACTCCACTTGATACTGAAGTCTGTCAGCCGCATCCTTTGCTGCTTCGTCCGCAACGATAACGTAATCGGACTTTCCGTTCTCAACAACGTCAGCTGTGGTAACGTAGGGGATAAGCCGCATTGCGATAGTCGCAACCGAAGCTCTGTCAGCCTTGCCTTCGGGATTAAAGTTACCGTTCTGGTCGCCCTGGACGAAGCCGTATTTACGCATGCTTTCGATATCGGCAGTTGCCCAGCTTGCTATCTTGTCAGCATCAGCAAATTTATCAACCTTAGAGTTGTCGGGGACAGTCTCGCCCAGATACTTTACGAATCTGACGATAAGCACCGCCATCTCCTGACGGGTGATCTCACGGGCAGGCGAGAAAGTAGTCGCAGAGGTACCGGTGGAAAGCCCCGTTTCAACAGCCCACCCCGCAGCGTCTGCGTACCATGCATCGGGATCGGTATCGGTGAAGTCGAGTTTATCCGCGTAACCGTAGTTTGCCGCGTTGATAGCCGCAAGGCGGGAGAGTACGGTTACAAACTCAGCGCGTGACATGGGAGCTGAAGGGTCAAACTGCGTGTCAGTCTTGCCTTTCATGAGACCGGATTCGTAAACGTCAGCTACCGCGTCGTAGTACCATTCACCCTCGGGCACGTCGGTGAAGGGAAGTTTTTCTTCAGCGGAACTTACGCCGGTAACGCATACGCCGAGAAGCATTATCGCGGCGAGAAGCACCGAAAGAATTTTTGTTGCGGTCATTAGTTTTTCTCCTTTGAAATATTGTATAATATGCTGTTTTTATTATACAGTACACAAGGGTTTTTGTCAAGAAAATTTGTACGGTTACACCATACAAATATCCCCCGCCGCAGGCGGGGGATATTTCGAGTTATCAGTTATGAGTTTTGCTTTCGCAAAACGTTATGAATCTGCAAGACAGACGTTATGAGATATGTGGACAGCTTATAACGATGCGAAGCATCCCATAACTCATAGTTTTTCCGCAGGGAAACCATAACTTATTTTAGTATCTGCCGATCTTGTCATACTGGATATCAGCAAATTTTGAGGTGTCGGTGATGGTGTAGTCGCCGTGAGTGGGGTCTGCGAAGAAGGGGTTTTCGGTAAGAGGCAGTTCAGGATTGTTCTTGTTATCGCTGTACTGAACCCATAAATCGTCAAAATAATGCTCGCCGCCGAATACGTAGTTATTGTGGCAGACGTTTGCAGGCTTCTTGTAAAGATCGGTAGTCTTATAAAAGTCGGGATCGTCTGCGTGTTCGGCTATGGCAAGGATGTCGTAGAGATCGGGCCAAAGCTCAAACCACTTTTTGCCGTTTTCGGAATTCTTAGCGGGGAGGTTACCCTTGAAGTTGCCCCAGATCTCGTCGCTGTTTGAGAAGCCAACGCCGTTAACGAAGAGTAAGTAGTCGGAAACGTCGTAGAGCCAATCTGCATATCCGGTGATACCGCTGGCACCGTCACGTGTACAAATGAACAGGTTGTCACAGATCACGTGATCTCGTCCTCTGTTGTTAAGAACGCCGGCACCTGAATTAAAGAAAATGTTCTTTTCAATAATGAGGTTAGCGTGGGAGTCGTCAATGTAGATACCCATTGTACCGCCTGTGTGTGCTCCGCTGGGGTTGTAGCAGTCTGCAACCAGATTGTAGCGGATTGTGGTTCCACGGTGAGAGATACGTCTGCCGGTGTAGATGGTGCCGCCGTCTGCGGAGTTGAGCATACAGTGATGGAAGTAGTTGTAGGAGATATCCATCAGTATACCGTCGCGGAAGTTGATAGCCGCACGTGAGGAGTTGTAGACCTCGTTGTGGGTTACGGCTGTCTTTACTGCACGGACGATCTCGATTCCGGTAGCGCCGGTGCCGCCGTCGGTGATTGCAACATCGTGAATGAGGTTGTTGTCAATTACGTTTCTGTCGCTCTCAAGGCTCTGAGGATCGTATTCCGGGAAGTCATCAGTAGGACCGTAAACGGCTACAGCAGTGCAGGCGTTGAAAGCAAACTCGCTGTTGATGATCTTGGTGTCGATCACACAGTCAACGTATAAGCCGCGTCTGCCGCCAACGTACATGATACTGCCCTGGTCAAATGTGAAGCTTCTTGCTGTGTATACGTCGATCGCGTCCTGAGTACAACCTCTGAAATTGAGGCCGCGGAGTGTGAAGTTGTCGATCTTTCTTGCTGTGATAAAGGTGTCGTGTGTACTGAAGAGGTACTCTCCGTGGGGATTGTACACGTAAAGTGTCTTTGTTTCGGGATTGAACCAGTATTCGCCGTCTGTGTCAAGGTCAGAGCATACGCCAAGGATGAATATGTTTCTGACAGTATCCTCATAGTTAACGAATCCGTAGTTGGGGGACTGCTCAAGTGTGATGATACCCGTTTCTTTGTCGTAGCTGTCGATGGGAAGAGTCTCAGCGTGCCATACCTTAGAGATAAATCCGCTGAGCTTACCCTTGCTGAGGTATTCGGGATTATACGTATCAAGACGGGATTTGAATCCTGTAAGAGTATAGATGCTCTTCTGGTTGATCAATGTTTTGAGCTCAGCATCGGTTACACCGTTCTGGATCGCATTCATGATCTCTTCTTCGGTATGACCGTCAGCAGGGAACTGTTTGATAACGGAACCGCCGATGTACATGTCTACAAGTCCGTTCTTGTTGGGGTATCTCGCCTCTGTAACGATACCGCTTGAATTGAAGAGCACACTGGACTCGCTGATGTTACCTGCATTTGCGAATGAAGAAAGGTCAAGCTTCAAAATGGATTTTTCAGCAGTGTCGTCGAACAGAGCCTTGTCACTATCGCTGAGCGGCTTGAATTCATCAGCTTTCAGATAAACGCCGTTTGTGAAGTAAACGGGACCGTCTCCGTACGCGCAGTATGTGATGTTGAGGTTGGCGTTACCGCCGTCCTCGGTTGTAAGCTGAATATTATCAAGCACGCCGTAGTCGCCACCCTTGAAGGCTACAACTATCTTACCGCTTGTTTTTGTTTTCTTTATTTCCTGTACCTTAGCCTTAGCTGCTGCAAAGGTAGCAAGAGGCTTTTCAAGAGTACCGGGGTTGCTGTCGTTACCGTCAACTGCTACGTATACGTCAGCGTCCTTTACAAGGGGATATTCCTTTTCGGTGTACTGAGATTTTACAACGGGACTCTCATATGCAAGCTTGTACGTGAACTCACGTGCGTCATCCTTTACGTTGTAACGCTGGATCATAATAGCAAACTCAGCGCGGGTAGCAAGATCCGTGGGAGCAAGTGTTGTCGCACCGCCATTTGATTTACCAGTGATGATACCTGTGCCGGCAGTCCACTTGAATTCCTTTTCAGCCCAGCTTGCAACACTGCTGCTGTCGGGGAAACTTGTGATGTCAGTGGTATTCTTTGTGGTGTCAACGTGACGGTAAGCCGCATAACGGGCGAACATAGCAGCCAGCTCCTGACGGGTAATGTTGCGGTCGGGAGAGAAAATCGGGTCACCCCAATCGTCATACCCCGTACCGGTAACCACGTTAACATTGTATGCCCATATTGCGGCAGCAGCATAATACTCATCGCCGCTTATGTCGCAGAATGGATTTTTGGAAGTGTTTGCATTCGCACCGTCGTTACGGTAGAGAACGGTAACGACCATGCCACGGGTCAGATTCATGGCGGGTGAGAACTTTGTTCCGTCGCCTGTGCCGTTCATGAGACCTGCCGCATAGGTGTATGCTACCGCGTCGTAGTACCATTCGCCCTCGGGAGTGTCGGTGAAGGGAAGCTTTTTGTCAGCTGAGCTTATGCCGGTAATGCATACGCTGAGAAGCATTACTGTGGCGAGAAGCACTGAAAGGATTTTTGTGAATCTCATTTTATCGTCTCCTTAAAATAAAATTACATATTATATGCTGTCTTTATTATACAGTACAGCGGTATATTTGTCAAGAAAATTTGTACGGTGCAACTATACAAATATCCCCTGCCACAGGCAGGGGATATTTTAAGTTATCAGTTATGAGTTTTGCTTTCGCAAAACGTTATGGGTCTGCAAGACAGACGTTATGAGATATAAGGACAGCTATAGTGATGCGAAGCATCCCATAACTCATAGCTTTCCCGCAGGGAAACCATAACTTATCTTAATATCTGCCGATCTTGTCGAAGTGGTTGTTGGGCATAGACACACCCTTTGCAGGCGAGTAGTCACCGTGGGTGGGGTCTGCGAAATACTCGTTAGTGTCTGTGGTAAGCTCTAAGTTACCCTCGTAGTCACCGAACTTGTCGGCGATAGAGTTTTCTTCGATAGAGCAGGACATATCGAACAGATAGTTGTTCTTGATGTGGTTTATGGTATAGTAGATACACTGGGGACCCTTGTTAACGTCCTTGAAATCAAGGTGGAAGTCGTAGAGAAGAGGCCATGTCTCACGCCACAGATCGTAGTAGGGCTCGCCCTCTTCAGGCTTGCGAGAGAGATTTTGGAAGGTTGCGTTTACCTCTTCATCGGGACCGATCTTGATCTCCTCGGTCGGCTCCTCGTCGATCATGTCGGAGTTGTAGAGCATGAAGGAGCTCTTGGGATTGCCGGAGTTGATGCAGACGTTCTCATAAACGTGGTTGTCGCGTCCGCCGTTAAGGACCACGTTTACAGCAGCGGCACCGTAGAATACGTTACCGTAGATGTTCCATGCGTGAGCGCCGTCGTTGTAGATGGCGTACTGTACGCCGGTCCTGTTGGGAATATCGGTGAAAAGGTTGTATCTTATGTTACTGTCTCTGAAGGTAAGAGATCTGAAGCCGTAAACAACGCCGCCGTCTGCAGAATTGAGCATACAGTGGTGGAAGTAGTTGTACGCGATGTCCGTCATGATGCAATCATCAAAGCGGATAGCACAGCGGTCGGAATTGTAGATCTCGTTGTGGGTGATCTGGCTCTTGACCGTATTGCAGAGACGGATACCTGAGGTGTCAACGCCTACCGTAATGAGACCGATGTCGTGGATGGCGTTGTTGTCGATAACCAGACCGTCGCTGATGAGCGCGTCGGGGTGGTAGCCCTCAACGGCGTATTCGCTTGTGGGAGACTGAATATGTAATCCCTCGTCGGCAAAGTATGCAAGCTCGCTGTTTGTGATCTTCACGTTGATACATTCGTCTGCCTCAAAGCCGTAGGTGCCGCCTGAATAGAGAAGTGTACCCATGTCAAACGTGAATCCGTTACAGCATGAAAGTTTTATGGATGTGTCGGTAGCACCGCGGAAATTCAGCTTCACGAAGGAGATATTATTTGCTTTTTCCATCGTGACGAATGTATCCTGATGTCCCATCAGGTACTTGCCTGCGGGAGCGTATACGTAGAGGGTCTTGGTGGAAGCGTCAAACCAGTACTCACCGTCACAGTCAAGGTCGACAGGGGCACCTGAGATATAAACGGCCGCGTAGTTCTCATCGTAGTTTACAAATCCGTACTGTGGTGACTGCTTGAAGCTTATGATACCTGTTGACTTGTCATAGGACTCGATCTCAAGGTTGTCAGCGTGCCATATCTTTGAGATGTTACCGCATATCATTACGCCATCAAGAGAGGGATACTTGTCAAGCTGAGCCTTGAACTGAGCGAGAGCGGTTACCTTTTTCTGCTCGGTCAAGGTTTTGAGAAGATCCTGGTCTCCCGATGTCTGCGCGATCTCCATCAGCTCCTCGTGAGTGTGTCCGGGAAGGGGAATCTGCTGTACGATAGAGCCTTCGATATTGGTAGCTTTGTTACCGATTTCATTAGGGTATCTTGCAACCGTACAAAAACCGTCGTCGTTAAAGAGCATGCTTGAAGAATCGAAAAGGTCAGCCGCCTTGGATGCGGAAAGATCTACCTTCTTGATGCTTGCTGCAGCCTTGCTGTCGAAGAGAGCTTTTTCAGCATCGCTGAGAGCCTTGAATTCGCTTTCTTCAATGAACACACCGCCGGTGAAGTAAACGGGACTGTCACCGTAAGCGCAGTAGGTGATCTTGAAATCCTTGTTACCGCTGTCCTCGGTGGTGAACTGAAGGTTGTTAAGTGCGCCGTAATCGCCGCCCTTGAAGGCTACTACGATCTCGCCCTTCTTGCCGGACTTGATGAGATCACGAACCTTTGCCTTAGCGCCTTCGAAGGTGGCAAGAGGCTTTTCGAGAGTTCCGTCATTCTTGTCGTTTCCATCAACTGCAACGTAGATGTCAGCATTCTTTACGAGAGGATAATCCTTCTCGGTGAAGCTTGACTTCAGTACGGGCTTTTCGTATGCGAGAAGGTATGTGAACTCTCTTGCGTCATCCTTTACGTTGTAACGCTGGATCATGATGGCAAACTCAGCGCGGGTAGCAAGGTCCTCGGGAGCAAGAGTGGTTTCGCCGCCGTTCGCCTTACCTGTGATAATACCCGTGCCTGCGGTCCACTTGAATTCCTTTTCAGCCCATGAGGCAACCTTTCCGCTGTCGGGGAAAGAAGTGATATCAGTTGTGTTTTGGGTAGTGTCAACATGCTTGTAAGCCGCATAGCGTGCAAACATTGCCGCCAGCTCCTGACGGGTGATGTTGCGCTCGGGGGAGAAGAGGGGATCGCCCCATTCGTCCGTACCCGTACCGGAGACCACCTGTGCCTCATAAGCCCAGGTGATGGCGGTGGCATACCACGCATCGTCGTTCACGTCCGAGAAGGGGTTGGAAATGCTGACTTCGGGAGAGCCGTCGTTACGGTAGAGAACGGTAACGACCATGCCTCGGGTAAGGTTCATGGCGGGGGAGAACTTTGTTCCGTCACCCGTGCCGTTCATAAGTCCTGCAGAGTAGGTATACGCTACCGCGTTGTAATACCACTCACCTGCGGGAACGTCCGTGAAGGGGAGCTTGTCTTCTGCCATGATGCCTGCAGTACATACGCCCAGAAGCATAACTGCGACGAGAACAGCAGAAAGAAATCTTGTCATTTTCATGGATATGTCTCCTTAAATTAAAATTACAACACTATTATATTATAAATTGCGGTGTGTGTCAATAATTATATTCCTCGAGAAGTAAAATGCTTTGTTCAGAATGGCGGAAATCAAATAAAAAATCCCCCATAATTTGTAGCGGGATGAAAAACGTCAAAAAAATCAAAAAAAATCGGGAAAAATTTTCATATGCTATAGATATTTTAAGAGAATTGTGTTATAATTGGTGTTGCAGAGCGGATTTGCGCTTTTTTGGCGCGCCGTTTTGCCTATCCCAAAGTTAATAATTTTATATTTATGGAGGAATACACCAATGTCCAAGAAGTATGTATACCTTTTTAAAGAAGGTAACGCAAACATGCGTGAGCTCCTCGGCGGTAAGGGCGCTAACCTCGCTGAAATGACCCACATCGGTCTTCCCGTACCCCAGGGTTTCACAATCACAACTGAGGCATGCACACAGTACTATGAGGATGGCCGTATGATCAATGACGAGATCATGGGTCAGATCATGGAATACATCGTAAAGATGGAAGAGATCACCGGCAAGAAGTTCGGCGACCTCGAGAATCCCCTTCTCGTTTCCGTTCGTTCCGGTGCAAGAGCATCCATGCCCGGTATGATGGACACCATTCTTAACCTCGGTCTTAACGAAGAGGTTGTAGAAGTTATGGCTAAGAAGTCCGG
>JAFSGU010000068.1 GCA_017440665.1 Clostridia bacterium
CAACAAAAAGATAAGATTAAGCCAAGGAGGGAGCACCTTGGCTTTGCCAAGTGCGGAAACTTCGGCGTTTGAGATGGTTCCTTCTATCGTTCACAAGTAAACCCAACCCCTTCGCACTATCGCGCTACGCGCGATCGGACATCAACATCGCTTTCGCTTACGCGAAAGCCGAAATTTGCCGCGTTCGTCTTGCGTAGGATGTTAGTCTTGCTTCGAGCAAATTTCGTCTAGGTTCAGGACTGGGTTGGCAAAAACAATAAAGCCACCCGATTGGGTGGCAAAGCCAAGCTGTATTCAATGCATTATCTTTTCTCATCTTATCTTTTTGTTGCCGATGGCAACAAAAGATAAGAACAAGCCAAGGATGTGAGGATTTTGAAAAAATCCGAGAAAACTTCGGCGTTTGAGATGGTTTCTTCAAACGTCGCAAGCATACGTTCGGCTACAAAGTCAGGCTGTATTCAAAGCGTTATCGCGCTTCGCGCGATCGGACTCCGAACCTCCGCTTTCGCTTGCGCGAAAGCCGAAATTTGCCGCGTTCGTCTTGCGTAGGATGTTAGTCTTGCTTCGAGCAAATTTCGTCTGATTCTCAGACTAGATGGTCTAAAAACAAAAAGAACACCCAATGGGTGTTCTTTTTGTTTTTGGACCATCTAGGACTCGAACCTAGGACCTACCGGTTATGAGCCGGGAGCTCTAACCAACTGAGCTAATGGTCCGTCGACCTTGTTATTTTACCATAGCGAAGGATGATTGTCAATACTTTTTCGAAAAAAATTTAGTGAGGCGCCGCACATCCGAGGAACCGGACACAGAGGTTGTGTTTATTTTGAAAAATCCCTTGAAATAAAGGCTTCTTGGTGGTATAATGTATTTGTATATTTATGCTTATTTTAAGTAAATTTTTTCCACATGGCCACAAGGCTGAACGGAGGTTTATATGTCAAAGAAAATCACAGTAGCATTTGCAGGACTTGGATCAAGAGGTAACTCATACGCGGAGGCTTGTGCCCTGCTCAAGGACAAGATCGAGATCGTTGCTTGCGCAGATATCATCGAGGGTAAAGTTACCCGCTTCGCAGAAAAGTACGGCGTTCCCGCTGAGGGCTGCTACAGCAGCGCTGAAGAAATGCTGAAGGCTGACCGTCTTGCAGACGTTATGTTCATCTGCACCATGGATAAGCAGCACTACGGCCACGCTATCCCCGCGCTTGAGAAGAATTATCACCTTGTTCTCGAGAAGCCCGCATCCACCGATCCCCGCGAGTGCATGGAGATCGCACGAGTTGCAAATGAGCATAACCGTCACGTTGTTGTTTGTCACGTTCTCCGCTACACACCTACTACAGAAAGCTTAAGGAGATCATGGACTCCGGTATGCTCGGTAAGATCTACTCCATCCAGGCTTGCGAGGGCGTAGGATACTGGCACATGGCTCACTCCTTCGTTCGCGGTAACTGGAGAAACAGCGACGAGACATCTCCCATGATCCTTCAGAAGTGTTGCCACGACATGGACATCTTCCTCTGGCTCACAGGTAAGCACTGCAAGAGCGTTTCCTCCTTCGGTCACCTCTCTCACTTCAAGCCTGAGTGCGCTCCCGAGGGTGCACACGAGCACTGCACTGAGGAATGCCCCGCATACGCTACATGCCCCTACAGCATCGAGAGATATCTCCACCACGCAAGAAATAATTGCTTCGGCTGGCCTCTTGACGTTGTATCCCCCGCTACAAACTACGACGACTTCCGTCGTGACCTTCTCGCAGGTCCCTATTCAAGATGTGTATACCACTGCGACAACAACGTAGTTGACCATCAGGTAGTAAACCTTCAGTTTGAGGATGACCTCACCCTTTCCTTCAGCATGAGCGCATTCGACCAGAGAGGACGTAACACTGCTGTTATGGGTACTGAGGGATTCATCTCCTCTACCACAGACGAATCCACGATCCGCGTTGTAAAGTATAATCAGGGAATCGAGTCCTACGAGGAATTCAACACAGAGGCTGAAACTGACCAGTTCGGTCACGGCGGCGGTGACTACATCCTCGTCAAGGAGCTTGTCGACCTTCTCAACGGCGAGGTAAGCGTTGCCTCCACCTGCATCGACGACTCCGTTGAGAGCCACATCGTAGCTCTCGCTGTTGAAAAGTCAAGAGAGCTTGGCGGTGAGCTTGTACACATAAACGATTACGTAAAAACTCTTAACTGATCCCCTCGTCTATACGACAGAAAGGAATTTACATATGTCAAAGAAGCTTACAGTTGCATTCGCAGGTCTTGGCTCAAGAGGCAACGCATACGCAGAGTCTTGCGCGCTCATGTCCGATAAGATCGAGATCGTTGCTTGCGCAGATATAATCCCCGGCAAGGTTACCCGTTTCGCCGAAAAGTACGGCGTTCCCGCTGAGGGATGTTACAGCAGCGCTGAAGAAATGCTGCAAAAGGACCGTCTTGCAGACGTAATGTTCATCTGCACTATGGATAAGCAGCACTACGGACACGCTATCCCCGCCCTTGAGAAGGACTATCATCTGGTTCTCGAAAAGCCCATCTCCACCGATCTTCGCGAATGCACCGAGATCGCGCGCGTAGCTAACGAGCGTGACCGCAAGGTCATCGTTTGCCACACCATGCGCTACACTCCCTTCGCAAGAAAGATCAAGGAGATCATCGACTCAGGTGTGCTGGGCAAGGTACTCTCCATTCAGGCATCCGAGGGCGTTACCTTCTGGCATCAGGCGCACTCCTTCGTTCGCGGCAACTGGAGAAACAGCGACGAGACCTCTCCCATGATATTACAAAAGTGCTGTCACGACATGGATATGTTCCTCTGGCTCACAGGCAAGCATTGCAAGAGCGTTTCCTCCTTCGGCGAGCTTTCCCACTTCAAGGCTGAATGTGCTCCCGAGGGCGCACATGAGCGTTGCTCCGAGGAATGCCCCGCATACGCAACGTGCCCTTACAGTATCGAAAGATATCTCCACCATGCAAAGGAAGGCTCCTTCTCATGGCCTCTCGACGTAGTATCCCCCGCTACAAACTACGACGACTTCCGCCGCGATCTTCTTGCAGGTCCTTACTCAAGATGCGTATACCACTGCGACAACAACGTAGTTGACCATCAGGTTGTAAACCTTCAGTTTGAGGACGATCTCACCATCAGCTTCAGCATGTGCGCCTTCACCAACGGCTCATGCGGAAGACGTCTCCACATCATGGGTACCCACGGTGACCTTATCGCGTGCACCGAGGACAAGCAGCTTAAGGTAAACTTGTTCCGCCGGGGCATCGAGGAAGTTCAGTACGTTGACACGGGTGCCCTAACCGACGCATTCGGTCACGGCGGTGGTGACTACATCCTGGTCGAAGACCTTGTTTCCCTCTTCGAGGGCAAGTGTGCCGAGTCCGTTACAAGCATCAATGATTCCGTTGAGAGCCACGTTGTGTCTCTCGCAGTAGAGGCTTCGCGCGTTTCCGGCGGATGTCTCGTAAAGATCGACGAGTACCTTAAGGAAATAAAGTAATATGAAAACATATATCTTAACAGAAAACCACACACCCGATGAGATGAGCCTTCACGGCCTTCTCCCGGGGCTTGTGAGAATGCCCGACGAGGTGGCGTCAAGGGTCAGCCCCAACGTGCGCAGTCTCGTGCGCTGTACGTCAGGCGGAAGACTCCGCTTCGTTACCGACAGCGCATATCTTAAAATAGACGTGACCCTTGAGGAAGAAGCTCCCAACAGCGCCATCAGCGTTACGGTGGACGGAGTTTTCAACGGACACGCAGGTCCCATCGGCTACGAGGCAAAGGAATGGGACGGCAAGTTCGACCTGGGACGTCCGGGCGAAAAAAAGACCGTCACAGTATTCCTCCCCAGAACGGGTCATCCCACCCGTGTGGTGTTCTCTCTGCCCGACGACGCGACGGTGGAAAAGGCGGCTCCATATAAGGTGGAAAAGCCTATCGTTTACTATGGCTCATCCATCACAATGGGTGCCATCTGCACATCCCCCGCAAAGTGCTACACCGCTCTCGTCTCCGAGCGTCTCGGCGCCGACCACGTAAACTTAGGCTTCGGCGGAAGCGCCATGGGCGAGCGGGAGATGGCTGAATACATCGCAGGTCTTGACATGAGCGCATTCGTTCTCGATTACGAGCACAATGCTCCCACCCTCGACCATCTTCGCGCGACACACAAGCCCTTCTTTGATATAATAAGAAAGGCAAAGCCAACGCTTCCCATACTTATAGTCTCCCGTCCCGACACGGACGCAGACTTCATGCGCTGCTACGAGGGCAGACGTATCATCATAGACACCTTCCACGCGGCACTTGACAGTGGCGACAGATACGTGGACTTTATCGACGGCTCATTCCTCTGGGGCAACTACGACAGACATCTGTGCCGTTGCGATGACATGTGCCATCCCAATGACGAGGGCTTTGCACGCACCGCCGACGTTGTCGCTCCCCGTCTTGCATCCCTTATGAAGAGATGCGGAGTATCCGAGGTGGAGCCCGACGGAAGAGACAGCATTTTCCGTATAAATATTTAAAATTAAGGATTCTTTAAATGGCTGAAAGAAAAATAGCTCCCACCGTGGACGAGGCTGTCTTTGCCGAAACATACAAGCGTATCGCAGGCGAGGCGGGTCTCTGCGGAGATTTCCTTGAAAGCTCCCTTATCCACACTCTTTACGGCATATACGCATGCCTTCTTGAAGCATCACACAAATTTAATCTCACCGCCATCACCGAGCACACGGCTGTGGCTGAGAGACATATCGTAGATTCTCTCATTCCCTTTTCCATGCTCTCTCAAATGGGACTTCTTCACGACGGAGATGCCCTTTGCGACATAGGTGCGGGTGCGGGCTTTCCGTCACTTCCTGCCGCCGCCGCTTCAAATGACGGCGCTCTGCCCGACTTTACCGTACATTCCGTGGACAGCACAGCGAAAAAGATCGGCCACATAAAGGATACAGCCGAAAAGTTAGGTCTCACTAACGTTACGGGTACTGCAGGCAGAGCAGAGGAGCTTGCACGCGGAGATATGCGCGAGAGCTTCAACATTGTAACCGCACGCGCGGTGTCCGCGATGCCCGTGCTTATCGAGCTTGCCGCACCCTTTGTTAAGGTAGGCGGAATCTTTGCCGCAATGAAGGCTCACTCCGACGAGGAGGTCACCGCGGCCGCAAACGGTGCTGAGATACTTGGCTTTACCGCGGCGGAGACTTACGAATACACCCTCCCCTCGGGAGACGTGCGAAGTCTCGTTATCTACCGCAAGACAGCAAAAACCCCCGACGCATATCCCAGACAGTATTCCAAGATCACGTCAAAGCCTCTGTAAGCTGGAGGTCGAAATGAACGATTCTATTGCAATCATCGGCGGCGGTGCCGCAGGAATGGCAGCCGCAGTAAAGGCGGCATGGAGCGGTGCCTCAGTCACTCTGTACGAGCGTCAGGACAAGCTGGGCAGAAAGCTGGGCATCACCGGCAAGGGCAGATGTAACGTCACAAACGACTGCTCACCCAAGGAATTTTTGGCATGCGTTACAAAAAACGACAAATTCCTCTACAGTGCCGCATTCAGGCACACCCCTGCCGACATATACGCATTTTTTGAAACCCTTGGCGTACCGCTGAAAACGGAGCGTGGCGGCAGAGTATTCCCCGTTTCCGACCGCGCGGGCGACGTGGTATTCGCCCTCAGACGCGCCATGCAGGACGCAGGAGTAAAGGTGCTTACGGGCAGACGGATAAGATCGGTCAAGCCCTGCGATGACGGCACGTTTATCCTGTCAGACGGCAGAGAAAGCTTCGTTCATCCCGCCGTTATCGTCGCAACAGGCGGCGTCTCATACCCGCTGACAGGCTCAACGGGCGACGGATACGCCATCGCAGAAAAGCTGGGCATCCGCGTCACCGACCGCATCCCCTCCCTTATCCCCATCGTCACCGCAGAGGACACGTCAAGTCTTGCGGGACTGACACTGAAGAACGTGACCTTCTCCGTTATCCGCGGCGGCAAGACCGTTTTCTCAGAGATGGGCGAGATGCTCTTTACTCATTCGGGTCTCTCAGGTCCCCTTGTACTCTCGGCTTCATGCCACATGAGAGAGGATATCTCCACTTACTCGATGGAGATCGATCTGAAGCCGGCTATTCCCGACGGTGAGCTTGACGAAAGGCTTATCAAAATACTCACCGAAAACGCGGCAAAGGATTTTATTAACGCCACGTCCCGTCTCCTTCCCCAAAAGCTTCTCCCCCTCGCCGCAGAGCGGGCGGGCATTTCGGAGCGCATCAAGGCAGGAGAAGTGACCCGCGAGATGAGACACAGATATCTTCACGTGCTTAAGCATTTTTCATATACTCCCACGGAATTCCGTCCCATCGACGAGGCGATAATCACCTCGGGCGGTATCGACGTAAAGGAGATAGACCCCCGCACCATGGAAGTCAAAAAGCTTCCCGGACTCTACTTTGCGGGAGAGGTGCTTGACGTTGACGCCTACACCGGCGGATACAATCTGCAGATAGCCTTTTCAACAGGCTTTTTGGCGGCGGAAGCGGCAGCGGAACGCGTTATGGGATATTAAAATAAAATACAGAAAGGTATTTACTACTATGACTGACTACTCCAAGATCAGAATAGCTCTTGACGGCCCCAGCGGAGCCGGAAAATCCACCATCGCAAAGAAGATCGCCGAAAAGATCGGCCTCGTTTACGTTGACACAGGTGCTCTTTACCGCAGCGTAGGACTTTACTCCATCGAAAACGGTATCGACAGCGAGGATACCGCAGGTATCATCGCAAGCCTTGAAAAAATAAACATCCGCCTTGCATATGAGGACGGCTGCCAGAAGGTGTACCTTAACGGCTCCGACGTTGGAAACCGCATCCGTACGCCCCAGGCATCCAAGTACGCATCCGCAGTATCAAAGATCCCCGAGGTACGCGCGTTCCTGCTGCAGCTTCAGCGTGATATCGCCGCCTCCGGCGGAGTTATCATGGACGGCCGCGACATCGGCACCGTTATCATGCCCGACGCGGAGCTGAAGGTATTTATGACCGCAACTCCCGAGGCAAGAGCTCAGAGAAGATGCCTTGAGCTTGAAGAAAAGGGTATGCCCCAGCCTTACGAGGACGTGCTCCGCGACATCATCGAGCGCGACCGCGCCGACAGAGAAAGAGAAGCATCCCCCTGCGTTCCCGCAGAGGATGCGGTACAGTTCGTCAACGACGAATACGGCATTGAGGAGTCAGCCGACTACATCATCGGCCTCATTAAGTAAACCATGACTAAGTTTTACAAATTCATATACAAGGTATTTGCCCGTCCTGTCAGATGGCTGTGGCGCGTGAGCTCCGAGGGAAAAGAAAACATCCCCGAGGAAGGATGCATCATCATCTGCAACCACACGTCCTTTGCCGACGTGCTTGTGCTTGAGGTAGCTCAGGAGAGACAGGTGTTCTTCATGGGCAAAAAGGAGCTTTTTAAAATACCCGGATTAAAGCAGCTTATCTCAGGTCTCGGCGCTTTCCCCGTAAACCGCGGCGGCGCGGACGTGGGAAGCATCAAGCGCACCATCTCCGAGATACAGTCGGGAAGAATGGTGGGTATATTCCCCCAGGGCACCCGTCTGCCCAAGGTAGACCCCCGTACCACAGGAGTCAAGGGCGGCGTTGCCATGATAGCAGTGCGTGCGAGATGCAAGGTAGTTCCCGCGTATATCGACAACGAGGGCGGTAAAACAAGACCCTTCAGCAGAAATCACGTAAAATTCGGACGTCCCATCACATCGGAGGAGCTTGAAGCATCAGTAGAAAACCACCGTGACTATCAGGGAATGATGGAATACGCATTTTCCAAGGTGTGCGAGCTGAAGTACGGAGAGGGATGCGGATATTTGACAAAGTCCGCCGAAGGCTCATCGGAGGCAGACAATGGCTGATATCAGAATAGCCCGTAACGCAGGCTTTTGCTTCGGAGTGAGACGTGCCACGGGTCTGCTTGAGGAAGCTCTCAAAGCAAGATGCGACGGCGACAGTATCTGCACTCTCGGGCACATAATCCACAACGACGTTTATCTCGATGACGTGTCCCGCCGCGGTGCGGTATGCGTGTCCTACAGTGATCTTGACCGTCTTGAAGGCGAAGTGGCGAAGGGCAAAAACGTGACTCTCGTCATCAGAGCCCACGGCGAGCAGGAGGAAGTCGTCAAAAGACTTTCCGAAATGGCAGAGAAATATCCAAATTTTGATCTTCTTAACGGCACCTGTCCCTACGTGGAAAAGGTACGCCGCATCGCGAGAGAAAACTCGGGTGACGGTAAGGTATTCATGCTGATCGGCGCCGCAGAGCACCCCGAGGTGCAGGGCATCATGAGCTGTGCCCACGGCGAAAAGTACACTTTTAAGAATGCAGAGGAGCTGGAAGCCTTCTTCACACCCGAAAAAGTGGCAGAATTTGGCAACAAAACGGTATCTTTGGCAGCTCAGACCACACAAAAGCTCTCAGAATGGAAAAAATGTTTAGAAATTATCAAAAAGGACTGTACAAATCCATTAATTTTTGATACAATATGTGGTGTTACGGAAAAACGTCAAACAGAGTCCGCGTCTCTCGCTAAAGAGTCCGACATTATGCTGGTGATCGGAAGCAGTGAGAGCTCCAATTCACGCAAACTGTTTGAGGTAACAAGCGAGTTCTGCCCGCAGGTATATTTCGTGGGAAGCGCGGCAGACGTTCCGGACATCAAAATTCCCACGGGATCAAAATTATCAATAACTGCGGGTGCATCAACGCCCGACAGTGTAATACAGGAGGTATATGTAAAAATGAATGAGCAGATGACAGAAAACTTTGCAGAATTGCTCGAAGCTTCAATGAAGACTTTAAATACAGGAGACGTGGTAGAAGGTATCGTTACATCCGTATCCGCAGGTGAGATCTATCTCGACCTCGGTGCGAAGACTACCGGTGTTATTGCATACGACAAGGCAACAACTGATCCCCAGGCTAAGCTTGAAGATCTCTTCCACGTAGGCGACACTGTAAAGGCTAAGGTTATCAAGGTATCCGATATCGACGGCTTTGCAACCCTCGATAAGACCAGAATCGACTCCGACAAGAACTGGGAGAAGGTAGTAGCTGCTGCTGAATCCGGTGAGATCGTTGAGGGTAAGATCGTTGAGGCAGTTAAGGGCGGCGTTATCATCAGCCTTTTCTCCGTAAAGGTATTCATCCCCGCATCTCTCACAGGTGTTCCCAAGGATGTTGATCTTCACACAATCGTTGGTACAACTCAGAAGGTTAAGGTAATCGAGATCAAGGCTGACCGCAAGAAGGCTTACGCTTCCATCAAGGCAGTTCTCCGCGAGGAGCGCCGCGCTAAGGAAGAGGCATTCTGGGCTTCCATCGAGGTTGGTCAGGAGTTCGACGGTGTTGTAAGAAGCCTTACTTCTTACGGTGCATTCGTTGATCTCGGCGGCGTAGACGGTATGGTACATAATACCGAGCTGTCCTGGAGACGTATCAAGAGCCCCGCAGAGGTTGTTTCCGTTGGCGAGACCATCCACGTTTACGTTAAGGACGTTGACGTTGAGAGAAAGAGAATCTCTCTCGGCTACAAGACAGACGCTATGAACCCCTGGAACATCTTCACAGATAAGTACGCTGAGGGTGACGTAGCAGAGGTTAAGATCGTTAACCTCATGCCCTTCGGTGCATTCGCAGAGATCGTTCCCGGCGTTGACGGTCTTATCCATATCAGCCAGATCGCTGACCACAAGATCGTAAAGCCCGCTGACGAGCTTGAGCTCGGTCAGGTCGTAAACGCTAAGATCACTGCTATCGACTTTGAAGGCCACAAGGTCAGCCTTTCCATCCGCGCTCTCCTCGAGGAAGCTGCAGAAGAGGCTGAAGCTGAGGTCGTAGAAGAATACGAGGCTGCTGACGCTGAGTAATTCGTCAAAGACGTATTAACTTAACAAAAATATAGGCTGTTGCAGGTTTAATACTTGCAACAGCCTATTTGTTTTTCATTTGTTGGACGTCATTGCATATTTGCTTCGCGAATACCGAAACGGTCCCGTTTCTTTGAGCATGCTTCGTTTACTCTATACGGATGCCCCTCCGACGTGCAATGCACGCCCCTACCGGTGGATTCGAAAGCTTCCGCACTATCTAACGGCATCCGCGTACCTCACCCATCCACTGCTACCGCTTCACCCAGCGCGAGGGAATAGATATACGTCTCGTCGGGGTAACGGCCGAATAGGCGGAGCACCGCCTCGCGGTAATATTTTAGCTGAAGGTGATATCTCTCTATGAGCTTTCGTCTGCCCGTCTCGGGGTTCTGCCTTTCCTCATAGCTCATGTAGTCGGTCTTGTAGTCGAGGAGCACAAGTTTCCCTAAAGCATCCTCAAACACGCAGTCGAACACGCCCTGCACAGTGACCGTCTGTCCACTTTCTGTAAGACGCGCCTTCAGCTCTGTGTTTTCTGTGAAATCCGCCGCGGGAAGCAGCAGATTAAAACGGAATTCTCTGAAGGTGCGCTTGGCAGACAAAAATCTTGCCGTAATTTCGTCTGCGGCGAATCTTTCCACCTGAGCACGGTTGACGAGGCTTGCCATCTTCTCCGTGATGAACCTGTCACGGGTGAGTCTTTCAAGCTCGTCCCTGATGCGTCCCGCTCTGAGCGCGGAAAAATCCGCAAACTGCAGAAATACGTGGGTCGCAGTGCCTCTGTCTGTCGGAGATGTGTCAATACCGCCCGTCATAAACTTTGGCATGGGCATATCGGCAGACGTGTCATCCGCCTCAGTCAAGGAGAGCTCCGCGGGCACGTCGTCCGCGTCGTCTAAAAGTGCGGGATACAGTCTTGATATCGCAAGCTTTGACGGGATATCGGAAAGATAAGCCTTCGGGTAGCGGAATGCGATATTTTCTCTCGCCCGCTCCGCCGCCGCTGTGTCGGCAGTTGCCGTGTCCGCGTCCGCACACGCGGCAGTTAACCTTCCGGCTTCTGCCTCGTAGTCCCGTCCGATATGTTTCACCTCGGCTACAGAATCATCCGCCATCACCACACCGCGAAGGATATGCTCTATCATCCGCTTTGCCTTCAGCGCGGCGTAGCTGTCCGAGTATTTCACGGCGTCACGGGCACGGGAGAGCTCGTCCTCGCCGCTGCCGTGACACTTTGCCGTAACGACGAGCCTCTCCTTGGCGCGGGTCATGGCAACGTACAGCACTCGCATCTCCTCCATTGCCGCCTCACGCCTTATGCGGAGCGCCACCGCGTCCCTTACGGGGTTGCCGCACAGGATAAGTCCTCCCGGGTCGGGCAGGCGCAGACCGATGCCAAGCTCACGGTGGAAGAGAAGCTTCAGCTTTTCGTCCGCGTCGTTTCGCTCACGGCCGCAGTCGCAAAGGAAGCACACCTTATATTCAAGTCCCTTGGACTTATGTATACTGATGATGGTAACGCCGTCGGCGTCGTTCTTGCCCTCGGTGGTAAGCACGCCCGATGCGAGCTTTTCATCGATGAACGCAAGGAAACCGTAAAGTCCGCCGAAAACGCCCTTTTCGTAGCTTCGTGCCAGCTCGTGGAGCATATGGAGATTCTTTTCTCCGTAAAGCTTTGATGTGACCTCGGCACACTGAAACATACCGCACTCCGCGTACAGATGCTCTATGAATCTGTCGGCGCTCATGCCGCGCTCTGCGTTTCTGAGTGCTGACAGCTTGCCCACAAACAGACGGCACTTTTCGCCGAGAGCGGTGTCTCTCTCAGCGTATTTCAATACAGAGGTGTACAGCGGACACGCTGTGTCCTCACGTCTCAGCGTGACCATTTCGTCAAGGGTAAAGCCGAACACGCCTGACATCATGGCACCCGCCAAGGGGATATCCCTCATGGGGTTATCTACAGCACGGAGGATATTCAGAGTGAGCATTACCTCAGCCTCATCCGCAAAGGAGGAGCCTCCGCTTCGTTTCACGGGGATGCCCCGTGCCTTCAGCGCCGCCTCGTAAAGGTCGCCCGTTGAGCCCGGGCTTCTCAGAAGCAATGCGACGTCCGAGGGCAGGTACCCCTCGTTTTTGATAAGTGAATATATCCGCTCCGCTGTGTACTCCGCCTCGCTTATAACGGGGACGTCGTCCTCAGATCTGCTTCGGGTGCCGTCGATAAGGCACACCTCCACCGCACGCTCTCCCTCTGCAACACCTCCGTATACAAGGCAATCCTCCTCGTCAAAGGGGATGCCGCCGAAGGGGAACATGTATCTTGACACAGCGTTGGCAAACTCTATCACGGGACGGGCACAGCGGAAGTTTTCGCTCATGAAAATGCTGTGTCCCATGGGATATCCCTCTGCAACCGACGTGTCGGAAAAATTGCCCTTCCACGCCCGTCTGTAGCCTGAGAACACCTCCGGCTCCGCTCCGCGGAAGCGGTAGATGCTCTGCTTGATGTCACCGACGAAAAATCTTTCCGATTTACCGCTGACCGCGCGGAATATTCTGTCCTGCACGCTGTTGGTGTCCTGATACTCATCGATAAACACGTGGCGGTAGCCGTCAGCGATCTCAAGAGCCTCTGCCGTAGGCTCGCCGTCCTCGCCTACGAGAAGCTTCAGCGCAAGGCTTTCAAGGTCGGAGAAGTCGAGAAGTCCTCTCTCCCTCTTCATTTCGTCGTATCTCTTGCGGTACACGGCGATAACGTCTGCCGCGCCTTCAAGGACCGCCGCGGTACCTTCTCTTGCCTCTGCTATCTGCGCGGGCGTGCTGACGAAATATCTTTCCGCCATCCGTTCGAAGGTCTTTTTGATCTCGTCCCTTACGGACTTGAATTTTTCAGCGGCCTCCGTTTTGTCTTTTGCTGACAGTCTGCCGAGGGCAGGCGTCTCGTATGAAGAGACAGCCTCAGTCATACTCTCGTATGAATCCGCACTGCCTGACACGCGCTTTAAAAAAGCGGCAACAGCCTCAGCCGTCGGCATATATTTTTCGCTGACCGCAGAGGACTCTGCCATGTCAGCCATTACTTCGCTGAGTATTCTGCCGTAATGCTCTGCCGCAGACAGCGCCTCGTCACGGATGACCTTTCCCCATACGGTGTGGAAAAATTCACCTTGGGCGTCACGTCTCAGCGTGTCAGCAAAGTCACGCAGATACCCCTCGTCAAAGCCGAGGGAATCAAGTCTGCCCGCAAGGCTTCTAAGCTCCGCATCAAGTCCCGCCGCGTCTCTCGTTTTTCCTACGGTATCAGCAAGGGTGCCCATATCGCATGACTCGGGAGAAAACACATCTTCTCCTCTGAAGAAATCGTCTACGGTAGTCTCCATGGCTCGGCTCTTCAGCACCTCAGCCGTTGCCTCGTCTGCTATGGCGAACCCCGGTGATATTCCGAGCGTGGTAAAATATCTGCGTATCACCTTAAGGCAAAAGCTGTGTATGGTACAAATATCCGCTCCGTCCACGTCGCGCTTGTGGCGGAGCATGGTCTTATCGCGGACTGCCGCCTTAGTGATCTCTTTTGAGATCCTCTCCTTCAGCTCTGCCGCAGCCGCATTGGTAAAGGTAACTATCAAAAATCGGCTGAGAGACGCGTCCTCCTCAGACAGAAGATGCATGATCTTTGCGCTGAGAGTGGCCGTCTTACCGCTTCCCGCCGCCGCTGACACCAGGATGTTTCCCCTGCCGTCTATAGCCTCCCTCTGGGAGGCGGTCCATTTAACGTCTGCCATTTTGTTCTGCCTTTCTCACTTATTCTCACGGCGGCATACGTGCCGCATGGCACACCAGTCGCATTTCACGCTTCCGTGATGCTCAAGAGGCACAGCTCCCGCCTTGCCGCTCTTCATTTCAGCGGCTATCCTGCATATGACGCTCTCCATTTCGCGGTACAGCTCTCCGAATCGCTCAAGAGTCGCAAGAGATGCGCTCTTTTTGTAGTTTCCGTCCGCCTTCAGGGACACCGGCACGTATCTGCCCGTGATACCGCGGTCCATTGCGTCAAGCACGTCCCGCTCGTCGCTGACGATGCCGCTTCTGTCCATGGAGTTCAGCGTTATCTCACGGGCTTCTTCCGCGCTCAGCGGTCTGTCGCTTGTGTTGTCTGCGGGACGCAGGTTGAAATACAGCGCTCCCGCGGGAAGAAGCTCACTTTTTCCGTCACCGTCAAGGGCACGGTGGAAACGGGTGTCTGCCGCGCGCCACGCAGAAAAGAGGTATATGAGAAGCTGTACGTTAAGTCCAAGTGCCACGTCATCGTATGAGAATTTCGTGCTTCCCGTTTTGTAGTCGATGACCCTTATATAGGTCTTGCCGTCCACGCTGTATGTATCAAGTCGGTCGATACGTCCCACAAGGGACACTTCACCGCCTCCCTCAAGAGGGAATATCACCGCAGGGGGAGACGCCTCTCCGGACGTGCCCGCACCCACGGGCAATTCAACGGCGTATGTCTCGAAGCGGCTCTGCGCCACCTCGCGCACGATGGCCTCCGCAAACACCGTCACCTGACGGCGGAGCCTCTTAAACAGATAGTCAAGTCTGCCTCCCGAAATACCGGGGCAGGTCTTTTTTATATAAGACGCGATTATTTCGTCGCAAAGCTGTTGGAGCGCTTCACCCTCGGGCGCGTCACCTCCCACGGTGATGTGCTTCAGAAGCTCTTCCAGCACCGCATGGACAAATGAACCGATATCGGGTGCGGATATCTCTGCCCGTCTGTCCTCCGACAGCTTCAAAACGTAGTCGCAATAGTAGGACATGGGGCATTTCACGTAGCTGTCGATCCTCGACTGAGACAGCCTTACGTGGTCGCCGAACACCTCCGCGGCAGTTGCGGCGGATACCTCCGCTTCGGCTGACGGCGTAAATCTTATCTCTTCCGCCTCGCCGAAAAGCTCTCTTCTGAGGGACACGAGCGCCTCGTCTCCCGTTTCGCGGCACGCCGCGTCAAGAGTGGCGGCGTCGTATATCTCAAAATCATACTCCGTAGGAGACGTTCTTCCGAGAAGTGTCAGTATACGTTCTGCCCCCTCGGATATTTTAACGGGGGCTGACGCCGAGGTCTTCGGTACGAATACAGTCAGCGTTTGTGCCGCCTGGGATACCGTGCGGAAGAAGCGGAACAGCTCCTCCGACGTACGCTCGCCGGAATCTGCACCCAGCACCACTCCCGCCGACTCAAGACGCCTTTTGTCGTCGTCCGTAAAATAACCGTCGTCAGACACCGATGCGGGGAACTCTCCCGCTACGGCACCCAGTACGATAACGTGCTTCACACCGTCCGTGCGGAGTCCTGCCGCGCCCGACACAGTGACAACGTCCACTCCCGTGGGAATGGCACCTGTGTCCGCGTCGCTTACAGCGTAGCGGAAAAGGGAAGCAAAGCCCTGGGCATCCACCTCCACGTCTCCTATCATCTCCGCCATTGTGTCGAATGCGGAGCATATCTCACGCCACACCAGTCTCTCTCTCGCCGCGTCGTCAGCCGCACCATCACGCTCCATCATATCCGCTCTCGCCATCATCTTGGCATAAGCACCTTCAGCAAAATACTCCGTCAAGGCGCGGCACACGTCAGTCACCGTCGCCTTACCCTTCACAAAGGTGTCAGCGAATTTTTCAATACCGGGAATAAGGGCGTCGCGGGCATCGTTGGCCTCGGCAAGCACGAGAGCGGCTCTTTCCGAGATCTCCTCCGTATATCCGTCGGGGTTCATGCTCCACTCAGTTGTAAATAAATTGCGGCCGCGTATGTTCCATATATCCGTGTAGGATTCAAAGCTGCACGCAGGCCCGTCGTCAAGGGGCGAAAGCCCTGTCTTGACCACCGAAATTATATCCTCACGTCTCCACCTGCCCGGTATCTTAAGCAGAGACAGAATAAGCCTCACAGCGGGGGAGGCGGATATTTTCGACGTTTCCGAAATAAAGCAGGGAATGCCGTGGCGTCTCAGCGCGCTGTCGCATATACCCCTGATCTCCGAGACGTCGGCGCACGCCACCACTATGTCGGAGTAGTCAGCTCCGCCCCTGACAAGTCTCGCGATCTCTGAGCAGACGGCCTCTGCTTCGGCATATCGGTCTGCCACAGAGAAGACCCTCACCGACTCAGGCACCGAGGGAAGCTCACTGCAGGAGATACCATCCGTAAACCCATAGTCCCACAGATGTGCCTGTACCGTTTCAAGCTCCGCGCTTCCGGCTCTGCGGTTTCCCTCCAATGTGACAAACTCCACCTCGTCGGGGGAATATCTCAGTGCCGCACTGAGTGCGTCCGAATAAAATCTTTTAACGCCGTCAAGGTGTACGCCTTCCGCCCGTCTTGACTCCATGGGGACGGTGATGTACACGTCTGCGGCGCATCTTACTATCCGGGAAAGCACCGCGCTCTGCGCCCCCGTAAGAGAATAAAAGGAATCTATAAACACCACGGCGCCGTCGAAATACCCGCTGGGTTTAACGTTTTCCGCAAGCTTTTTTACGGGCTCGTACGTGTCTCCGAATTCTTCCTCAGCCATGCTCATGGCGGCGCATATCACCGCAAGGTCACGGGTCCTTCGGGAGAGAGAATTTTCTCCCGCAAGATCAAGGCTTTCTGCGGCTGTGTACAGCACGTCGGGTGTGATACCCGAAAGCTTCAGCTCACGCTCTGCCGCAAACACGGTGGGGATGATCCCCACGCCGTCACCGTCGCTCACCTGATTAAGCTCCGTAAGGGAGGGCCACACCGACATCATACTGCGCCACAAAAGGAGCATACGGGCACCCTTTGTAAGACGGCTGTATGAAAGACCGCCTACAACGCGGGATACGCTGTCTGCAAGGCGGGTGAAGTTCGTACCCTCAAGTCTCAGTGCGGCAGACGGTGGAAAGCGTCTTGCGATCTTCGCCTCCGTTGCCACGGTAAAGGGCTCGGGCACGATAAGATATATCTTTTTATCGCTCTCGCGAAGAAGCTTTTCTATCTCACCAAATACGTATTCGCTTTTACCGCTTCCGGTACCTCCGAAAATAAATCTAACCATACGCTCCTCCGACGTTTCTGTTAAGTAAGTATATTTTAACACATCCCGCAGGATTTGTCAAAGACAAAGTGAGACGAAAAGGGGACATAGAATATTTTATATTTATTCCCAAAAGACGAAAAGGGATTGAAAAAACGCGGAAAAAGTATTATAATATTACTGTAAAACAAACCACGAGAAAGGCAAAACCAATATGTTAAAAACAAAGATCGTATGCACCATCGGACCTGCCACAAACAATCAGAAGATGATCGAGCAGATGATCATAAGCGGTATGAACGTGGCACGTATCAACTTCTCCCACGGTACACACGAGGATCATAAAAAGACTATCGAATATATCAAGGCGGCGCGCGAAAAGCTTCACCGTCCCGTCGCCATCATGCTTGACACAAAGGGACCCGAGATCCGCATCGGCAAGTTCGAGTGCGGAAGCGCAGAGCTTAAGACGGGCGACACATTCACGCTTACCAACCGCGACGTTATCGGAAACGAGACCGTCGTGTCCCAGAGCTACCGCGACCTCCCCTCTCAGCTTGAGGCAGGATGCGACGTGCTCCTCGACGACGGAAGCATCCCGCTTAAGGTAATCGAGTGTACCGATACCGACGTTATCTGTAAGGTAGTTGAGGGAGGCGTCATCAAAAACGGAAAGGGCGTCAACATCCCCAACGTTCATCTTGAGATGGAGCATCTGAGCGAGCGCGATAAGTCCGATATCCTCTTCGGACTTGAAAACGACGTTGACTTCATCGCCGCATCCTTCGTAAGATGTGCCGAGGACGTCAAGAATATGCGTAAGTTCATCGACTACCACGGCGGTCACACAGTACGTATCATCTCCAAGATCGAGAACAACGAGGGTGTTGAGAACTTCAGCGAGATCTTAAAGCTTTCTGACGGTATCATGGTAGCAAGAGGAGACATGGGTGTGGAGATACCCTTCGAAAAGCTCCCCGGTCTGCAGAAGAGATTTATTCTTGAGTGCTACCGTTCAGGTAAGATGGTAATCACCGCAACGCAGATGCTCGAGTCAATGATCGAGCATCCCAACCCCACCCGTGCTGAGATCACCGACGTTGCAAACGCAGTATTCGACGGCACCTCCGCCGTTATGCTTTCGGGCGAGACCGCTGTCGGAAAATATCCCCTCCGCGCGATCGAGGTCATGGCAAAGGTGGCTCATCAGGCAGAGCGTGACGTATTCGACCTTAAGGGATTTGACGAGAACTATATCATCGACTACTCCGACACCACAAACGCTATGTGCGACGCGGCTTGTACCACGGCACGCGACCTCCAGGCGAAGGCGATCGTTGCTCTCACCATGACGGGAAGAAGCGCCCGCAGAATGTCAAAGTTCCGTCCGTCAACTCCCATCGTGGCGGCGACTCCCTCCGTCAAGACCTACAATCAGCTTGCTCTTTCATGGGGCGTTTACCCCGTGCTCGCTCTCAGCCAGCCCGATTTCGACAGGCTCCTTCAGCACGCTATCGACTGTGCAAAGCAGATCGATCTTGTATCCGTAGGTGATCAGGTGGTCATCGTAGGCGGTCTGCCTCTCGATACTCCCGGAAACACCAACATCATCAAGGTCGAAACGGTCAAGTCAAGAATGTAAGTGAAATATAAATAACCTCTTAAAGCAGACACGGTCCGCTTTGAGAGGTTATTGTCATACCCGGCATTATTTCGTTTTTATGAGATTTACGACTTTTTTACATATAATGATGTAATTTCTCCATATACAAAAGCAAAAAAACGTGTTATAATTCCCATAGAAGCTATAAACAGAGGTGTTTTATGTATTACGGTATAGTATCCGCGGCCGTTCTCATGTTCTCGGTACAGTTCTTTTTCACCGACAGGTACGAAAAGGAAATGGGCGGCGGCGCGGCGTCTACGTTTTTCTATTCACTGCTTTCCGCCGTTGCGGGCGGCATATGTCTGTTCTGCGTGACAGGCACGGATATCGGTTTTACCCCCTTCACGCTTATCATGGCGACCGCTACGGCTACAAACACTATTTTGTTTTCGTATTTCTCTCTGAAGGCGCTGGGTAAGATAAACCTTTCCCTTTACTCCGTTTTTTCGATGCTTGGCGGAATGATGCTCCCCTTCGTGGCAGGCATCGTATTTTACGGCGAGGGCATTACCGCGGGAAAGATCATATGTATCGTTCTCGTTATGGCAGCCCTTGCGTTTACAGTTGACCGTGACGGTAAAAAAGGCGGAACGCTTTACTATATGGGCATCTTCGTTCTGAACGGCATGTCGGGCGTTCTTGCAAAAATATTCGACAGCGCCCCCTATAAGACCACAGACGCCGCATCATACTCCCTGTGGACCGCCGTTATTATGACGCTCATGTCAGGCATCATTCTCATTCCCTTGATCAAGGGGCTGAAAAAACCTAAGTTATCCGTGGTGCTCTACTCATTCGGCGGCGGAGCGATAAATCAGATTGCCAATTTCCTGCTTATCATATCATTGGCGTTCATTCCCGCATCGATCCAGTACCCCTTCATCACGGGCGGAGTTATGATAGCGTCCACCGTTATTGCGGCTCTCACAGGTCAAAAACCGTCAAAGAGAGAGATACTGTCCGTTGTCCTTTCGTTCATCGGACTTCTCGTTCTCGTTTTCCCATGGCTTAATTAAATCTACATACATATACAAAGGAGAAAAATTATGAAACAGATCAAAGTAGGTATTTTCGGTCTCGGCAGAGGTACTTCCTTTATAGGAAACATCCTTGCCTGCAACGGTGAGATCGTTGCTCTTTGCGACAAGGACGAAGCGCTTCGTGCAAAGTATGGTGAAAGATACCCCGATGCAGGTGTCTACGACAATTTCGACGACTTCATCAACCACGAGGGTATGGATGCGGTAGTTATCGCAAACTACTTCCACGAGCACGCCCCCTTCGCCGTCAAGGCACTTGAAAAGAACATCCACGTCCTCAGCGAGTGTACTCCCGCAGGTACGATGGGTGACGCGGTTGCACTTGTGCGCGCCGCTGAAAAGAGTGACGCCATCTATATGCTGGCTGAAAACTACCCCTACATGAAATTCAATCAGGAGATGCGCCGCGTATATCAGAGAGGCGACCTTGGTAAGGTGCTCTTCGCCGAGGGCGAGTACAACCATCCCATCTGGGGCGACGGCTGGACTCAGGAGCTTTGCCCCGACTCCAAGCACTGGAGATACCACATGCCCCGCGTTTACTACATCACGCACGCTCTCGGCCCCCTCTGCTATATCACCGGAGCTATGCCGAAGCGCGTTTCCGCATATCCCGTATCTTATCCTCATACGAAGGAATCCTTCCTCGGCGACCTTTACTGGAGACTTCCCGACCGCGGCGCCATCGTAAGCTGCTTCAACGATGACGGCTCCGTATTCAGAGTAACCGGTTGGGAGCAGTTCGGCGCACACGACAACACCTACAGAGTCTGCGGAACCAAGGGTCAGATCGAAAACGTAAGAGGTGACACGGAGCGCATCACGCTCCGCTTCAACGACTGCGACATTCCCGAGGGTCTCAAGGAAACAAACTCCTACTATCCCGAATGGGCGATCGAAGACCGTGATCTTGCCGAAAAGGCAGGCCACGGCGGCGGAGACTTCTTTACTGTTAAGGTATTCTTCGACTGCATCAGAGAGAACAAGCAGCCCATGTTCGACGTATACTTCGGCACAACTCTTTCCGCAGTCGGTATCCTCGCTCACAAGAGTGCGCTTGAGTACGGTGTTCCCTACGACGTACCGGACTTCCGTCTTGAGGAGGACCGCGTAAAGTGGGAAAACGATTTTTCCACTCCCATGTGGGGCTCCGACGGAACACCTCCCACCATCCCCAACACCGAGCTTGCAGAATACGTTCCCACCGAGGAATCCATGGCTGAATACGACGCGGCTATCGCGGCTATCAAGGCGGCTAAGAAATAAGGCAGTATAACAACAGGGAGAAAGCAAAGCTATGAAAAATAAAAAGAAGACCATCCGCTTCGGTATATTCGGTCTCAGCCGCGGAAAGTCCTTCATAGACGGTATTCTTGCCTGCAACGGCGAGGTAGTCGCTCTGTGTGACACCGACGAAAGCCGTATTGCGGCCAGACAGAAGGTAGTCCCCGATGCAGTGGGCTACACGGATTTCGACGAGTTTTTGTGCCACGAGGGTATGGATGCGGTAGTTATCGCAAACTACTTCCACGAGCACGCTCCCTTCGCCGTCAAGGCGCTTGAGAAGAACATCCACGTTCTCAGCGAGTGCATTCCTGCGGCGACCATGGGCGACGCTGTGGCTCTCGTCCGCGCCGCTGAAAAGAGCCAAGTGACTTATATGCTTGCCGAAAACTATCCTTTCGTGAAGTCTGCGGAAGAGATGCGCCGTGTTTACCGCGGCGGTACTCTCGGCAAGGTGCTTTTTGCAGAGGGTGAGTACAACCATCCCCTTTGGAACGACTGGAGCCATGGTGACTGCATGGAGCTTCTCTGCCCCCATTCCAAGCATTGGAGATACCATATGCCGAGAGTTTACTACATCACACACTCTCTGGCGCCTCTCTGCTACATCACCGGCGTTATGCCGAAGCGAGTTTCCGCATTCCCCGTGTCATACCCCTTCACAAAGGAGACCTGCCTCAGCGACCTTTACTGGAGACTTCCCGACAGAAGCGCCGTCGTAAGCTGCTTTAACGATGACGGTTCGGTTTTCAGGGTAACCGGTTGGTCTCAGTTCGGCGGTCATTCCACCTCATACAGAGTGTGCGGAAGCCTCGGCCAGATAGAGACCGCAAGAGGTGAGGACGACAGAATAGTTCTCCAGTATAACGATTACGCCGTACCCGAAGGCATGAAAACGGTCAACTCCTACTATGCCGAGTGGGATCCCGAGGTCAAGGCTCTTGCAGAAAACGCAGGTCACGGCGGCGGAGACTATCTTGTAGTCAAGGAGTTCTGCGATGCCCTCCGCGAGGAGAGAGACCCCGTATTCGACGTATACTTCAGTGCGACTCTTTCCGCTGTTGCCATCCTCGGACACAGAAGTGCCCTTGAATACGGCGTGCCCTACGATATTCCGGACTTCAGAAACGAGGCGGAGCGCGCAAAGTGGGAGGACGATTTCCTGACACCTATGTGGGGCTCCGACGGAACGCCGCCCTCAATGCCGAATACCGAGCTTGAGGAATATCTCCCAACGGAAGAAGCCATGGCGGAGTACGACGCACTTGCGAATAAATACAGAGCCGAACAGGCGGCAAAAAACAAATAAGTCAAAAAAGCGAAACGTCCCCGCTGAACGATGCGTTCAGCGGGGACGTTTCGTTTTACTTTATCGTCTTTCCGTTGTTGAGCACGGACGTGCTGTACAGGAACAAAACGTCTGCATTATCAAAATCAACCAGACTGCCGAGCATCTCCGCCTTAAGGTAACGGATGTCAACAAGGGTTATTTTAGAATACGCCTCAGTCATAAGGGGCGCTACGGACGAACCGAAGGAATCACGGAAGACCACAAGATGGCGGTCTGCGGGCGCGTTTTCATTCTCCATCACAAGCAGAGACTTAGGTCCTGAGAGGAACACCTCGTAAGGATCACTGCCCGTCAGCTTATCACGGTCGTACACGGGAATATTTGACGAGGTCTCAAAATCGTATACGGAAACCGAGTCAAAAACGTCGCTGTCAAGATAGTACAGGCTGTCGGGATCCGGGTCAAGTGCGGACTGACCGCTGTACACTCCGTAGAATGGTATCTCCGTGTCCACCTTTTCGTATTTCGCGGACACCTCGCCTCCCATGGCTGTGATAAGCTTTTCCGCTACGGGAAGGATATTCTCCTGACGCCAATGGGTGTCTGTTGCGTAATAGTCCTCTGCCTCAAGCAGGGGGAATATATCGATATACTCCGCAAAGCTCATGGCTGATGAGTATTCGCTCATAAACTGTGCGTAATCCATCTTCAAAACGCCCGCGCCGTCCGGCACGAAATACGCCTTGTCGGGGATGACGGAATAGTACACGGAGGCACCGCTGTCCTTCAAAAATCTCTCGTAAACGTCGCCGAAGCGCTTTGCCGCATAGGCCAGCTCGCCGCTTTTGAAGGGGTACTCAGCCTTTACAGCGTGGTCACCCGAGAGGAAGATGCCGTTATTGTCGCGGTGAGCGAAAACGTTGTACACCGCAAATGCTTTCAGCTTGCGGAAAGTATCGCGGAACGGGAAATGATCAAGAGTATAGCTTTCAAAATCCGTCATAAAGCTGCCGTCGAGAACTGTATCCGCAGACAGCTCGGGGAACTTAGCAAGAGGGCGTCTCTCGCTTTCCGACACCTCAAGATCGGGGATGATGATACCTGCTATCGGAAGGGCTGTCACAAACAGCACGCAGAGGATAAGTGTTATTATTCTTTCTGTTTTACCGGTCATATTTGTCTCCTTTCCGTCAGAATCTGAAGTATAAGAACGGGTTGAAGGAGCCGTCTATAAGGTACGCTGTGCAGACGGCAAGAAGGGATAGGATAAACACAGGTCTCGCAACATTCAGGACAGCGGCACCCGCCTTCGTCCCGCCAAAGCGTCGTACAGCCATTGCAGGAAGGGGTGTTGCTCCTATTATGGCGATGGCGAATACTACCGCATAGCTTATGAGACAGTACACAGCCTCATCCGACACCGCGGGAAGTCCGCCTGCTCCGAACATGGCACCGACTCTCGTGAAGGTTTCCGTTACCGTAAGGCTGTCGAAAAGAACGAAGCTTATCACCACGAAAAACATAACGTATACGTGGCGGAAGGGGCCTATCTTTTCAAGTCTCTTCAGCAAAAACAGCTTTTCTGCGGCAAGGAGGACGGCAAACATAAGTCCCCAGAATATAAAGTTCCACGCCGCGCCGTGCCAGAAGCCCGTTGCCATCCATACAACGAGGATGTTAAAGAGCTGGCGCGCCTTGCCCACTCGGTTTCCTCCCAGAGGGATGTACAGATAATCCCTGAACCAGGTGCCGAGGGAAATGTGCCAGCGTCTCCAGAATTCGGTGATGCTACCCGAGATATAGGGATAGTTGAAGTTTTCAACGAACTCGAAGCCGAAGAACTTTCCAAGTCCTATAGCCATATCGCTGTATCCGGAGAAGTCGAAATAGATATGGAAAAGGAACGCGACAGCGTATACCCACGTAAAGAGAACCGAGTCTCCCTGCGTATCCTTGTATATCGCCACAAGCTCGCCGAGGGGATTTGCTATCAGTATCTTCTTGGACAGACCGATGACAAAGCGGTTAATACCATGAGACGTCTTTTCAAGAGTATGACTGCGGCATTTAAGCTGCTTCTCAATGTCGGAATACCTTACGATGGGACCCGCGATAAGCTGAGGGAACATGGAAACGTAGGCACCGAGGGCGATGGGGTCGCGCTGTGCCTTACAGTCGCCTCTGTACACGTCAACGGTATAGCTGAGTATCTGGAATGTGTAAAAGCTGATGCCGATGGGAAGGACGATGCCTGTCAGGGGCAACGACATGCCCGTCAGCACGTTGAAGTTGTCTATAAAGAAATCCATGTACTTACAGTATGCGAGCATTCCGAGGCAGGCTCCTACGGACAACACCAGAAATACAAGGGATATCTTATGTGTACGGTACTTCTCGATGAGCAGGCCGAATACGTATCCCTGCAGGATAGCGGCGAACATGAAAACAAGGAAGCGGGGCTCGCCCCATCCGTAGAAGAAAAGTCCCGATAAGAGCAATACCGTGTTTTTCAGCTTTGCGGGACTGATCGCATACAGTACGAGAACTATAGGCAAAAAGTAAAAAAGAAAGGGTATACTTGAAAAAAGCATTATTATTCTCCAAAAAAGGGATCCCCGGATATTTGATATTCAGGAGATCCCTTGGCTATTATTAACTTATCTGATGGGCTCGTCTACGAGAGTTTCAGCAGTAGCAAAGGAAGCGTTTACCTTGCTTACGAAATTGTCGATGATCTCGCCGTTGCCGAAAGCGGAAACAACAACACCGTCAACGTTCATGATAACAAGCTTCTCAGGGAAGCCGCACATCCACTGTCTGCCCTGGATGTTACCCTGAAGCTCTGTTGCAAGAGTCTCAGCATCGCCGGCATTCTTAAGGCTGTATGCGCCTGCTGTGAAGGTGTTAGCGTTCATCATGTGAACGAGAGATGCGGCACCGTCGATCTTTTCGAGAGATGCGGCAGGGATACCGAGAGTAGCGTCAATAGCCTCTGCGTCCTCAAGACCGTAGATACCGGGGCCTTCCATGTTCATGTTTTCTTCGGACATGTCACCGCCTGCACCGGGGAACTTCTCGTCGTCTGCGTAGGTAGCCCATACGGTGTTAAGTACGTTAAGAGCTGCGGAATCTGTTGTCTGGGGCTTATTTGTCTCGCCGCCTTCGGATTCGGTAGCGTCGTTTGTCTGAACGGAATCGTTTGTGTTAGCTGCAGTTTCCTTCTCGTCTGTGCTGCCGCAAGCTGCGAGAGTGAGGACGAGCATGATAGCTGTCATGATAGCAAGGATCTTCTTCATCTTTTTTTACCTCATAATAAATTAAATTTCGCGATGCATCGGATACGTATACCGTACCCGCGTCACGACCGTTATTATACAGTATCACACGTATTTTTACAAGGGGTAAAGCTATTATTTCACATAATAGTTACATCTATACCTCAAGATGATGGCAGAATTGTAAAGTATTGTTTGTATATACCGATAAAATTTTCTTCGTTTGTATCATTTGCCATATGTAAAAGGCACAAATTGACAATTGTGTTCATATATGCTATAATTATCACGTAATATTTTTGCATGAGAGGTGCTCATGGGTATAAATATGGACCGAAAGCAAGCTAAGCGTCTTGATTCCGTCGCCGAGAGGACGGACAAATTCCTGTTTATCAGACATTAACTGCCCTACACTCTAAAAAACCTCGATATTACTGGGTTTTTCGCCTGTTACAAACTCAACTGTTATGTATTTTCCCTTGTTTTTGCCCTTATGAGCGAAAATAAGGGAAACTTTTTATATCTAACC
>JAFSGU010000003.1 GCA_017440665.1 Clostridia bacterium
GAGTAAACTTTGACCCTGCTAACCTGGTCATGTGTCAGGATGACCGTCCCGAGGAAGCACTTAAGTATCTGGGCAAGTACGTTGTACACACCCACGCCAAGGACGGCGTTATGCTTAAGAAGAGAGTTGAGGGCAAGGTCGACGTTGAGCTTGACGAAGAGGCTAAGAAGCACAAGGCAATGCTTGAGATGGGTCACAGCTTCCTTGAGATGCCTCTCGGCACGGGTGACGTTAACTTCGACGTATACCTCCCCGCACTTAAGGCTACAGGCTTTGACGGCTACCTTACCATAGAGCGTGAGGTAGGAGCTGATCCCACAGCTGATATTGCTATGGCTGTCGGATTCCTCCGCGACAAGATCGCAAAGTTCGGTCTTTAATCGAGGTCGCAGGATATGAAGCTTTTTATAGCATCCGACATTCACGGTTCAGCCTACTATGCATCTCTTGCAGTAAATAAATTTCAGGAAAGCGGTGCTGAGCGTCTTCTGCTTTTGGGTGATATTCTGTACCACGGTCCGAGAAACGATCTTCCCCGTGACTATGCCCCAAAAAAGGTTATCGCTTTGCTCAACCCTCTCGCTGACAAAATACTTGCCGTACGCGGCAACTGCGAGGCTGAGGTTGACCAGATGGTCCTTGACTTCAACGTATCAAGCGATTATCTTAATCTTTATGACGGAGACGTTACTATTTGTGCGTCTCACGGGCACAGAGCAGTCCCCGCTCTCGGCGAGGGCGACGTACACCTCTTTGGTCACACACACGTTCCCGTGATCGAAAAGACGGAAGCGGGCTATTATAACGTAAACCCCGGCAGCACTTCCATACCGAAGGAAAACTCCCCTCACAGCTATATCATATATGAAAACGGCGTTTTCAAGTGGTACGATCTTGAAACGGGCGAGTGCTATAAGACGGGAAAAGTACGATAATACAGCATAAAGAGTCCCGCAGACCAAATGGTCTGCGGGACCCTTTATGCTCAGTTTTGTTTTTTACGATTCACCATAAGCAAAATACACGGTATCACCGTCGTACCTTTGTTGAACTCCAATATCCCTAAGAATGGCACTCAAAGATGGCATGTTAACGAGGAGTTCTTTTTCAAGAGCTCTGAATACATTCTTAGACCGTCCTCCAACAACAAAGAATATTGTGTCAACATATTCGAGATGGTTTTCGTCATAATCCGCTTTATACTGCAAATAATGCTTTTCAACGTTCAAAACGTATTCATACTCTCCAACTGTGATTTCAGCAAAGTTATCATCTATCCAATTAATCTCAGCATCAAAGGCTTCAAGCATCGCAACAAGGGGAATCAGACGCTCTTTTAAACGAGGTGCGGTTATCATAGGGTATTTACCAAGTTCAATTCCATTGGCTATCACAGTACATTCGCTTTCCGTCTCAAGAGCATTTTCCAAATATCTCACCAACATAGTTGCGGCTTCTGCACGAGTCAAATTCTTATGAGGCGCCAAGCAAGTTCCGTATGTACCATTATATAACTGATTTATTCCGGTAACGATATTATTGAAGGCTGCCCAATAGACCCCATACCATGCCCAATCGGCAACCTCTTCGTTGTCAGCGAACATTGACAGGTCGTGCATATACCCCGTATAACCACTACCGACCAAAATAGTTGACCTTTCAAGAATCGTACAGATCTCCTCGCGGGTTATAAGACCATCGGGATCAAACGTGTCCTCGTCCTTACCTTTGATGATCCCCACGTCATAAGCCCAATTCACGCTGTCCACATACCAATCGGCAGACAGATCCTCAAACGGAGCGTCTGCTTCCACAGCGGGACTGCCTTTCAGACGGTAAAACGCAGTAACCAGTTCTGCCCTCGTCATGAACTTATCGGGAACAAACTCATTCTCGTTTATTCCCTGCATAATACCCGCTTCGTAAACTTCAGTCACGTAAGGATAAAACCAGTCGTCATCTGATACGTCGGTAACGCCGTTTGCCTCCGCATTCACTTTAGGCAATGCAAAGACCGTACCGCCAAATACTGTAGCTATGATCAACAATAGAGATATTATTCGTTTTTTCATATCAACACCGTCCCTTGCGCCTTGGAACGGGTAAGCTTCCCGCCCGGAGGCATCAAACATATTTTGTTAAAATAAATGTACCTGCGAAGCAGTTCCACAGAAAGAAGCGAGGAGCATTGCAACGATCACGAGGACAGAGAGAATCTTCTTCATGTTCGTTTACCTCACATAAAATATAATTATATTTTGCGGATTACCTCGTATATAGTATAATATCAAATCTTTTGGTTGTCAATTCGTTTTTAGGAATCTTCACAAACATTGGCATTTTTCGCTATATTAGGTGTCAATTTGTCAATATTGACATTTCAAAGAAAGGACTGAACAAACGCCCGGGCGTTGCAGGCAAGGGGAGAGAAATAAAATGATGCGTTCTCGGGAGGAGAACATGATGCGTACCATAGTACATGAAGCATTTCCCTTTCGGGAAATATGAGGAGAACGAATGATCCTATGATGAGCATACCGTCCTCCTCATATTTTTGTATTTCACACCTCACGACTCCTCCGTGAGTGTTTTACCACGTTTCATAGAATCTTACGGGAAGTCCTATGCTCTCGACCTCGTCACCGTAGGTGAACGTTAGCAGCGGCTGAAGTACTTCACCGTCCTCGGCATTACAGCCGTAAAGGCAAGGGGCATCATCTTCATCAATGCTGAAAATAAGTATTCCTCCAGTGTTATCATCCGCAGGAAGATATACTTTATCCTTCAATTCAAAATTGGCAAAGCCTCCGCGTTCATCGATCATAAATACTTCCACGTTCAACTTGTCAATGTCTATCTGCTGAGCACCCGTAGGACATACGTAGTCCATTACTATACCGAAATCCCGGTTAAGCTCAGCCGCGGGATCGTACGTACCGAGTTGCGGTACAGGCATGTTATCCTCGTAGAAGGTCACTCCAAGCGAAATTATACCCAGCTCCTTCAGTAACTGCGGAAGCTTTACAGACGTCTTTGCACACACGCGAGAGATAAACACAGCACACTGGGCGCGGTCAATGATCATGTTCGGCATAACGCGTCCCGCGGCATCCCCGTTTTCGTTCTCGCCGCCTAAGTTGATTATCCCCGCCTTTGCAAGCATGACCATGCTTTCCTTCGCAAACTGAGGAATGTCCGCCTCGTCACCTATCTCTACCTTCACGCCGTCCACGTCTCCGCACCACAGACCCGCAAATTCGAAATATCTGGTAATCATGGTGCAAAATTCCGCTCTCGTGACTTTAGCATCAGGGTCGAACTTTCCGTTACCCCGTCCAAGCACTATCTTAAAATGATTTGCCCACAGCACAGCGTCCGTGTACCACATCCCATAGGGAACGTCATCAAAAACGTTTCTGTATTCGTCCGTATTGATATACTCACCGTATCCTGCGAAAAGATTCTTCAAAACGGTCACAGCCATCGCACGGGTAAGTGTACCGTGGGGGTCAAATTTACCTCCGCCTGTGCCTTTCATTATGTTCGCTCTGTCCATTTCGTATACAGCGTCCGTATACCATTCTCCCTCGGCTACGTCGGGGAATTTTACATCTGCTCCGCATATGCTCACACACAGCGACAACAGTATGCATACGGCAAGCGCTGCCGCTGAAAGTTTTTTCATTAAGTTTTTCATGATTTACCTCCGAGGTATCTTCAAATCAACCTGAGCTGTCCTTTATTTTTCATATATTAGACGGGGCTTTTCGAGCTCTCCCGTCTCTTACCAAACGTAACTGATGTGCGGGCAGAAGAAATACACTGCGGTTTCGTCGCCGTATGTGACCGTAACGCATGCCCATATTTTTGTCCCCTCTTCAAAGCGCATGGGCATAGAGAATGTATCATAACTGTAGTATATCACGTGAGACTGCGCATCAGCACTTAAAGGCAGACTGAAAGTACCGTTCTCATCAGTCACAGTGGCACTTACTTTAAAATCCGACGCCTTGTATACATTTTCATCAAAGCGCAGTGCCACCGAAAGTACCTCCTCATATCCTCCGCCGTAATAGGTCATGTCATTTATATAGGCGGTCATATCGATCCTGACACCGAGGTCTTCAAGCATGGAACAGTTCTGATCGTATCCGCCGCCTCCTACTCTGTGAATCAGCGCCGCTGCCTCCGCACGTGTCGTATGCCCCATGGGGTCGAACAGGTTGCCGTCCTTTCCGCGTATGATACCGATATCTCTCAGCTCCTTCACGGGTGTTTTGGCATAATCCGAAATAAGGGCATCGTCGGCAAACTGCTCTGTCTCCGAGTAATAGCTGATATTTACGTGCAGTACGTTCTTTATGTATCTGTGCAGGATCACTGCAAGATCCTGACGGGTGATAGGTAAGTCAGGCGCAAAAGTAGTCACGGACGTACCGTTTACGATACCGTTCACATACGCCCATTCGATCGCATCCTTACACCACACGTGTGATTTGTTAACATCCGTAAAGCGTAACCTTCCGCCGTCTGAGGGTATTTCAACGTCGGGTGAGCCTGCCATGCGGTGAAGCACCGTCACCATCATGGCACGGGTGAGCTTACGGTTCGGCTCGAACACTGTGCCTGTCATGGTAGTACCATTCATTACACCGTTTAGGTATACATACTCAACGTCACCATAGTACCATTCCGTGTCAGCCACGTCACTGAAAGGGTTCACCCAAGCATATTCCGCCGAGAAACGGGGGCCTGCCTTAACACCCAGGTCCACTCTTTCGGTTCCGAACTCAAAGCTCAGCTGATCGAAGTAGGAATTGTCCCAATCTGTACCGTAAAGATCTGCAATACCCCACAGATTTACTACACTGCCAAATATCTCGAATATTACGTTGGGCGCTAACTGCTCATTTTCACCTGTGGTCTTGTTAAGATAATTACCGCCGTTACGGTAGTATATCACCGTTAATTTTCCATTGATCTCCATCAAGGTCTCGGTATACTGCACTCCGTCGTACTTTTCTCTGTATGTCTCGTTAAGTACGTCTACCCTCTCACGGAGAGTATTACCGCCGTCTGTCTCGGGAAATTCTATCATAACGTCAAACCTTTTGCCGTCGACCGTAAAGAAGTACTCGATCGCCATCCGGTTCGACGTTACAAGTATCTCGTCGAGGACACAGCTTTCATTTTTCGACGTTACGGTAAGTATATTTTCCTGCGCACGGGCAGTATTTATAAAGCTGTCCATGCTTCCCCACGCGTCGGAATTTCCCGCCTCTGTATTACGTATCCAGTCAAGCAGCTCGTCAAAGCTTTTTGCCGAATGATACGTGGGGGGAGAATCTGCAAAAGCCACCACGCTTAATGAAATCATCATGCAGACCGTAAGAAGGACTGCCGCGATCTTGATCTTAAAGTTTTTCATGATTTACCTCCGAATATGTCAAGGATAGCCTGCGCTGTCCTTTGTTTTTCATATATTAGACGGAGCTTTTTGCCCAAACTCCCACTTGGTTTGTTTTTTATGTGTAAAAAATGCGTGGTGTTTTTTTGTATATATTGCACATATAACCTTTGAACCACGTATTTGTTGACAAGCATAGTAAACTATGTTATAATGGTTTTAGTATAAATTCGTTTATATTACGAAAGGAATTATTACAATGAAGAAAAAACTTCTCGCTCTGCTTCTTACGCTGTGTATGCTCACTTCTCTTTTGGTGACCGTCACACCCGCAGAAGAAAAGCTCCCCTTCTCCGACGTGGGAGAGGGTGATTGGTTCTATGACGCCGTTAAATACGTTTATGACATCGGCATCATGAAGGGTACAAACACAGCAGGTACCATCTTCGAGCCTAATACCACCGTTTCACGAGCTATGTTCGTGGCGATGCTGGGACGTCTTGACGGCGCTGAGGAAAAGCTGACGGACAAGTTTCCCGACGTGAACGGAAAAACTCTCGACTGGTACAACGGCTACGTGGGCTGGGCAAGTGAGAACGGTATCATCACAGGCTACAGTAACGGTAACTTCGCGCCGAACGATCCCGTAACCCGCGAACAGATGGCAACCATTATTTCAAGATATATCACCTATACGGGTATCATCCCCAAGCTTGACAGTACAGCTACAAAGGTATTCCCCGACCGTGACAAGATCGCCTCCTACGCACAGACTCCCGTCGAGAATATGCGCAAGATGGGTCTTATCAAGGGTAACGCGGCAGGCGAGTTTGATCCCACAAGCGGACTTAACCGAGCATCCGCCGCTACGATCATCATGCGTCTGAACGAAATGCTCTGTGAACTCCGTCTGGGCGACCCCATCGTTCCCGAATACACCGTTGAGGGTGAGGACATCGTGCTGATGGGTGCATACGACCTGTTCTACGGCGGTACAGTGCTTGACTCCGCTTATGCGGGTGTCGGTGTAAAGGATGCTGAGAGCGACTATCCTTACCTTGCAGAGGACAGCTCAGAGCAGTTGTTCATGATCGCAACTTCATCATCGAGAAAGGTTTCTAACGATAACACCTATAAGAAAACGGCGGAAACAAATAGTTTAATACAAGACAAGGAGCACTATTTCGAGCTCGATATGCGCACTGCCGCAATTGATACCGAAAAATACCCCGTATTCCGCGTGGCTTACAGAACAGACAGCGGTGCTGACGTACAGCTTGGCGTATTCGCAGACAAGAATTCCGCAAAATTCTTAGACTACACTCCCACCGCTGAAAAGGTTTCCGGCTGGAAGTACGGTATAATCGACACTACAGGTCAGAATCTTTATGCTAAGAGCTCCGAGCAGGTATGCGTTACCGTTCTTGCTGAGAGTAACGTTGAGCTTCTCTACGTTGCCGCATTTACCGACGTGGCATCTGCAGAAAAGTTTGACGTAACAGCCCACAAGTCAGAACTTAAATACTATGGCGAGGTAATAGAGACAATTCCCGCAAGCAACGCCGACGTTGACGCAGTAATTGCGGAAGCAAATTCAAAAGCTCAGGAGATCATAGACAATTCAAGCAATATCGATCCCGCAACCATCACCGGAACTGTATACTACATCTCAGACTCTGAAGGTGATGACAACAATTCCGGAACGTCTCCTGATGCTCCCTGGAAAACGTTCTGTAATCTGCTGGACGTAAAAGGAAACGGCTTTTTCATAAAACACAATGTTAAAGCCGGTGACGCAGTTCTTCTTAAGAGAGGCGATACATTCAACCCTCTGAAATACGATAAGGAATTCAACTGGTTGGATATGGCGCGCGGTGTGACCTACGGTACTTACGGCGAAGGTCCCAAACCCGTTATCTCTCGCGCTGTATATCTTGAAGAGCCGGCGGGCAAATGGACAGAAACGGAATATAAGAACGTATGGAAGCTTGACGCTACAGTCGAGGACATTCCCGGAAGTGCCGTTTTCATAAAGCCTGACGGAACTGAGCTGTGGGGGATCATGACCTATATCAAATATCCCTCAGACGGTCAGTACGGCAAGAATTCCGTTGATTTCGGAGAGGTATTCAACGGTGAAGAAGTATTCAATAGCGGCGGTATCAAGTTTGAAAACGTCGGCTGTCTCAAAAACAATCTCGAATACTTCACTGACGTTGCCACGGGCGAATTCTACGTTTATTATGACAAGGGTAATCCCGGTAAGGTATTCAAGGAGGTGCATCTTTCTCAGTCCTCCTGCGGTATGGGATATGAGAGCAAGACCGACTCCAAAGGATTTCCTACCATCGTTGATAACCTGGCATTCAAGTATATCGGAGAATGTGCCATAACCACAGGCGATGCCGAAAACCTTTTCATCAGAAACTGCACGTTCGAATGGATAGGCGGCGCTTATCAGGGCGAGGACGTGCGCTATGGTAACGCCATCCAGAACTGGGGAAGCTGCGACGGCATCTTCATCAAAGACTGTTACTTCAGAGATATTTACGATGCTGCCGTTACTACTCAGGGTGTAGCCGGCTTTATGTACAATTTCTTTGCCGAGGGCTGTGTTCTTGACAGATGCGACCTGTCCTTTGAATTCTTCAACCACGGCTCGTACGATTTCTTCCCCGAAACCAGTGAGCTTTCCAACATATTCATCCATGATAATTACATTATCAACAACGGCTATGGCTTCTGCGGAGTACGTGAAGACAGACGAAGTGCATTCCTTTACACCACATACGGAGTGAAGGATACTCTGTATGAGAACATCGTATACGAAAATAACGTGAACGTTTTCTCCACCGAATACTGTATATTCAGTGCTGAGATCGCTCTCGGTCAGACTGAGGGAACTATCCTCAAGAACAATACCTATTACGTTGACCCATCAGCTTCATGGTACGGTCTGTTCGCGTATAATATGATAAACCGTACCGGTGATACCTCAACGCTATACCCCTATACATCACAGTATTTGACGTACCTCAACTCCGTAGGTGTTGAAACGGGAAGTACGTTCTACACCGTTAAGAACCCGAACGTACGCTGGGAGAGATAAATATTCTCACTGTGCTTGACAAAACGGCACGGTTCCGCTATAATATTATGCGGCGGGTGGGACTGCCGCGCGGGGGATACCGAAAGGTGCCTCTGTGAGGAAAGTCCGGGCATCGCAGGGCAGGATAACGGATAACGTCCGCCGGAGGAAACTCCCGGGAAAGTGCAACAGAAATAGCCTACCTAAGCTGTGGCGACACAGCCGGTACAGATGGAAAGGCGAGGTAAAAGCTCACCGGCACGGCAGGTAACTGCGTGCAAATGTAAACCCTATCCGATGCAACACCGTATGCAGAGCATTGTTTGCCCGACATTCTGCAGGTGGCTGAGAGGCTTACGGTAACGTAAGTCACAGATAGATGGCAGTCACACGGCAACGTGTACAGAACCCGGCTTACAAGCCCGCCCATGTTTTTATAAAAAACAAGTCTTCGGACTTGTTTTTTTAATGGTGTTCGCGTTTCGCGTAAATGATGCGCTTCGCTGACGTTGTGTATCTCCGCCACGTGTTCTCCATGCCGTTTAGTAAAAACCAACAAATCGATTGACAAACGGGCGAAAAAGATATATAATATATTTAATATGTACGTTTCAGGGGCGAAAGCATGGAACGTACGTTCAGTAATTTGAGTAATATTATCCCGAAAGGATCGTTTAATATGAGGAAATGGACTATAAGTGAAAAAGGACGTGCCATATCATGGGACTTTTCAGACTGTCATCACGAAGATATTGAGATGGCGGGACTTAAGGCTGCCTTGCTGGTAGGCTACGGTAAGCTTGAAAGCGGCATTCTTAATCTTGACGTTCACCCCGTATTCCCTACCCTTCGTCTCCGTCCCAACGACACCCACGCGTCTTATCAGACGGATATCGTTTACGGAAGCGAGAGCATTCCCGCACTCACCGTTGACGGCGAGACGGTACTTGAGTCTCCCGTTAAGATCACCATCGACGGTACGGTGAAGATCGATACCGTGTGCGGTAAGGTAAACGCCACCCATCATCTCTTCCCCTCCAATTTCGGAAGAGCTGTATATGATATTTTGACCGTCACCAACATCTCGGACAGCGACGTCATACTTGACACCGACAAAAAGGGCGTTATCCTCCACGACGAGGTACAGGGTCCCATGGGCGTCATCCTCTGCGAGGTATCCTCTTCACTTACGGATGCCACGACCCTCCCTGCAGGCGAAAGCTTTTGCTATGCCAATACCTTCACGGGCCGTTACGCCAACGAGGAGAGGGATGCAAAAGACGCGAAGGTGGAGCTTGAAGGAAGGATGCGTCGTATAGCAGAGCTTCGTGAGCCTCTTGAGCTTGACACCGGTTGTGACGTGCTGGACACCGAGTATGCCTTTGCAAAGCTTCGCGCAGGCGAGAGCGTATTCGATACAAAATGCGGCCTTATCCACTCCCCCGGAGGATGCAGCTACTACGCGGCTATCTGGTGCAACGATGAGGTTGAATACGCAGGTCCATGGTACTCGCTGACCGGCGACAAAATACTCCTTGATGCAGGACTTAACGCATACCGTCTGCTCATGCCCTTTATGGGTCCCGGCTACAGCCCCATCCCCGTTTCCGTTATTGCTGAGGGCGTTGACATCTGGGACGCTGCGGGTGACCGTGGTGACGCGGCAATGTACCTCTACGGCGCATCATACTTTGCGCTCACCTGCGGTGACCGAAAGACTGCCGAATTCCTTCTGCCTGCCATCCGCTGGTGTGCTGAATACTGCAGAAGAAAGACCAATGACAAGGGTGTAATTGAATCCGATAAGGACGAGCTTGAGGGACGTTTCCCTGCGGGAGACGCAAACCTTTCCACAGCTTCTCTCGCCCTGCAGGGTTACAGATGGGCGGCAAAGCTAGAGGACGAGCTTGGTGACAAGACTCTTGCCGAGGATTACCGCCGCCGCGCAGACTCACTTGTCGAGGCTATCGAGCGCCACTTCGGCGCAAACATCCACGGCTTTGAGACCTACCGCTACTTTGAGGGATGTGAGGTACTCCGTTCATGGATATGCCTGCCCCTTTGTGTCGGCATCGACACAAGAGCAGAGGAGACGGTAAAGGCGCTCCTTTCCGACTATATGCTCACACCCGACGGACTTCGTACCTCCGAGGAGCGCGACACGATATGGGACCGCTCCACACTTTACTGTCTCAGAGGTATCTTTGCCACAGGTCTTGTAGAAGAGGCTACCGCACAGCTTCTGAAGTATTCTGAAACGAGACTTTTAGGCGACCGCGTGCCTTACCCCGTTGAGGCTTATCCCGAGGGTGGCAAGCGTCATCTGTCCGGTGAATCCGCGCTGTACTGCAAGATATTCACCGACGGTATTCTGAAGCTTGACCCCGAAAGCATGTCGTCCTTCTCACTGGAGCCTACGCTTCCCACGGGTCTTGACCACTTCTATCTGAGACGCATCCGCGCATTCGGACATGAGTTCGACGTGCTCCTCGACGGTGACGGATACAGAGTTGAAGAGTATGGCAAGGTCATCGGCAAGGCACCCTACGGCGAAAAGCTGACAGTTCAGTTTTAAGTTTGCATAAATATCACGAAAGGCAATTTTTGATATGCCGAGATTTTTCATTGATAAAGAGATTTTAACTGATGACTGCGTCCTCCTTACGGGAGACGACGCACACCACATCTCCCGCTCGCTCCGCATGAGAGTGGGCGAGGAGGTCACCCTTTGCGACGGCGAGGGGTTCGACTACAGATGCACCATCGAAGAGATAGACGACCGTACGGTAAGATGCGCTGTTGTCTCCCGCGAGAAGAACCGCACCGAGCCTCCATATCGGGCGACAGTATTTCAGGGGCTTGCCAAAGGCGACCGCTTCGACACGGTTATACAAAAATCCGTGGAATGCGGAGCTTACCGTATCGTCCCCGTTATGACGAAAAGATGTACGGTAAAGCTCACAACCTCCGACGGTGCGAAAAAATGCGCCCGTTGGAACAAGATCGCCGAGGAAGCGGCAAAGCAGTGCGGACGCGGCATCATACCTGAGGTAACGGAACCCGTCAGCTTTGAGCGTGCTGTGGAAATGCTTCAAAAGCTGGATCTGCCGCTGTTCTGCTACGAAGAGGGTACGTCCCCCATCAAGGCAGAGGTGGAGGCGCGCCGCGGTGCCGAAACGGTGGGTATCGTAATAGGTCCTGAGGGCGGCTTTGCTGAAGAAGAAGCCGCAAAAATGGCGTCTGCGGGCATATCGGCTGTCTCGCTCGGACGCAGAATACTGCGCACGGAAAGCGCCGCGCCATTCGTTTTGGCGTGTCTTTCCTATGCGCTTGAGGACTAAAAGCGGACGAAAACCATCCATATTTTTTACAGTAAATAGGACTTTTAGACGCTTTGATGTAAAATTAACAAAAAAAATCGTCTTTTTTATAAAAAATCCTTATTTCCCTATTGAAAAATACCAAAAAATAATGTAGAATATAGTATAGTATATACAATAAAAAATTAATGTACGCGATTTATCGGGAAGGAGTAGTAAATGGCAAACCGTTTGTTTCAGGGAATCATCCATCAGATGAGAGATTCCATCGACCGTGTCATCGGAGTTGTTGATGACAACGGCGTAATCATAGCATGCAGCGAGCTTGTAAAGATCGGCGAAATGAGGCAAGGTGTAAGAGATGAGCTTGCATACACCGCTGATGCTATTACATCGGGAGGTTACACCTACAGACCCATCGGTACAGGAACAAAGTGGGAGTACATCGTTTTCGTTGAAGGCGAGGATAAGCTTGCTGAAAAGATGTCCACAGTTCTTTCCGTAACTCTCTCAAACATCAAGAACCTCTATGATGAAAAGTACGACAAGGCTTCCTTCATCAAGAACATCATCCTCGACAATATTCTCCCCAGCGATATCTACATCAAGTCCAAGGAGCTTCACTTCAATTCCGAAGAGGCCCGCGTGGTTCTTCTCATCAAGTTCCACTCCAAGAGCGACGTTCTCCCCTACGACATGGTTCAGAACATATTCCCCGACAAGAGCCGTGAGTACGTTATCAGCGTGACCGAGCAGGACATCGTTCTCGTTAAGGACGTTAAGCCCGGTACAGACAACCGCGAGATCGAAAAGATCGCGGAGAACATTGCAGACACTCTCAACTCCGAGTTCTTTGCAAAGGTATCTATCGGTATCGGTACTACGGTAGACAACATAAAGGATCTTGCCCGTTCATACAAGGAGGCTCAGATAGCTCTCGAGGTCGGAAAGGTATTCGACACCGAAAAGAGCATCATCAGCTACGAAAACCTGGGAATCGGCAGACTTATCTACCAGCTCCCCACAACACTTTGCGAAATGTTCCTTCAGGAAGTTTTCAAGAACGGTTCTCTTGACTCTCTCGACCGTGAGACTCTCATGACTATCCAGGCATTCTTCGAAAACAACCTCAACGTATCCGAAACTTCAAGAAAGCTTTTTGTTCACAGAAATACTCTCGTTTACAGACTTGAAAAGATCCGCAAGCTCACAGGCCTTGACCTCCGCGAGTTTGATCACGCCATCACTTTCAAGGTCGCTCTCATGGTAAAGAGATATCTTGTTTCAAAGCCTATTAAGTTCTGATCGCCCGCTTCACAAGGCAGAAACTTGAATTAAATAGCTGAAACTCAGCAGGGATGGCAAACTCGATAGGACTCCTCAAACGGTAGTTTACGCGACACGCTTTCCCTGCACTGTTTTGAAACAGGCGCCGCTTATTTGTCACTTCTCCTTCGTTTGTCATCGCGGCTTAACAAGTTTACATTTTTTCTTCACAGCCCACGCGGGCTGTGAAGAAATGAACGTTTTCGAGACCCTCGGTCTCGGAGAATTGTCACGCACGAGCTCCCCCACGCACCTTACCTCGCGCGTCGACAGAAAGGTATTTTCACAGTTATGATTGAATTCAGAAACGTAAAAAAATCTTACCCCAACGGCACGGTTGCGCTGAAGGGCGTAAATCTTCACATAGACGACGGTGAATTCGTATTTATAGTAGGTCATTCGGGCGCCGGAAAAAGTACGCTTATGAAGCTCCTCCTTTGCGAGGAAAAGGCTACCTCCGGTAACATTATCGTCGGTCAGTACAACCTCACCACAACCCCCAACAGAAGGATCCCCCATTACAGACGTCAGCTCGGAGTTGTCTTCCAGGACTTCAGACTCCTTCCCAATATGACAGTTTATGAAAACGTTGCTTTTGCTATGCGTGTTGTCGGCACACCCTCAAAGATGATCAAGCGCCGCGTACCCGCTATCCTTAACACAGTAAACCTGTCAGATAAGCATTCCGCATTCCCCCACGAGCTCTCCGGCGGTGAGCAGCAGAGAGTTGCCCTTGCAAGAGCCCTTGCAAACAACCCCTCCGTTATCATCGCAGACGAGCCTACCGGTAACATTGACCCTCAGATGTCCCTTGAAATCATGAATCTTCTCGTAAAGATCAACAAGCTGGGTAAGACCGTTATCGTCGTAACACACGAGCAGTCCCTTGTTGATTACTACAAGCAGAGAGTAATCCGAATTCAGGACGGTCTCGTTATCGACGACTATGTAGGAGGTATGTTCAATGAGACGGTATAATTTGTTTTACTTCATCGGCGAGGCGCTGAAAAGTCTTAAGCGTAACGGCGTCATGACCTTTGCCTCCATTGCAGTTCTCCTCAGCTGTCTTCTCGTTATCAGCGGATTTTCACTGCTGGTCCTGAATATCGACGTAAACCTTGAAAAATTAGGCACACTTAACGAGATCGTCGTATTCTGTCAGCCCGACGCCACAGAGGAAGAGATCGACGCGGTGGAAGCGGCTATCCACAAGCTTGACAACGTGGATACGGTGACCCATTCGACCAAGGCAGAACAGCTGAAGCAGCTGAAGGAGGAGGATCCCGACCTTTACGGAGACATCACCGCGGAGGAAAATCCCCTGTCCGATTCATTTGCTATCAAGTATAAGGATAACGACAAGGTCTCAACGCTTGACTATGAGCTGAAGCAGATCGAAGGCGTCAGAAAGGTTAGAAACAGTCTTGACCTTTCCAACAAGATCGAGGGTATCAAGCAGAGCATCATGATCGTGTTCTTCTGGTTCCTGGCTATCCTCTTTGTCGTAAGTATCTTCATCATCATCAACACTATCAAGATCGCCGTTCTTAACCGCAAGAAGGAGATCAGCATCATGCGTTACATCGGTGCTACCGCCTGGTTCATTATACTTCCCTTCATCTTCGAGGGTATCATAATGGGTACCGTCGCGGGTCTTGCCTCCTTCTTCATCGTAAAGTTCGGTTACTCCGCTATCGTCAACGGTGCAGGCGAAGATCTTGCGATGCTTTCCTTCGTAGGCTTCTCCGATATATCCACATACGTTCTTCTCGGAGTGCTTGCCATCGGTATCCTCACCGGTGTTATTGGCAGTAGCATCTCCCTCAGTAAGTATCTCAAAGACTAAACTTATACGTAACAGAGGCGAGATTCGCCTCTGTTCGAGCGAATGAATATATTATAATAATAAGTAAGTTCGCACATCGTACCCGACCGGTTCCCCGCGCAACAAACGGGGAGAAAGGATGGTAAACCATGAAAATGAAAAAATCACTTGCACTGGCACTTGCCGCAGTCACCGTGGGTGCATGCATATGCATAGCTCCCTCGTCCGCCGCTTCGGTAGACGACGCACAGGTCCAGTCTATCAACCAGCAGATCGCGGCTAACAAGGAAAAGCAGGATCAGCTCGCCGCTGAGCTTAACGCTCTACAGGGAGAGCTTGACGCAGAGTGGGAGCAGAAGCTCTTGCTCGACCAATCAGTAGACGCCGCCATGCAGCAGAAGGAAACGCTGACCACGCTTATCTCACAGCTTGAAGCTGAGATCGCCGAGCTTTCCGAGCGTGACATCGAAGCTACGAAGAAGATCGAGGAACAGAGAAAAGCATTCCTTGAAAGAATGGTTGCTCTCCATGAGGACGGCACCGTATCCTATCTTGAGCTTATCCTCGGTGCGGAGGACCTTAACACCTTCCTCACCAAATACGATTACGTGACCTCCATGCTCGATTACGACAAGAAGGTCATCGCCGACCTTAAGGCAACCAAGGAAGAGCTTGCAAAGGCAAGAGAGCAGAAGGAAGCGGCTCTCGCCGAGCAGAAGGCGGCTAAGGATTACTACGATTCCGAGACTGAACGTCTTGCATCTCTTCAGGCGGCTCAGGACGCTGTCGTCAACTCCATCAAGAGCAACGTATCCCAGACCGAGGCTTTGAAAAACAAGGCTGAGGCTGAAGAAAACGCACTTGATGCAAAGCTGACCGAGACACTTCAGGAGATACAGCGTCAGGAGGAGCTTGCAAAGCAGCAAGCAGAACAGCAGCAACAGCAGCAGGAGCAGGAAAAGCCCACTCCCCAGCAGCCCACCAATTACGAATCCGCACCCAACGTTTCAAATGACGGCAGCTTTATGTGGCCCCTTATGACGGGACATATCTCATCTCCCTTCGGTTACCGCTCATTTAACGGAGGAGAATTCCACCGTGCCACGGACATTGCTTGCCCTACAGGTACTCCCATATACGCCGCAAACAGCGGTACTGTCGTAACCAGCACATGGCACGACAGCTACGGTAACTACGTACTTATCAACCACGGAAACGGCTACGCTACACTTTATGCACATATGTCATTAAGACTTTGCAGCGGCGGTCAGTACGTTGAAAAGGGTTCCGTTATCGGACTTGTAGGTGACACGGGTTATTCCTTCGGAAGCCACTTGCACTTTGAGTTCAGAATCAACGGTACATGTGTGGATGCAGAAGCTCAGATCCCCCACTGATGCACAAACGATTTTCAAGGTATAATAAATGAAAAAAAGAATTTCCATAGGTACTCTCATTGCGGTGTGCCTCATCGTTGCAATACTCACCTTTCAGATAACCTTCGTCGTAACGGTGGGTACTCTCGGTGACAAGTACAGCGAAGGCGCCGCTATAAAAGAGAGTTCAAACGAATTTATAAATAAAGTTGTGGAAAAGCTCGCTCCCCTGGATGAGAATTACCGTAAGATGTACATCGGAGAGCTTGACGACGACGCCCTTGTGGACTACGTCCTTAAGGGATACGTTGCAGGTACGGGCGACCCTTACGGAGCTTACTACAACGATGAAGAGCTTGAAGCCTTCATGGCTGACCTTTCGGGCGAGACCGAGGGTATCGGTGTCAGCGTTATCTACAATGCCGAAATGGGATGTATCGAGATCATAAACGTTGTCCCCGACTCCCCTGCCATTGAGGCGGGACTTCAGCCCGGCGACCTTATCGCATTCGCCACTGAAGAAAAGATCCCCGTAGCCGAGCTTGGTTACGAAGGTGCTGTGGCAAAGCTTCGCGGACCTGCGGGTACCGAAGCGGTGTTCTACGCATACAAGGGCGGAGACACCACAAAGCTTGAAGAATTCAGGATCACAAGAGCCAAGGTCACGGGCGTGTCCGTTATGTATCACGTGTGCGACCTCGACGAAACGGTAGGTATCGTTAAGATATCCTCCTTTGATGCAACGACCTACGATCAGTTCACCGAGGCGGTGGAAACGCTTCAAAACGGTGGCTGTGAAAAGTTCATCTTCGACCTTCGCTATAATCCCGGCGGTGAGCTTAACGCGGTGGTAGACGTTCTCGACTATCTCCTGCCGAAGGGTCCCGTCATCAGAATATTCGATGCAGAAGATAACCTTGTGGATCAGATGGATTCAGACAAAAACTGTGTAGATTTTGAAATGGCAGTTCTCGTAAACGCCTCAACAGCCAGCGCCGCAGAGCTTTTCACTTCAGCTCTGATGGATTACGAAAAGGCGACCGTCGTAGGTGAGACCACCTACGGTAAGGGATGCATGCAGACCACCTTCCCTCTTGACGAAGGCGGTGCCATGAAGATCACTTACAGAATGTACAAGCCTCCCTTCTCCGAGGGATACCATGAAGTAGGCATCACTCCCGACGTTGAAGTAGTGCTCGACGAGGCTCTTGCAGACAAGAACATCTACAAAATCACAGACAGCGAAGACAATCAGCTTAAAGCCGCGCTTGACGCGCTTACAAAATAACAAACAAGTTTTAAGAGAAACCGAAAGGATAAAGGAAACATGGAAAAGAAAGTAACACTGACCCGAGACGGTCATCAGAAACTCGTTGACGAGCTCGCATACCTTAAGGGCACCAAGCGTGAAGAAGTAAAGGAAAGCCTTGCAAAGGCACGTTCATTCGGTGACCTTTCCGAGAACAGCGAATACGATGAGGCTAAGGACGAGCAGGCGAAGACCGAAGCCAGAATCTCCGAGATCGAGGAGATGCTCAAGAACGTTGAGATCATCGACGAGGCTAACATCCGCGCTGACATCGTAAACCTTGGCTCTACAGTTAAGGTCCTCGACTACGAGTTCGACGAAGAGGTTGAGTACAGCATCGTTGGTACAAACGAGGCTAACCCCCTCGCAGGCAAGATCTCCGACCAGAGCCCCATCGGAAGTGCAATGCTCGGCAAGGGCGCAGGCGAAGAGATCACGGTTCAGACTCCCTCCGGTGAGCTGAAGTTCAAGATCCTTGCTGTACAGCGCTCCAAGCCCATGTCTCACGCTGAGTAATCGACCGACAGAAAGGTAATCATCACAATGGCAGAAAACAATAACAACAAGAATACAGCTCCTCAGCCCGAGCAGAATCTTAACGAGCTGTTGAAGGTGCGCCGCGAGAAGCTTGCTGAGCTTCAGGAGTCAGGCAACGACCCCTTTGAGATCACAAAGTACGACCAGACACACCACAGCGCAGATATCAAGGATAACTTCGACGCTCTCGAAGGTCAGACAGTTTCCATCGCGGGCAGAATGATGTCCAAGCGTATCATGGGTAAGGCTTCCTTCTGCAACGTGCAGGACCTTAAGGGCGGTATCCAGTGCTACGTAGCAAGAGACTCTCTCGGAGAGGACGAATACAAGAAGTTTAAGAAGCTTGACATCGGTGATATCATCGGTGTTGTTGGTACCGTATTCAAGACAAAGACAGGCGAGACATCCGTTCACGCTGAAAAGATAACCCTTCTCACAAAGAGCCTTCAGGTCCTTCCCGAGAAGTATCACGGCCTTACAAATACAGACACAAGATACCGTCAGAGATATACTGACCTTATCATGAACAGCGAGGCGAAGGACACCTTCATCAAGCGTTCACGCATCATTTCCTCCATCAGACGTTACCTTGACGGACTTGGATTTATGGAAGTTGAAACTCCCATGCTGGTCTCCAATGCGGGCGGTGCGGCTGCAAGACCCTTTGAGACACACTTCAACGCACTTGACGAGGACTTCAAGCTCCGCATCTCCCTTGAGCTTTATCTTAAGAGACTTATCGTAGGCGGTCTTGAAAAGGTATACGAGATCGGCCGCGTATTCCGTAACGAGGGACTTGACACCCGTCACAACCCCGAGTTCACACTTATGGAGCTTTATCAGGCATACACCGACTACAACGGTATGATGGATCTTACTGAGAATATGTTCCGTCACGTGGCAAAAGAGGTGCTTGGTACAACCACAATCGTTTACAACGGCATTGAGATGGATCTGGGCAAGCCCTTCGAGCGCATCACAATGATCGACGCCGTTAAGAAGTATGCAGGCATTGACTTCAACGAGATCCACTCCGACGAGGAAGCTAAGGCTATCGCTAAGGAGCATCATGTTGAGTTTGAGGCTCGCCATAAGAAGGGCGACATTCTCGCACTCTTCTTCGAGGAGTTTGCTGAGGAGCATCTCATTCAGCCTACCTTCGTTACCGACCATCCCATCGAGATCTCTCCCCTTACCCAGAAGAAGCCCGGCTGTCCCGAGCTTGTTGAGCGTTTTGAGATGTTCATGAACGGTTGGGAGATGTGTAACGCATATTCCGAGCTTAACGATCCCATCGACCAGAGAGAGAGATTCAAGGCTCAGGAAGAGCTTCTCGCACAGGGTGACGAGGAAGCTAACCGCACGGATGAAGACTTCATGAATGCACTTGAGATCGGTATGCCTCCCACAGGTGGTATCGGCTACGGTATCTACCGTATGTGCATGCTCTTCACTGAC
>JAFSGU010000009.1 GCA_017440665.1 Clostridia bacterium
CCCTCAAAATGATAGGCACCCCCGGTGCCGTCATCTTCGGTATGATATACAACTATCTGCCGTATATGATCCTGCCCATATACACGGTAATGTCAAAGATCGACAACTCTCTGCTTGAGAGTGCCTCCGACCTTGGCTCAAACGGATTTTCAACGCTCCGCCGCGTTATCCTCCCCCTCAGTATCCCCGGCGTTATCTCCTGCTTCACCATGGTATTCGTCCCCTCCGTATCCACCTTCTATATCTCCCAGAAGCTGGGCGGCGGAAAGATACTCCTTGTGGGTGACGCCATCGAAAGACAGATACAGATGAACTACAACTACAACCTTGGCGCCGCAATGTCGCTGGTGCTTATGGTGTTCATCCTTATAAGTATGGCGATCGTCAACCGCATCGGCGGTGACAATGAAGAGATCATAATGTAAGGAGGTGCGTAGAATGAAAAAGAATATTGGCAACATTTTCACCACACTTGTGTACATCCTTCTGTACGCACCGCTCCTCGTTATGGTGTTCTTCTCTTTCAACGAGTCCAAGAGCACTTCCGTGTTCTCCGGCTTTTCCCTCCGCTGGTACCGTGAGCTGTTTTCAAGCAGTGACACGGTTACAGCACTGAAGAACACGCTCATCCTTGCAGTTATCTCCGCGGTAGTTGCTACCGTGCTGGGTACTGCGGCGGCAGTGGGTATCTGGAAGCTTAAAAACCGTGCTGCAAAGAGCGCGGTCATGACCGTCACCAATATCCCCATGATGAACCCCGAGATCGTAACGGGTGTATCCATGATGCTCCTGTTCGTGTTCGCGGGACGTCTCATCGGCGCGTCCGAATACCTCAGCTTCTGGACGCTGCTTATCGCACATATCACATTCAACCTGCCTTACGTAATACTGAACGTTCTGCCTAAGCTGAGGCAGACGGACAAGTATCTGTCCGAGGCGGCAATGGACCTTGGAAGTCCTCCGTCCCAGGCGTTCTTCAAGGTAGTGATGCCTCAGGCATACTCAGGTATCCTTTCAGGCTTTATCATGGCGTTCACCCTCTCCCTTGACGACTTCGTTATCAGCTATTATACCAACGGAGCAAACTTCCAGACACTTCCCCTCAAGATATTTGCAATGACGAAAAAGACGGTAAAGCCCGATATGTACGCGCTTTCCAGCCTTATCTTCGTCGTAGTGCTCCTTCTTCTCGTGATCTCCAACCTTATCAGCGCGAAGGAAGAGGACAAAAGTTCAAAGAAGCGTAAAAAGCCCGCATCCGACGCTCCCCGCAAGGTGGGTATCGTTATCTGTGCTGTACTGCTCGTCTCTCTCATTCCCGCGGGAATGATACTCGGCCACAAGAGTGACGGCGACGGCACGATCAGCATTGAGGGCAACTACTTCATCGACCCCGAGACCGGACTTTCCAAATATGCCGGTACGACCCTTAACGTGTTCAACTGGGGCGAGTATATTTCCGACGGTTCCGACGGAACGGTCGACGTAAACGCTGAGTTCGAGCGCATTACGGGTATAAAAGTCAACTATCAGAATTACGACTCAAATGAGTCTATGTATGCGAAGCTGAAAAGCGGGGCTGTGTCCTACGATATCGTGATCCCCTCCGACTACATGATCGAAAGGCTGAAAAACGAGGGTATGCTACGCCAGATCGAGCCATCCCTCATTGACAACTACGATTATATTGACGAAGCGTACCGCGGACTGTATTTCGACGAGAACAACGAATACTCCGTACCCTACTGCGTAGGTATGGTCGGCCTTATCTACAACCGTGATATGGTCGAAGAAGCTCCCGACAGCTGGAGCGTTATGTGGGACGAAAGATACCGTGACAATATCCTCACCTTCAACAATCCCCGAGACGCTTTCTCCATCGCGCAGCTCCTGTTGGGCATCGACCTCAACACCACGAGTGAAGCTGAATGGAGACTTGCCGCAGACAAGCTGAAGGAGCAGAACAGCGTTCTTCAGGGCCGCGTAATGGATGAGGTATTCAACAAGATGCAGGGCGGAAACGCGGCGATCGCTCCCTATTATGCAGGCGACTTCTTAACCATGAATGAGATCAACCCCTCCCTTTCATTCGTATATCCCAAGGAGGGAACGAATATTTTCGTTGATGCTATGTGTGTACCTACATCCTGCAAGAACTATGAAGCGGCAATGCTGTACATCAACTTCATGCTTGAGCCTGATGTCGCTCTCGCAAATGCAGAATACATCTGCTACGCTTCTCCCAACACCTCCGTTATCGAAAACGAGAATTACTCCTTCTACGGCAACGAGATACTGTATCCCGCTGAAGAAGACATGCCGAAGGTTCAGTACTATCACGATATGACGGAGGAAACGAGACGTCTTTACAACGCTCTCTGGGAAGAGGTTGTAAACCACTGAGCTCAAAATGGGCACGGGAGCTGTCATCTTAAGATAAATAATCGGTAAAATGCCGAAAAACGCAGGGGACGACGTCCTCGGCGTCCCTTTTTCGAGAAATTATAGACGTTTAATATGTCTATAGTCCTCCGGGGACCGTCGGGGACGCCGGTCCCTATAGGTATTTATGTATTTTTGCCTTAATGTGACAGTCCCTTTCAAAGTAAAAATTATTATATCGAAAAGGCACGGAAATGGAACAGGATTTTCTGACTGCACTTGAAACATCCCTCGGCGACATGTCAAAAGGACAGCGCGCCATCGCAGAGTATATTCTTGATCGCGGAGCACACGCCGCCCACGAAACTGCCTCAGCTCTTGCAGTTGACGCAGGCGTATCCGAATCAACCGTAGTCCGCTTTGCGGTATTCATGGGATACGAGGGATATCCTCAGATGAAGCAGGCTCTGCAGAGCTCTCTTCGGGGAAGAATGACCACCGTTCAGCGTATCGAGGACGTCAACCGCCGCGTCAAGGAGGAAGACATCATCGACGGTGTGCTTGACGGTGACGCCGATAAAATACTGTACGTAAAAGAAGAGCTTGACCGAGAGGCATTCTCAAGATGCGTGGATATGCTGCTTGATGCCAAAAAGGTATACATCATAGGTATGCGTTCCTCATCTATACTGGCTCAGTTTATGAATTACCATCTGAGGCTTCTTCTTGACAACGTAACTCTCGTTTGCCCCTCGGGAGGCGGCGAGGTGTTTGAATATCTCGTAAACGTGGGCAAGGACGATGCGGTGTTTGCAATATCGTATCCCAGATACTCATCGGTCACCATACGCGCCGCGGAATTCGCAAAGAGACGCGGAGCCGCAGTTTCGGTGCTCACCGACAGCCCCACATCCCCCATAACGGGAGCGGCTGACGCTGTACTGGTTGCAAGAAGCGACATGGTATCGTTTGTCGACTCTCTTGTGGCTCCCATGAGCATCATAAATGCGATCATCGCCTATATTGGAAAAAGACGCCCCGAGATATCGGAAAAATTCCGTCTTCTTGAGGACGTATGGAACGAATACAAGGTCTATTCAAAATAAACTAAGGAGTTTTTGTTAATGCTTGACGTATGTCTTATGGGCTGTGGCGGAAGCATCCCCAAGCCCGACCGCTGGCTCACGTCCGCTTTGATGCGGTACGGCGGAGAGACACTTATAATCGATTGCGGCGAGGGCACTCAGCTTGCAATGAAGGAAGCCGGTTTTGTGGCAGGCAAGATAGGTCTTATACTGCTCACTCATTTCCACGCAGATCACGTAAGCGGTCTGCCCGGCATGCTTCTGTCAATGGCAAACGAAGGCAGAACGGATCCCGTCACCATCGCGGGTCCCAAGGGATGCGGACGTATCGTATCCTCTCTTTGCGTTATCGCTCAAGGCCTTCCCTTTCAGATCGTGATCTACGAGTTTCCGAACGGCGGTGGCGAGCTTCCCACGGAATACCTCCCCGTAAACAACAATGCGGGTGATCCTATGAAGGTTACGGCTTACCCCGCACGCCACTCCATGCCTTGCTTCGGATACAAAGTGTCCATCCCCCGCAGGGGAAAATTCGACCCCGTCCGCGCAAAGGAAAAGGATATTCCCGTAAAGCTGTGGGGTACGCTCCAGCGCGGCGATACCGTTGAGCTGGACGGCAAGGTCTATACCCCCGATATGGTAATGGGCGAGAGCCGACGCGGACTTGTGGTCAGCTACGTGACCGACACCAGACCCACGCCTGAGATAGTTGAAGCCGTGCGCGGCTCCGATCTGCTCATCTGTGAGGGAATGTTCGGCTCGGACAAGGCTGAAAGAGCAAAAAAATCGCGTCATATGACAGCCCCCGAAGCGGCAGCTATCGCAAGAGACGCAGAGGTCGGCGAGCTGTGGCTGACTCATTACAGCCCGTCCCTTCCCGACCCCGCCGAAAGCACCGAGGAAGCAAGACGTATTTTCCCGAAGACCGAAGCAGGATTTGACGGAAAGCACGTGCTTCTCAGGTTTGAGGACTGACGGAGCAGAGCATGAATACAAATTTTGACTTTTCCGAAGAGACCGTTGAGGTCATAGCCGACGACGGACTCGTCGGTATGCGAGCTGACGCGGCATGCGCCGCAGTTTGCGAAAAGCTGGGACTGACCGTGACCCGTTCAGCCGTACAAAAGCTGGCTGACAGCGGCGCGCTGACAAAAAACGGTGTACCGGTGCAGAAGAAATACAAGCTTTCCCCCGGAGACGTGCTTATTCTGACCCTCCCCGAGCCGGAAGAGCTTGATGTGGCACCTGAGGATATACCCCTTGACGTTGTCTACGAGGACGGCGACATAATCGTCATAAACAAGCCCCAGGGTATGGTGGTCCATCCCGCGGCGGGACACGCAACGGGCACACTTGTGTCAGCGCTTCTCTTCCACTGCAAGGGTTCCCTTTCGGGGATCGGCGGTGTGATGCGCCCCGGCATCGTCCACCGTATCGACAAGGACACGTCCGGACTTATCTGTGTTGCCAAGAACGACGCGGCGCACGTTTCTCTTTCCGCTCAGCTTAAAGATCACTCGATGCACCGCACCTACGAGGCGGTGTGCATCGGACGGATGCCCGAAGATTCAGGCAGAGTTGAAGCGGCTATCGGCAGAAGCAAAAACGACCGCAAGAAGATGGCTGTCCGCTCCGACGGAAAGCCTGCGGCTACCAATTACACGGTGCTCGCTGAATTTTCTCCCAAGGAGGGCGGAGTTTTTTCCCACCTGCGGCTGAAGCTTGAAACGGGACGCACCCATCAGATAAGAGTACACATGGCTCATCTGGGTCACCCTCTGATAGGCGACACGGTATACGGCGGAGGCGGTACCAATTTTGAAAAAAGGCATCCCGCGTTTTTCGCAGGTCAGTGTCTCCACGCGGCATCTCTTGAGCTTACCCATCCGAGAACGGGAGAGGTAATGAGCTTCGATGCTCCCCGTCCCGAAAACTTCAACAAAATACTTTCTCTCCTTGAAAGCTGAGCAAAACGGAAGATTTTTCAAAGTTTTTTCGTTTTTTATCAAAATTCTCCCCACTCACAGCGTAAAAAAAGTGTTTTAGCTATTGCAATTGTATTTTATTTATGATACAATAGTAAGGCTAAAATTATAGTTCTGCCTAAAACAGAGCAAAAATATTAAAAATGACAGATCGGGTCTGACAGGAAGTATGAAATTACGTCTGCCCGCATCAGAACGGAGTTTAACATGACACCCATTACTATAGTTCTTTGCGTATTACTTCTCATTTCTGCGGCATTCCTTACAGTTGCTATCCTTCTTCAGCATGGCAAGAGCCACAACCTTTCCGGTACTATCGCAGGCGCTTCCGAGACATTCTTCGGTAAGAGCAAGGCAAGCACCATCGACCGCAAGCTCAATACTCTCACAACGGTAGTAGCTATCGTGTTCGTTGTTCTCGTCCTCGTTGCATTCCTAATCCAGGGTGCTGATACAAACAAGACAACAACAGGTTCCAACGGTACAACTGCCAACACAACAGTTTCCACATCTGCTGACACAACAGCTGATACAACTGCTGACACAACTGCTCCTGTTGAGACAGAGGCTGACACCGCTGCGTAAGTTTTAAAGTAAAATTACACCTTCAAATGGGCTGTCGCATTTAGCGCCGAACAAAAGACACGAGGAAATTAATTATCAAAGCCTCGGAGGGGAGCACAAGCAAATAGCCATTAAAGTGGAAATCCGCCGATTTTTTCGGCGGATTTCTCCATTTTATGTGTCTTTTTAGCCGCGATTTTGCTCTCTACCGTACTGAGTAACAGGGCGAGAACAAAATCACGACTTCTGCATCTAAATGCGACACCCCTTTTTTGTTCGCCTGCGGCGAGTTGTATTGCGACGTAAGTTTACGTGCGAATAATATCACTTTCTGCGATAGCCATGGGGTGTGCGAAGCGTTCGATTGCGGGTCATTCATGAATGACCCCTACATATGTAGGGGGAAGCGGACATTTCTGCGGTAGCCGTGGGGTGTGCGAAGCGTTCGTTTTTCGGCAGGAGCGAGCCCCTGCCCTACGATGGTTGGCGGGAGTTCAACGTAACGGCTACAGAATTAACGTCATACAAAAAATGAGGCTGTCGCATTAAGAAAAATAATCTGCAAAACGCCAAAGGAAATGTAGGGACCGGCGTCACTGTTTGCAAAGCAAACGATACGGTCCGAAACGAAGGAATACAGCCATAAAAATATGTCTTAAGCCAACGAAACGGGACACATCGTTTGCTTAGCAAACATTGACGTCGACCCTACAGGTATTTGCCCATTTTTACTTTAATGCAACAGCCCGACCTTTTTTTACTTTCTCACAAGGTATTTTCTCATATCCAGCGCACATGCAACAAGGATGATAAGTCCTTTTATGACGTACTGCATATTGGAATCTATCCTCAGGAACGTCAGTCCCACGAATATGATGCGCAGGAGCACCACTCCCGTGATAACGCCGCGTATCTTTCCGATACCGCCTACGAAGGACACCCCGCCGATAACGCACGCCGCAATGGCGTCAAGCTCGTAGTTCAGTCCCGTGGACGCGCTGTTGGAGCCGATACGCGCCGCCTCGATAAATCCCGTAATACCGTACATGATGCCCGCAAGCATGAACACCAGTATCACCGTTGCGGTGGTATTGACTCCCGACACCCGCGCAGCCTCTTCGTTTGAGCCTACCGCGAACATATTTTTTCCAAGGGTGGTCTTGTTCCATATGACCCACATTATCACCACCACTATCAGCGAATACAGCACGTAATTGGGTATCGCCACGTCGCCGAAGCGGATGAGACTTCCCGTTATGAATCGGGTGTACTTCTCGTCAAGTCCCGATATGGACTGACCGTTGTTGTCCCCGTTCATCAGGTACATGAGCAAAATGCCGTAGGTGATAAGCTGTGTAGCAAGGGTCACGATAAACGGATGCAGGTGGAATTTCGCCGTGCAAAAGCCGTTTACAAGACCGATAAGTCCGCCTATTGCTATTACGATGAGAAACACCAGCCACACGGGAAGGGTATCAAGGTTCTTGAACATCTTACCCGCGTATCCCGCCATCTGCAAAAGTGACGCGGAAACACACGCGGTAAGTCCCACGATACGTCCCGCTGAAAGGTCCGTTCCCGCAAGGATGATACATCCCGCGATACCCAGGGCAATGGGAAGGTTTGCCGCCGACAGCGAGATGATGTTCACCACGGACGGCAGAGACAAAAACTTGGGGTTTAATATCTGAATTAAAATTATCGCACCCACAAGGAAGATATACAGAGAATTGTCCACAAGCTTCTCTCTGCGGTATCTTTTTCTGTCCTCGCGGGACATCTGTCTGTAAGATGTGATCCCCGACAGAAATTTGTTTGATCTATCCATAAGCACTCCTTACGGCTTCACGCAAAGCGTGCCGCCAGCTCCATTATCTCCTCCTGTGTGGTATCAGCCGTTCTCACCTCTCCCGCAAGTCTGCCCCCGGACATCACGAGGATCCTGTCGCATATACCCAGAAGCTCGGGCATCTCGCTTGACACCATGATGACCGCCCTGCCTCTGCTTGCAAGCTCAAGTATCAGCGAATATATCTCGTATTTCGCACCAACGTCGATACCTCTCGTAGGCTCGTCAAGCAGAAGCACGTGGGGGTCGGTGAGAAGCCATCTGCCCATTATCACCTTCTGCTGATTTCCTCCCGAAAGGGAGCGTATCTTTGCCGACTTCGACGGCGTTTTGATCCGCATTGCCGCGATCATCCTGTCGGTCTCGCTTTTCATTTTGCCCTCGCTGAGAAGCACTCCGCCAAGCCTGTATTTATCAAGGCTCGACACCACCGTGTTTTCAGTAATATCAAGTATGCCGAAGATACCGTCCCGCCGTCTTTCCTCGGTTATCAGCGCAAAGCCGTTTTTTATGGACTCAATGGGATTTTTGTTTCTCACGGGCTTTCCGTAAAGAAATATTTCTCCCGAGCGCCTCTCGGCAATGCCGAAGATGGTTTCAAGCACCTCCGTCCGTCCCGCACCGCCCAGTCCGGCTATACCTACGACCTCACCTGCACGCACGCTGAAGCTTACGTCCTTCACATGGCTGTGCTCCGCTGTCAGATTTTTCACTTCAAGGATAACGTCTCCCGCCTCTCCCGTCTTTTCGGGGAAGCGCTCCTTAAGCTCGCGCCCGACCATAAGCTTTATGATCTTTTCCATGGGCATATTTTCCGTCCTGTCCGTTTCGATGTGACGCCCGTCACGCATTACGGTGACGTCGTCGGATATACGGCGTATCTCCTCCATCTTGTGGGATATATATATGATGCCGCACCCTCTCTCCTTCAGCATGGAGATGATACGGAAAAGTCTTTCCGTCTCCTCGTCGGTAAGGGAGGAGGTGGGCTCGTCAAGCACTATCACCTTCGCCCCGTATGACACCGCCTTGGCGATCTCCACCATCTGTCTCGTGCTGACGGAAAGCTTTTTCATCGGGGATGCGGGGTCAACGGTAAGCCCGAGGGATTTGAATATCTCAGCCGTCCTTTTGTACATCTCGCTCTCGGAGGTGAATATGCCAAATTTCAGAGGATATCTGCCAAGCCAGATGTTGTCCATCACGTTACGGGTCATTGCCTGGTTAAGCTCCTGATGCACCATGGCAACACCGTTTTCAAGGGCATCCTTTGGATTTTTGAATGATACGGGACGTCCGTCAAGAAGGACCTCGCCCGCGTCCTTCTCATATATGCCGAAAAGACATTTCATAAGGGTGGATTTTCCCGCTCCGTTCTCCCCCATAAGGGCGTGTACAGTCCCCCGTCTGAGCTTCAGCTGTGCTCCGTCCAGTGCCTTGACACCGGGAAAGCTTTTTTCCACGTTCCGCATTTCAAGTAATATATCCGACATAACCGCACCTGCCTTTCGATCCGCTGTCAAGTGCCCGTCACTCGCCGAAATACGCGGAATAGTTTATTCTCACCTTATCTGCGCCCTCGTCTATGGTGTAGCCTTCAAGGGGAGAGGTAAGCTCACGGTCCGACAAGCCCGCCCCGGTCACGAGAGTAAGCGCCTCTGCCATACCTGCCGCGTCCTGCTTGACCGTACCCGTCATCTTACCCGACTTTATAAGTGACTTTGCAGCCTCCGTAGCGTCTACGCCGAACACGGGAACGGTTACGCTTCCGTCTTCACCCGTATTGTACCCTGCGGCGTTAAGAGCGGTGATGGCGCCCTCCGCCATGTTGTCGTTGTTGCAGATGATAAGCTCCACCATATTTCCCGACGCCACGTTGAAAGAGGTGAGAATGGTGGTCATATACTCGTTTGCCGCCTGCGCCGACCACTTTCCGTCACGGTCAAGAAGATACTTGTCCGTGTTTGAGGCGTCGTAGAACTTAAGTGGCGGAAATCCCGCCGCGGTAAGCTTGGCGTCAGCGTTTTCAACGGAATATCTGGTGCGGTAGATAGCTTCGTTGTTTCCCTTTTCGCCCATAAACATAACGTAGGATATCTCACCGTCCCCGTTCAGATCCACTGCATCATAATTCTCCGTAAGATAGTCGCCTATCATATCCCCCTGCAGGTATCCCGCCTCCGCCGCGTCCGTGCCGATGAACACGCATTTCTGATAGCTGTTCACCACCTCGTCGGACACCTCGCGGTTGAAGAACACCACGGGGATGTTCTTCTCCTTTGCAAGGGATACGATACCGCTTGCAGCATCGTCGGAGCCCGTCGTTACGATATTGACGAGAAGCAGCTTGGCGCCGCGGGTGATGGCGGTCTGCACCTGCTCTGTCTGTGTGGTCTGGCTGTTGTTGCTGTCGTGGTCCTGATATGACACGCCCGCCTCGTCAAGCCGACGGTCAAGCTCGCTTCTGACGCTTGAGATATACGGGTCGCTGTAGGTATAGTAGAAAACGTGTACGTCAGCATCCCCGCCTCCCATACTGCATCCGCATGAAGCAAGGCTCAGACATACTGCCGCGATAATCATGATTGACAATACTCTTTTTAACATATTTCTCATTTCCTTTCTTTGTGTCTGACACGTCCTTTTTATTATTGTCAGGGTGAGGTTCAAAAATACACCCGCAGGAAATATTCGATTTTTTAATTTACTTTTCATTTATAGTATTACCATTGATTTTTGCAGTTTTACATGGTAAAATAGAAAACACAGTCGTCACGACTGCAAACGTATATTAGTACAGGTGCTGACAAAATGAAAAAAACAGACAAGACGTTTTCAAAATTATATATGATATTCGGCACGTTCGTTCTTATCAGCTTTGCTTCATATTTTCTGAAGCTGGTGATATCTCCCGAGGGGATGCTCCCGTGGGTAGTGACCTCAGGCGTCATGGCGGCGGTCACCCTGCCATTCCTGTTCCGCAAATATCTGCGGAAGCTGCTGAAAAAAGCGTACGTCCCCATAAAGGCGGTCATGTGCGCGGGAATGATATTTTACACGGTGACGTTTATCATTCTCGTGGGTTATATTTATCTCGCCCCATCCGCCTCCCCCGTAAGTGACACGGGTGCTGACAGGGTCTACATCGTCTTCGGTGCGAAGGTAAAGGAGGACGGTCCCACCAAGACGCTGGCATCAAGGCTTAAGAAAGCGGCAGAGCTGATGGAGGCTGACGAAAACGCCGTTTGTATCGTCAGCGGAGGCAAGGGTCCCGACGAGCCATTCACCGAGGCATCGTGCATGAGGGACTATATGGCAGACTTAGGCGTTGACCCCGAGCGGATATATCTTGAAGAAAAAGCATCCAACACAAGGGAAAACATCCGATATTCAGCGGAGCTTATAGACAAGCTTGACCTTGAAGACCGTGAGATAGTATGCGTCTCATCCGACACCCACATCCCCCGTATCAGACTGATGTGTGCAGACGAAGGCGTTGACGCGCTGTACGTGAAAGCTGAAACTCCCCAGAAACAGTTTCTCTTTACCGCGTGGGTAAGAGAATACCTGTCATACGCAAAAATGCTCCTTTTGGGAGCATAAACATAACTTTTCAAGTGAAGGTGAATCATGAAAAAATTACTTATTATTTTACTTATCCTCGCTCTCGTTCCCATGTCCCTCTTCTCGTGCAAGAAGAACGAGGGGGACACGACCGAAACCGAGACCGATACCTCTGCCGAAACCGAAGATGAAGTATGGGCTGTGGGAAAAGAGGTATCCTGTACGGCTCATCACAGAGACTATCACCTCATCCCCTACGATCTTGCGGTATTCGTAGGTCCCGATAAAGCCAACGCGTGGGCTGAAGAGGTGCGCAAAAACGAGATCACGGTCGAGGACGGTGAGGAGAACAAGTGCGGCTGTCCCGAATTCAACATCAAGGCATATATCGACGAGTTTGATATCGCAAAGGAAGATTTCATCGCAAACGCCGACATGGTATATCTCGGAACCTACGACACGGACGTGCTGTATGGCAAGACTCCCGAAGAGGTAGCAGAATACTACGTCTACAGCGAAGCTCTGATCGATCTTACCATCAAGAGTCAGCATTTCCAGTTTATCGAAAAACATTTCCAGTACAAGTATTCCTCCGAAATGTATGACCTTATCGTATACGACGAGGAGGCAGGCATCGGACTTTATCCCTCCGTACCTCAGACGGTGCAGGCGCTTGGAATTTCCAAGGCAGGCTTTGAAAGCATCCTTGAGGACTGTACCAAGGAAAACGAAAGAGTCTACGGCAGATCCCATAATTTCGACTACGACATTTCCCTCATCTTCAACGAGGACGGCTCATACGCTGAACTCCCCGAGTACGAAGGGCTCTCCGCGCTTGAAACTATCGAGAAGCTGAACCGAGTCTTCTGCGACAGAGACCGATAAGAGCGGATGATCAAGCATCCTCCCGCAACCGAACGGTGCGCACCGTCTGCAAAATGAAGCAAACAAAACAGACCCCCGACAAGAATCTGTCGGGGGTCATTTTTGTTCGGTAAAGAAGGATCACCGCATCACGCCGCGCGCTTTTCCTTCACGCGGGAGATCATCTTTTTCACACCTCGGTTTATAAGATCATAGGCAAATATCGCACCGATCACAACAGCGGTGGAAATGACAAATCTGTCAATTACCGTAAGGTCATAATAATACGGGAACACTCGTACTGAAGCACGTTCATTAAAAGGATGTGGTAAAGATATACGTTGTAGGACACTTCTCCGAAGCCGCGGGCATAATTATGAAGCTTGGTAAATTCCTCTCCCGCCATAACGCACACCCCGTATATCACCATGATGGCAAGGGTAACGTATACCATATTGAAAAGGTTCGCGTAAGGATACGCACATCTCCACGTCGCTGAAAGGTATGAAAGCGTCAGGCGCACCAGAGATGCACCGAAGCACAGGGGCAGACAGGTAAGAAAAATCTTATTCGTTTTTTCCGCCGCTCTGTATTTCGCAAACACCATTCCGAGGATGAAATAGAATACGTAAGAGGCGAAGAATCTGTCGGAATATGTAAACGGGAAGAACTGCTGAAAGCACACGGTACACACAAGAGATACCGCAGTCAGGGCAATGGGGCTTTTGTTAAAAAGCCATTTTATAAGGGGAAACAGCGCGTATAACTGGACCGCTATCACCACGTAGTAAAAATGTGCCACAAGTGTGCCGAGGAAAATATATTCGGGAAGGGCAGATGCCGCGACCCACTTCTTCGCGTAAAAATACACGAAGAACACAAGCACCGCGATAACGTAGGGAATAACTATCTTCGTTACTCTTCTCAGATAGAATTTGCCTAAGTTTATTTTTCTTCCGCCGTATCCGCTGTAAAGCTTGAATCCGCTGAGGAATATGAACGCGGGAACGGAAAAGCACAGCACATTGTTTGCCGCAAATATCAAAACGTAGGCTAAGCTGTCAGGAGCAAGCTGTGAGAGGGGGTGGACGTAAGATGGATCGCCACCACACAGAAGCACAACAGCATGTTCATAAGTGTTATGCCCTTGGAAATGTCTCTTTTCATAACGGTTCGTTCCTTTTTCTTTATTAAAACCAATACTTCGGCAAAGTTTTCCCACAAACGCAGGGAAAAGTCTCCGCCGAAGTATCAAAATTCACATTTTGTCAGTGAAGCTCCTTCTTCAGCTTTCTGCCGAAGAGGTCGTCGATCGCTTCTTTATAGCCAAGTCCGTTGTAGAGCATCTGGTATACAGCCTCGCAAATAGGCATATCCACGTTATGCTCTGCCGCAATGCGGTGAATAGCGTCCGCTGTATAATATCCCTCTGCAAGGAGAGTGTACTCCTCACCCTTTACAAACTTCTCACCGAACATTCTGTTGTGGCTGAACTTTGAGAATACGGTAGCCTCGTAGTCGCCAAGATGGCAAAGTCCGTATGCGGAGATACCGTTTCCGCCAAGCGCCTCGATAAGACGCGCGACCTCGCGGGTACCGCGGGACATAAGGGGACCCTTAAGCGTTGCCATACCGACACCGTCAAGCATACCTGCCGCAATACCGATAACGTTCTTCGCCGCCGCACCTATCTCATTGCCGATAAGGTCCTCGCCATAGTAGAAGCGGATAAGATCGCTTGAGAATTCCTCAACGAGAAGCTTCTTTGTGGCGCTGTCATCGCTGTCGATGACCATGCAGTTGGGCACGCCCGCGTAAAACTCCTGAGGATGTCCGGGACCGATCCATACGGCAACCTTATTTGAGGGGTCTGTTTCCTCCTTGGTCACCTGAGAAAGACGCATACCGGTGGATATCTCGATACCCTTCATGCAGAGAATAAATATCTTATCCTTGATGCCGAGGGGAGCGAGCTCTCTGAAAAGACTTCTGAGGCCCTGAGAATTTATGGATATGAGCACAGCGTCACAATCGGGAACGCGGTTTATGTCGGTGGTAAGCTTTACAGATTCGGGAAGCGTTACGACGTCGTTACATCTTTCGTTCAGAAAACGTATCATTGCGGGGTCGTCCTCGCGTCCGTACAGAGTAACGTCATGTCCGACTCTGTCAAGATACCAGGTAATAAGTGAGCCCCATCTTCCGCATCCAATAACGGTTATCTTCATGTTAAAAACCAAGCCTTTCTCGGGACGTGTCGGGAAACGTCCGCTTTATTTTATTGTAGTCGTAATTTAACAAGTCTATACTGTAACTATTGTATCACAAATCCTGCGATTTTTCAAGGCTTTGAGAAATGTTCACATAATTATATACTTTTTGTGATATATACTTGATTATTTCAAAAGTTTAGTATATAATATAATCATGAAACGAATATTTGTTCGGGTTTTGTTCGGGGCATCTCAGACGACCCGTAAAAAAGAAGTAAAATACATAATATGTGAGGATAATATAATGAAGCAGACAACAAAGAAAACAGCCAAGCAGGCAACTGCTCTCGACGGCGCTGACGCAAAAAAGAAGGCGCTTGACACTGCCATCACACAGATAGAAAAGGCATACGGCAAGGGCACCATCATCAAGATGGGCGAAAACCCCAAGATGAACGTTTCCGCAGTATCTACCGGCTCTCTCACTCTTGACCTTGCTCTCGGTGTGGGCGGACTTCCCCGCGGACGTATCGTTGAGATATACGGTCCCGAATCATCCGGTAAGACCACCGTTGCTCTCCACGCCATCGCAGAGGTGCAGAAGGCAGGAGGCGAGGCGGCTTTCATCGACGCGGAGCACGCTCTTGATCCCGTATACGCAAAGGCTCTCGGCGTAAACATCGACGAGCTTCTGGTGTCTCAGCCCGACAGCGGTGAGCAGGCACTTGAAATTTGCGAGGCTCTCGTTCGCTCCAACGCTCTCGACATCGTTGTAATCGACTCCGTTGCGGCTCTCGTACCTCAGCAGGAGATCGACGGCGACATGGGCGCGTCCCACGTAGGCCTTCAGGCGAGACTTATGTCTCAGGCATTACGAAAGCTCTCCGGTATCATTGCAAAGACCAACTGTATCGTTATCTTTATCAACCAGCTCCGTGAAAAGGTCGGCGTGGTATACGGCAACCCCGAGACCACCACGGGCGGACGCGCGCTTAAGTTCTACGCATCCGTACGTATCGACATCCGCAAGTCCGAGATGCTGAAGTCAGGCACCGAGACCTACGGTAACAAGGTAAAGTGCAAGGTAGTAAAGAACAAGGTGGCTCCTCCCTTCAAGGTAGCGGAGTTTGATATTCTCTACGGCAAGGGTATCTCCAAATCAAGCGAGATCCTTGAGATCGGTATCAACCGCGGCATCATCGAAAAGAGCGGCGCGTGGATCTCCTACGACGGCAACCGTCTGGGTCAGGGACGCGACAACGCCCGCAACTTCATCGAATCCAATCCCGCCCTCATGGCTGAGCTTGAGGAAAAGATCAAGGCGGCTGTGGCTGACGACGCAGAAGAGGACGTGCTCGACCTTCCCGAGGACGAGGATGACGATCTGGACATCCGTCTTCTCGACCTTGACGACGAGCTTGGCGAATAAGCCCTGCCATGAACGTAAAAAAAGCAAAGTATAAAAACTACCGTAACCTCCAGAGCGTTACGGTAGAGTTTTCCCCGGGGGTAAACGTACTCTGGGGTATGAACGCACAGGGTAAATCAAACGTGCTTGAGGGACTTTATTACTTCGCCCGCGGCCGCTCCTTCCGTGGAGCAAAGGACCGTGACCTTGTTGCCTTCGGCGAATCGGCGGCGATATGCGAGATCGAATATGAAAAAGACTCCTCCCCGGTGCCCGTAAAGCTTTCCGCTTCCATTCCCGTCACGGGAAAGAAGAAGCTGTACCGCAACGGTGCTCCTCTTAAAGGGTCGGCTGAAATGTTAGGAAACTTCCGCGCGGCGCTGTTTTGCCCGTCACACCTTTCGCTGGTTGGCGGCGGCCCCGCCGAAAGACGTGCATTCCTTGATATTGCCATAGCGCAGAATTCCCACGCATACATATATTATCTGTCCAATTACCGCAGATTTTTGGCGGAGCGCAATGCCCTGCTGAAGCGCCATGCCGCAGGCAAAAGCGTCACCCGCGAGGAATGGGAGACTTATGCCGAACAGTTAAGCATCGCCGCCGCTGAGATATACGCCGAGCGAAATGCATACTGCGACGCGCTCACCCGCGACGTTGCGGATTATTTCCGCGAGATGACGGGCGGCGCCGAGTCCCCTGCCCTCACGTATACGTCTCAGATGGACGCTTTTACGGGAGAGTGTGACAGCTCGGTCGAGGCGAAAAGCGATACCCGCGAGGGACTTTTCGAAAAGCTGACCTCAAACATCGACCGCGAAGCCGCCGCAGGCTCCACCTTGTGGGGACCTCACAAGGACGACATCCACATTTCAATAAACGGCAAGGAGGCAAGGCTTTTTGCCTCTCAGGGACAGCAAAGAAGCATCGCGCTGTCGATGAAGCTTGCCGAGGGTGAGATATCTAAGAGACTGACGGGTGAGTATCCCGTGTTCCTCCTTGACGACGTTTTCTCCGAGCTTGACGAGCGCCGCCGTGCCTTTATCATGGATTCCCTGAAGGGACGTCAGATAATCGTCACCTCATGCGAGCCGTCGGTAGTGCCGGGAGGCGGCGTGGGAGATATTGCATATTTCCGCGTGTCAGACGGCAAGGTGGAGGCGAGAGAAAATGGATAAGACCTACGTTATCGGAGGGATAAGGGAGTCTGAGCATCGCACCACGGTGGAGATCATAACTCCGTCGGGCGACGTCAAAAAGCTCAGCATGACTCCGAAGTTGTGGGAGGGATACCGTCTCTACTCAGCAGACACTGTAAGCCGTGAGATATATGAAATGCTGTGCGCGGACAGCGAAAGGTGCGAGGCTGTAACGAAAGCCCTCCGCGCGCTGACGGCGTCCACTCTCAGCTACGGTGCGCTTAACGCGAAGCTGAAGCAGAGCGGTTTTTCGGAGGACGCCGTGCGTGCGGCAGTTGCCATAGTCCGCAAAAGAGGCCTTATCGACGAGGAGTCGGATGCATCAGCGATTGCCGAAAAGATGGCGCGTTCAAAAGGCAGAGGTCCCGCGAGGATAAAAGCGGAGCTTCAAAAGAAGGGGTATTCCCCGTCTGTTGCAAGCACCGCTGCCTACAGCGTACCACAGGAAATATACGAAGAAGCTCTTCGAAAAAGCCTTCACGCCAAATGCAAGGGACGCGTTCCCGAAGACAAAGCAGAAAGAGACAAGCTGACGGCGTCTTTAGTCCGTCTCGGTTTTTCTCCTTCCGTGATTTTTTCAGCGATGAACGAGCTTTCGTGGGATGAATAAAGCATCGCAAACGTATTGTGTTATGGAAATAGATATCAATAATGAATTACCGAAACGAAAACCCACAAGATTGAAAGATTTTGATTACAGTAAAACAGGCGCGTATTTTGTTACGATATGCACAAGGGATAGAAGACAAATATTACCGCGTATTGTAGGGGGCGACGTCCTCGACGCCCCGTTATCCTTAGAATTATTGCCATGTGGAAAAATTGTAGACAAATATGTTAACCAATTAAATATTTTCTACGATCATTTGTCAGTTGATAGATATGTGATTATGCCAAATCATATTCACATGATATTAATTGTTTTCAATGACGGGGCGTCGAGGACGTCGCCCCCTACAAAACAACATTCTGTCGTATCTCAATTCGTGTCAACATTCAAACGATTTTGCAACAAAGAAATCGGAAATAATATCTTCCAACGTGGGTATTTCGACCACGTTATACGAGATCAAGAAGATTACGAAAAACACGTAAAATACATTTACGAAAATCCTATACGGTGGTATTACAAACATTTGAACATGACAGATTGATCGGTATAGATTTCACCCCGTATGATGATAAAAACAAATGCTGTACACACGGTAAAGCCAAACGGCAAATTCACATTTAAAGGCGGTGCATAATGCATAAAATATTCGGAACAAAAGAAGACGTTGAATATGTTGACCGGGCAGGTGCATATCTTATACCAATCCGCCAAAATCAGGTAGGCGTGATCCTTAACTCGAAGGGATATTTCTTTTTAGGCGGCGGTCTGGAGGATGGCGAAAGTCACAAGGCATGTATTACCAGAGAATGTGCCGAAGAAGCAGGATATTTACCGATCATAAAACAGAAATTATGCTCTGCAGAAACATACGGGAAGCATCCTACTGTAGGATATTTTCATCCTATACAAACGTATTACGTTGGCGATTTGCTTGAAATGATGTCTGTACCAACAGAGTCTGACCACACTTTTCTTTGGATAGACTTCGAGCAGTTAAAGGGAAAGATGTACCTTAAAATGCAGAACTGGGCATTGGAGCAGGTCCCGACAAGTGTGTTTACAAAATAAGCTACTTCCGCTTTTTTCGCAAAATGGTATTTTCTCACTAAACTGTATAAAGATATTTTCTCCCAACTGTAAAAAATCCGCTTGACAAAGTCCCCAAGGGGTGTTATACTACTGTAAAGGCCTTGACGAAGAGTAGTAGAGGAAAACGTATCTCAAAGAGAGCGGCGGATGGTGAGAGCGTCGCAGATAACAGTCCCCGAAGTAGCTTCCGAGCCGTGCAGGTGAACGTAAGTAGTCTGCGCCGGGCGTCCCCGTTACGGGCACGTAAGCTGCATACGGCATTCGTATGAAGTCAGGTGGTACCGCGCCCTTTTTGCGTCCTGATACAGGGGCGTTTTTTTATTTTTTACGGAGGTGTCCCATGACCCGTGTAATTCTTATCTCCGGCGCGTCCGGCTCGGGGAAAACCACGTTTGCAGATTCTCTTGCGGAACATTATCGAAGCGGTGGATTCCGTGTCGCAGTATTCTCTTCCGACGCGTTCTTCCGCGACACTCTCCCAAAGATGATCTCCCCTGCCGATGGTCGTGAATACCCCGATTGGAATCATCCGACCTCCGCAGACACAGTGCGATTTGCGGAAACTGTAGAAACGGCGAAGAGTTCGGGTGAATACGATTACGTCATATCCGAAGGAGTAAATGTCCTTTGCTATGGTGAGCTTCTCGCTCTCGCAGACGTTAAAATCTTCGTAGATGCTTCGCCTGAAATGCGCCTTTACCGCAGAATCGTCCGAAACATGAAGCTGATGGGGTTATCCGCAGAAGAAATCGGAGAATATTACCTCAAATGCGCAAGATACCGCGAAGCAGAGTTTTGCCTGCCATCATCAAGTGTCGCAGATATGCGCGTTGACAACGAATGGGGATTCGACGTAGAGAAAGAAAGTTTTAAGATCGAAAAACATTTTAATTGATCTTATATCATACCAATTTCCCCTCGTGCGAGTATTCGCACGACATACGGCGAGCGTCATCCCAAAAAGAAGCCAAGGAAGATGAGCGAAGCGAAGAAAACTTCGGCGTTTGAGATGGTGTCTTTCTTGGACGAACCATAACCAAATCCCCGTGAAAAGCGGCGGGAGCAAGCCCCCCGCCCTACGATAAAAGGAGGTATGGTTTCTTCTTTGGACGAACCATAACCAAATCCCCGCTGTTTTTTTGTCCCCATCGGGCTTAGCCCGACTAATATATACCCAAAAGTAAAACACCGAAAGGAAGATATAAAATGAGAAAAGAACTGGCAAAAACCTATAACCCTTGTGACTTTGAAGAGAGAATATACTCTGCTTGGGTCAAGGATAACTGCTTTGCTCCCTCCGGCAAGGATGGAGCCGAAAACTTCACCATCGTTATTCCCCCTCCGAACATCACGGGTCAGCTCCACATGGGTCACGCTCTTGACAACACTCTCCAGGATATCCTTATCCGCTACAAGAGAATGAAGGGCTTTGACACGCTCTGGCTCCCCGGTACAGACCACGCGTCTATCGCAACCGAGGCTAAGATCGTTGAAGCTATGAGAAAAGAAGGTCTTACAAAGGAAGACCTTGGCCGTGACAAATTCCTTGAGAGAGCATGGGCTTGGAAGGAACAGTACGGCGGACGCATCATCGAGCAGCTTAAGAAGCTGGGCTCCTCCTGCGACTGGTCAAGAGAGCGCTTTACCCTTGACGAGGGTTGCTCCGAGGCAGTACGTGAGGTATTCGTACGCCTTTACGAAAAGGGACTCATCTACCGCGGCGAGCGCATCATCAACTGGTGTCCTCACTGTAAGACATCTATCTCCAACGCAGAGGTAGACTACGAGTCTCAGAACGGCCACTTCTGGCACATCCGTTACCCCCTCGTTGGCGGCGGCGGATACGTTGAGGTTGCTACCACCCGTCCCGAGACACTTCTCGGTGACACAGCGGTTGCAGTAAACCCCGCGGACGAAAGATACAAGGATATGATCGGCAAGTACGTTGTACTTCCCCTTGTTGGCAGACGTATCCCGATCGTTGCAGACGAGCACGCTCAGCTTGATAAGGGTACCGGTTGCGTAAAGATCACTCCCGCACACGACCCCAACGACTTTGAAGTAGGTAAGCGTTGCTCACTTCCCATGGAAGTTGTACTTACCGAGGACGCTAAGATCACCGAAAACTATTCCAAGTACGCAGGCATGGACCGCTACGAAGCACGTAAGGCCATCGTTGAAGACCTCCGTGCAGGCGGTTACCTTGCTGAAATCGAAGACCTTGACCACGAGGTCGGTACCTGCTACCGCTGCGGAACCACCATCGAGCCTATGCTCAGCCTTCAGTGGTTCGTAAAGATGGAGCCTCTCGCGAAGCCTGCAGTTAAGGCAGTGCGCGACGGCGACATCCGCTTTGTTCCCGAAAGATTTGACAAGAACTACTTCCACTGGATGGAGAACACACAGGACTGGTGTATCTCCCGTCAGCTCTGGTGGGGTCACAGAATCCCCGCTTACTACTGTGATAAGTGCGGCGAGACTGTAGTTTCCAAGGACGCAGTTTGCACCTGTCCTAAGTGCGGCGGTACCATGACTCAGGACCCCGACACACTCGACACGTGGTTCTCCTCCGCGCTCTGGCCCTTCTCTACTCTCGGCTGGCCTCATGAGACAGATGATCTGAAGCGCTACTTCCCCACAAGCACGCTTGTAACGGGATACGACATCATCACCTTCTGGGTATCCCGTATGATCTTCTCATCCCTTGAGTACACGGGTCAGATCCCCTTCGACACCGTTCTTATCCACGGTCTCGTTCGTGACGCTCAGGGACGCAAGATGTCCAAGTCTCTCGGCAACGGAATCGATCCTCTTGAGATCATCTCCAAGTACGGTGCAGACGCGCTCCGCTTCGCACTCGGCACGGGTAACAGCCCCGGAAACGATATGCGCTTCTCCGACGAGAAGATCGAGGCGGCTCGTAACTTCGCTAACAAGCTGTGGAATGCGGCTCGCTTCGTAATGATGAACCTTACCATCGACAAGATCGAGCTTCCCTCTGTTGAAAATCTTGCGGCTGAGGATAAGTGGATCCTCACCAAGCTTGCAGAAACGGTAAATAACGTTACCGTAAACCTCGACAACTACGAGATCGGCGTTGCCCTCTCCTCGATCTACGACTTTATTTGGGACGTATACTGCGACTGGTACATCGAGCTTTCCAAACCCTCCGTATCCGGTGCGGATGAAGAGAGAAGCCGTAACGCTCAGAACGTTCTCGCTTACGTTCTCCGCGAAGTGTTAAAACTTCTCCATCCCTTCATGCCCTTCATCACTGAGGAGATCTACTCAGGTCTTCCCGGCGAGGACGGCACTATCATGCTGAAGGATTATCCCGAGGCTGACAAGATCCCCTCATTCGCAGATGAGAGTGCATCCTTCGAGAGAGTAATCTCCGCTATCAAGGCTATCCGTGCAAGACGTGCTGAGATGGGTGTTGTTCCCTCCCGTAAGGCGGCTGTAAACGTAGTTACCAAGTACGAGGAAAGCTTCCGTAACGCAGGCATCTTCTTCGAGAAGCTTGCCTCCGCTTCAAGCTTTGCTGTAGTTGAAAGTTACTCTGACGAGGGTGCCGTACAGATCATCACCGATTCTGCGGCGATCTACATTCCTCTTGCAGACATGGTAGACTTTGCGGCTGAGGCTGAGCGACTTGAAAAGGAACTCAAAACGGTTGACGCTGAGATCAAGAGAGCCGAAGGCAAGCTGAACAACGAAGGCTTCACCTCACGCGCTCCTGCGGCAGTTGTTGAAGCTGAAAGAGAAAAGCTTGAAAAGTACCGCGAAAAGAAAATCGGTATCGAAGAAGCTCTTAAGAGTGTAAAGGAAAAGCTGTAAGATAAAAAATGAGGCACTGTCCGATGTGGCAGTGCCTTTTTGTGTTTGTTAGGGGACATTTCGATGTAGCCGTGGGTGATGTGCGAAGCATACGTTTTTTCCACCTCTCCCATCGGGAGAGGATGGGGAAGACGACCGTCTTGCACCTCCCTACGGATTCATCTAAAACGTTTGTACAAATATGCCTTCTCCTGTGGGAGAAGGGGGACTATTTCACGATAGTGAAATGGTGGATGAGGAGTAATTTAACACCTCGCACATTCCCCACGGATGCGTACAATGTACCGCCTAACATCGTAGGGGAGACCTGTGGTCTCCCGCCAACGATGGTTAATAAAGTTTAGCGGTTGCCGTGGAGATAGTGCGAGGCGTCCGTTGGTGTGGATGTATCGTTTGCGTAGCAAACAGTGACGTCATCCCCTACGGTGGTGAGATCGTTTGTATAGTTTGTTGCCATAAAGATGGTGCGAGGCGTTTGTTGGCGGGAGACCACAGGTCTCCCCTACGATGGTTTGGCGGTACATTGTACACAGTCCTACCGTTAGTACGATCTGCGCCCAAAAAGGCTCCCTTGTGGAAAGGGAGCCTTTTTGTATCGTATTATTATCTCACGAACACCTTGTGGAAGCGGGCGAACATTGTTGCCGTTTCGCTTCTCTGTGCCTTGTCCTGAGGAGCAAGAAGCACAAGAGTGTTATTTCTCTTGCCGGTTACGATACCAGTGCTGTTTGCCCAGGATACCGCCTCGGCAAAGCCTGCGTAAGGGCTGATCTGATCCGCGTCGACAAACGAGGAAAGATCGGCACCCTCTGCCATTTCAGCCTTCTTGTAGTCCTTCATGTATCTGTAAAGGAATACTGCCACCTGCTCACGCGTAACGAGAGTATCTGGTGAGAATGTGGTAGCACCGGTTCCCGCGGTAACTCCGTTCTGATATGCCCAAAGCACTGCAGGCGCGTACCACTCACCGTAAGGTACGTCCGTGAAGGGATTGTTGCTTGCGTCAACTGCGGGTCTGCCCTCCATATTGTAGAGAAGCTGAACGATCATCGCGCGGCTCGTCTGTGTTGCGGGGGCAAAAAGTGTGTCGGACGTACCGCTCATAAGTCCCGTTGCGAATGAATAAAGCACGGGCTCATAGAACCAATCGGTTGCAGTAACGTCAGTAAACGCGAATTTTTTCACAGGCTGGGTCACTGTCTTGTAAGCATCACTGACAGCCTCGTCGGTCATAGTACCTGCGTACATTCTGATAAGGTTTACAGATGAATTCTTAAGAAGGGACGGATCCTCACCTGTTCTTCTGCGTCCGCCCACGTTAAACGCGACCTCTTCTGCAGACACCTCGGTGTCAAATTCCGCGCCGAGGCCTCCGGGACAGAACTCACTTGCGGCCTTCTCGCCGTTTAAGTAGAGAGTTATGTACTGAGAATCGTATGTCACAACGATATGTGTCCACTTGTCAACAGGCATGGACGTTCTGCAGAACTCACCCGAATCCGCACCCTTGGGATTGAAGCGCACGCATACCGTGTCAAGCTTTGTTGTGATGGCAACACCGCCGTAGTTGTAGTTTCCGAGTATCTCCTGAGCTTCTCCCGAATATGACATCTTAACGTATGCTTCAAGTGTGAAGCCGTAGCGCATTGCGTCGAACACGTCCTCTGTAAGCTGATACATATTTGTAGAAAGTCCGATGAAGTTTACCGCATAGCGGTCGATGTCGCTTTGATACTTGGGCGCGAGGAAAGCAGGAACGTCGGACTTGTGTCCCATAAGGTCGATGCCGGTTCCGTAGGAATAATCGATATCGTACAGAACTCGGGTGTTATTGTTCACCTCGCGGGGCTCCACCTTTACGGTGTCAGAGCTTTTTATTACGTTGCTCTTGTATCCGAAGCAGGACTCAGCGTATATCTCGAAATAATACTCGACGTCCCAAGGGAAGCCGGTCATCACGGTGGTTATGGTGTCCGAGCCATAGCCTCCGGGGAAATGATCGTTGTTAGGTATTCGTACCTCCAAGGTCTTTCCGTCGCCGTTTTTGGGAATAGCCTTGATGGTATAGGAATATACGTAGTCATAATTGTTGGCGGTCTTGGTCTGCGCCTCGGGGAAGGTGATCTCGACGGAGTCATGGTCGCCCATATCGCGGAGTGAGATCTTCTCGTTTCCGTTAAACCAGGGAGCTGACGCCTTCAGCACGTATGAATCGGGATTTTTCGCCTCATCCTTGTCGGCGAAGTAGATGAAATCCTCTGCGGTATCGGATGCGTCAAGTATCCAATCCTCGCCGTCGAACATTACGCGTCCGTTCTGGAGGTCGATTCTGCGTACCTCAGTTGTACCGTCGCGCTTGACATCAAGCATGACGGCAAAGGACCCGATCTTACCGCTTTCGTCAAAGCCGTCGTCGATGGTCTTACCGATTATACCGTCGCTGAGGCTTGTAAATCCTGCGGACTGGTCGATAAACTTTGGTGAGTAGGGGTTATAGTGGGAATGTCCCGATACGTGGATTATCTGAGGATACTTCTTAAGCAGAGCCTCGGTAGCGTCGGAGAAGCCGTCCTCATTTGTGGGGGAGGATGCCATTACCGTGTCACCCATGGGAGTGTGGGAAAGAAGGATTATGTGTCCCTTGTAGCCTTTACCGTCGATCTCCTTGAGGGCACTCTCGATGAAGTCGTGCTTATCGTAATATACCTCTTCCTCAGAGGTCTGTGTCATACCAAGCTTGATCACGGGTACTCCGTTTATCCAATAAAGGCCGTCAAGCGCCTGACCCGTCTTTTCGCTGAACATTCTAATATGCTTTGCGTTGTCCTCATAAGCATAATACTCATGGTTTCCTGCGGCAATGATAACGGTGTCAACTGAGCTTCCCGTAGTATTGGCGGTAAAGCCGTCTACGTCAGATGTCCAGTTTTTGGTGTAAGCGGTTGCTATGTCCATGAATGCGTCATATTCATAGTCCCAGCCCATCTCGGTTATGTCGCCTGCGAAAAGGAATGCGTCAGCACCACCCATCTTGCCGATGGTGTCGAAGGCATTTCTCAGCTTGTCGTAGGAATAGGTGTAACCGATGTGAACGTCGCTTCCGATAACGAATCTTGCAATGACATCATTTCCGCGAGGGATAACGTCTACCTTGGTATATGCAGGGGACCAGGGCTTTTCGTCCTCATACGCGGCAAATACAGCAGTTGTCAAAAGCATGGTGATACATAAAATGAGAGATATAAGTTTTTTCATAGAGTACCTCCGTTTATATGCTTCCTTTGAGCTTATTATACAGTACCGGAGGCAGTGAAGTCAACATTTATTTAAAATTGGCGTGGGTTTTCTTTGTTTCTCTTGTTAAATCCGCTTTACATTTACGGGAATTTATTGTATAATTGTAATATACCAAAAAAAGAAAGGTTCGGTTAGACAATGAAAAGATTTATAATTAAGGCTCTGGCTTTGGCGGTGATACTGTCGATGACCGTATGTCCCGCCCTGGCAGCATTTACCCCCACCGCAGACAAGCTGGCGGCAATTCCCAAGGGAGATGACGTTATCGTCCGCTTCGCCGTGGGAAGCGACGTCCACATCGGATACGGAGACTCCGTTGACAAGCTTAAGAATGCTTATGCCGCGCTGAAGAAGATCGGCGGTGTTGACGCATTTATTGCGGCCGGTGACCTGACCGAGGGCGGCACGCCCGAGCAGCTTGCCACCTACCAGAGCATCGTAGCTGAAAACAGCGCTGAGCTCACCGTTGAAGTTGACGGCTTCAAGGGAACCGGCGCAGGTGCAGGCGCCGCTGTAGGCACTACCATCTCGATGCTCGGAAACCACGAGTGCTACAACCCCAATATTGAAAACGATTTCAGAGAGCAGGTCGGTCAGGAGACCGAGAAGATATACTGGCTCGCAGGTAAGGTACCGATCATCAAGGTAAGCCTTGCCGTTGCCGGGAACTCAAGTAATTTCGAGACAAAGCACGATTATATCGTGTCTGCTGTCAAAGAGGTCGAGGCAACAGGCTACAAGGGTCATATCTTCCTTATCTCTCACATTGGATTTGAAGACACCCTTTTCGGCGACTATCAGGTTGGTGACAGATACGATCCTGCAACGCGCGAGTTTTTGAAGGATTATCCTCAGCTTGTACACATTTCGGGACATTCTCACCCCGACCCCATGAACCCCGGCGTTATCGACCAGGCGGCAGGCTTTACAAGTGTGATCACAGGTACTGTAGGAAAATACTACAGACAGTGTGAGGACACTCTGTATGGCTCATCCATCACCGTGTTTGACGTGAAAAAGGATGGCACGACCGAGCTTTACCGCATTGATCTTGCCAATGGTCAGCTGATCTACGGAGACGAAAGATGGGTCCTCGACTCTGCACAGAAGCCTGAAGACTTCATATACTTCAACGATCCCGCAAAGGCAACAAATCCGAACGCGTACTGCCTTAAGGGTTCCGCGCCCATATACGGCGAGGGCGCTGCCGTTACCGTTACGGACAAAGGTGACTTTGACTCTATCGACGTTACGTTTACTGCCAACGCAAAGCCTGCAAGTGACAAAAACTACGACTACGTAGAAAGCTACAATATTTACGTAACTCCCGTAAACGGCGGCGAAACGCTCACCGTGAACGCATATAACGATCCTTCCATTCCCTTTGGCGCTGACAGAACTGTTACTATTTACGGACTGGAATACGATACCGATTACGAGGTATCCGTAACTGCAGAGGGTCCCTTCGGAAAGGCTAGCGCTCCCGTTAAGGCGCAGGGAACAGTAAACGTTGGACGTGACGATTCCATTGACACCTCTCTTAAGACAATGTACCGTGTTGACTATTCATACGGTGATGCGACTGACTTCAAGGGCCACACAGGAAAGTTCGCTGCACCCACAACGCTTGTTACAGATGAGACTATCGGAAAAATGGCAGCTTCATTTGGCGGCGTGAACGTAGTTTCCTATGATTTCGCACTGGAGGACATCGACGCAATCCGCCACGCCTTCACCCTTGAGACTTACTTTAAGATCACGGATACCGAGCCTTATCAGCAGATACTCAGCATCAAGGACGCGTATGTCAGCTTAGGTGTTGAAGACGGCGTGCTGTCTGCATTTGCAGAGTTGGCAGGGGGTGTTGACAGCCACAGCGTGTGTCATACCTCCATTGAGGAAAATGAATGGATCCACGTTATCTTTACTTATGACAATAAGAAAGCACGTCTTTACGTAAACGGCGAGCTTACAGGCGAGGAACGTTACTCGGGCGGACTCAAGACCGATATCGATACCTCCTATAAGAAGATAACGCTTGGCGGTTACGATATGACGTCGGATAATTTGGCGAAGGGCTCAATGATCAATATGTTCTCGCTGAGTCAAGGCGTAATGTCTGCAGAGCAGGCTAAGGCGGCATATGAGGCTGTCACCTCCACAAAGAAGATGGCTTTCACCGACGTTGCAAGCACCGATTGGTTCTATCCCACCGTTGGCTACGCCTATGACACAGGCCTCATGAGCGGAACCTCCGACACTACCTTTGCTCCCGTAACACAGACCAGCCGTGCCATGATCGTACAGCTTCTCTACAATATGGAAGGCAGACCCGCGGTCGATACGGCTAACAACCTCTTCACAGACGTACCCACTGACCAGTGGTACGCACCCGCCGTGCTTTGGGCATACCGGAACGGAGTTACAACGGGAACGAGTGCTACAACCTTCTCTCCCGACACTCTCGTTACGCGCGAGCAGGTTGCGGTATTCCTTTACAGATACATGAAGGATTACAAGAAAGCAGAAATGGCTGAGGGTGCAGATATTTCGGTATTCCCCGACGCGGATAAGATAAGCCCCTACGCAGGCTTTGCCGAGGCTGTGTCATGGGCAAACGGCGTTGGTATCGTAACCGGTAAGCAGAGCGGAGACACCGTCCTTCTCGCACCTCAGGATAAGGCACAGAGATGTGAGACGGCAACGATGTTCGCCCGTTTCCACAAAGCTTTCGTAAGATAAGTGAATAAAGAAGAAACCGCTTCGGCGGTTTCTTCTTTTTCGGAGTGTTCGAATTATATTGAAAATCGACTCGTTTCTTTCTGCTGTGCGAACACATCGAAAATCCACGACGTAAATGCTTACGCATTTAACCGCCGTACCGGATGCGGTTCCCGGCTTTCGAATCCAGTCACAAAAAAGAAAAGCAAGGCAAAATGCCTTGACTGGATTCGATACCAGCACGGTGTTCACCTGCGGTGAAACCGGTCAAGTGGTCATTTTACTTTGCGGGATTTATTCGCTTTCTTGACCACTTGCATTCGCTGTTTCGGAAAGCCGGTCACCAAAATAATAAAGCAAGGCAAAAATGCCTTGACTGGATTCGATGCCAGCACGGTGTTCGCCTTCGGCGAAACCGGTCAAGTGGTCGTTTCGCTTTGCGGGATCCATTCGCTTTCTTGACCACTTGCATTCGCTGTTTCGGAAAGCCGTTCTCTTCTAAAAAGAAAAAAGCAAGGCACACCTTGCTTTTTTCTTTTTCGGAGTGACTGGATTCGAACCAGCGGCTTCGACGTCCCGAACGTCGCGCTCTACCAAACTGAGCCACACCCCGAAATACACAACATAGATATTATATCAAATATCCATCAGGATGTCAAGAGGAACGTGACTATTTTATGCCGCCTTTTCCCCGTTTTTATTACCTGTTTTTTCGTGCGCATCAAACTGTAATGTACTATATGTACAAAATTTAGTCACATTTTATCATATTAAAGGACTAAAACACAGCAAAATGCCGAAGTTTAAAAAATGTTCATTTTACTGTTGCATTTTGTCATTCTTTGTACTATAATACTACTCATGAAAAACGAATATTCTATGTGACGTTTGCAGGAAATGCCATCAAGGCGACCGAAGGAGTAACGCTCTCAGGTATCTCGAAAGAGATGAGACTGTAAACCGATAGAACTTTGGAGAAGCTCATTAAATTGAGTGCCGAAGGTGCAAAGCGGATACCGCTAATCTCTCAGGCAAAAGGACAAAGTGCAACCGAAGACAGAGTTTTGCTCTGTGGCAAGTTTTCGGTGTCTTTTACTTGAGGCTCAGCAGTACGCGGAGTCTTTTTTCATTTAATATATTTCAGGAGGACTTTTAGTCATGGAAAAAATTGAAGCTTTTCTGCTTCCCATCGTTCAGACAATCAATGCCTACATGTCTGACTACATCCTTATCTTTCTTCTCGTAGGCGCAGGTCTTTATTTCTCATTCAGAACCAAGTTCGTTCAGATCAGATGCTTCGGTGAAGGCTTCAAAAGAGTCTTCGGCGGTATCTTTAAGAAGGGCGAGGGAAAGAACGGTCTTTCCTCCTTCCAGGCTCTTGCTACCGCTATTGCCGCTCAGGTAGGTACAGGTAACATCGTAGGTGCCTGCGGCGCTATCCTCGTCGGTGGTCCCGGTGCTATCTTCTGGATGTGGGTAATCGCATTCTTCGGTATGGCTACCATCTACGCCGAGGCTACTCTCGCTCAGGAAACACGTATCGTTAAGGAAAACGGCGAAGTTCTCGGTGGTCCCGTTTACTATATTAAGAAGGCTTACAAGGGCTTCTTCGGTAAGTTCCTCGCAGTATTCTTTGCTGTCGCTCTCATCTTTGCTCTCGGCTTCATCGGCTCAATGGTACAGTCAAACTCCATCGCAGGCTCAGTAGAGACAGCATTCGGTATCCCCTCTTGGATCATCGGTGCCCTCCTCGCTATCATCTGCGCTATCATCTTCATCGGCGGTATCAAGAGAATCGCTGCTGTTGCTGAGAAGATAGTACCCATCATGGCTGTTATCTACCTCGCTGTAGGTATCATAGTTCTCGTTATTAACTTCAAGGCTATCCCCGAAACGTTCGGCATGATCTTCAAGTTTGCATTCACTCCTCAGGCTCTCCTCGGCGGTACCATGGGTGCTGCTATCAAGGCTGCTATCAGCCAGGGTGCAAAGCGCGGTCTCTTCTCCAACGAAGCAGGTATGGGTTCTACACCTCACGCTCACGCACAGGCTGACGTTAAGAAGCCTCACGACCAGGGTGTCGTTGCTATGATCGGTGTGTTCATTGACACATTCGTAGTTCTTACCATCACAGCTCTCGTTGTTATCTCCACTCTCTATGCTAACGGCGGCCCTCTCGGTACAGCAGAAGGCCTTGCAGCTACCGAGCTTACCAAGGGTAACCTCATGCAGACCGCTCTCGGTACCGCTCTCGGCAACCAGACTGTTGGTAATATCATCGTTGCTGTATGTCTCACATTCTTCGCATTTACAACCATCATCAGCTGGAACTTCTTCGGTAAGCAGAACGTTGAGTACCTCTTCGGTAAGAAGGCAACTATCGTTTACTCCGTTGTTGCCATCCTCTTCATCTTCGCAGGTTCTCTCTTCCAGAACGACCTCGTTTGGGAGCTTGCTGATATGTTCAACAACATCATGGTAATCCCCAACGTACTTGCACTCATTCCTCTCGGATTCATTGTTGCTAAGTGCGCGAAGACAAACAAGCAGGATAAGTAATAAAGCTTCTTCTCTTCTTTAACTTCATACAACAAAGGGCTCTCGAGAGATCGAGAGTCCTTTGTTGTATGAATACTGTTGTTACGTTAAAATATTTTGATCAAAAGCTATTCTCAAAATATCCCTGCATATCAAAAAGCTCAAGCTTAGAGTCTTTTTTCAGATACAACGGGTGATGGGGATGTCCCTTTACGGATGTCTTGCCCGTTTTGTACCACACCGCGCCGAATTCGTTTCCTATCTGCACCATGTCCTCAAGACAGCGCTTCAGGTAATCCCTCTTTTCCACTATGGTCCCCCATGCCGCCCATACTCCGGGCTCTCCCTCGCACCTTTCAAGTATCCAGCGGAACGCGCGCATATTTTCAAGGTGAAGACGCTCGTTGAACATCTTATCCATATGGTCGGGATTTGTTGCTCTCTGCGCGTACACGTTAAACATTATAAAGGAGTCGTATCCGTTACCGAGGGCGATTCGCTCCACAGATTTGAGCGTGTTGTCAAGGTTATCAGGTTCTGCAGTTGAAGGGTTGATACCGATAGCGATCAGGGGACGCTTTCCCGCGGTGCCGAGGATATATCGGTATTCCGAATAAAAATCGGGTATGTACAGCCATTTTTCGCGGTCGTATTCCGCGCTGTCGTCGCGGCGCAGTCTGGCTTCGTCAAAGGTAAGGATATCAATTGCGGTCGATTCCGCTGTCGGTATGTGCATAAAGGCCTCCGTGTGATGTTCTTTCGTATATTTTATCATATACTGTCAGATGCTGTCAAGGATGACTCATGGAGATTCGTTCTGCATGTGCCCGATACAGCAAACTTCCGCTAAAAAAAGCGGCACGCTCTGTATGAAGCGTACCGCATGTGTCAGCTGTTCTTTTCGGCAAGATATTTCTCAAGGAAGTCTGCAACGGGTGTGGGATCCTCAAGGCTGTGGGGATGGTGGTCACATCCGGGCTTTACGATGTAAAGAAGAGGTGCCTTTTCCTCTCCTGCAGCCTCGTAAGCCGCGACGAGAACTTCTGCGTTTTCTCTGTGGGGAACGTCACGGTCAGAGTCACCGACGACCATAACCACGGGAATACCGTTTTCTGCAAGCTCTGCAACTCGGTCAGTGGGGTTACCCTTCCAGGAAAGAACGGTAGAACGGTCAAGACCGAAGCACTCGAGGCACTCTGCCCACTCTCTTTCGGCGCCCAGACCAACACCGAGTCCGCCGGGCCAGCTCTTGATGTCAAGAACGGGAGCGTCAAGGTAAAGTGCGGCGCATCTCTCGGGATAAGCGAGAGCGAAGTGTGCGCTGTAAAGGCCGCCGCGGCTGAAGCCGTAGAATGCGGTCTTCTTTGCATATCCGAATTCCTCAGTCATAAGACGGTAGAAAGAGTCCATCAGTTCAACAGCCGCGGGGCAGCCGTACATATCGCAGATGCGGTAATACATCAGCGGATAGCCGCGGCGGAGCATCTCCATATCTACCCAATCAAAGCCGCAGTTAAGGAACTCGGCTCTCCAAATCCACAGGTTACCTTTTGGCTCATGGGGGAGGATAACGTTAGCCTCGTGTCCGTTGAAATCGAAAACGTAATGCTTGTAGCCGTAGAAGTCGCGGACTTCTGCATTTTCAAGATACTTGTTCATATAGATAAATATCCTTTCGTAAAATAAAGGCAGATAAAAAACGCGGAGGAGTCTCCAATGAAAACTCCTCCACGGTGAATACTATCAGTCCTTAGCGGCGCTGGGCTTTGCACATCCTGCAAGCTCAACCTCGCCGAGGTGCTTAAGCTCAAAGCCGTTAGCCTTGAATTCTTCGTAGTCGAAAGCTTCCATTTCATCGTAAGCGAGCTTGTGGAACTCATAGAAGTTAGGCCACCACTCGTAGCCTGTTCCGAGCTCACTTTCAACGAAGATATCAGCGATCTCGATACCCATGTTGTGTCCGATCCAGTGTCCGCCGAGAGCGAGAACGTTTACGCCGTTACCGGTGATAGCGCGCTTAGCGGAGTGAACGCTCTCACAAACAGCAGCGTGAACGTGGGGGCACTTGGAAGCGGCGATGTGGATACCCATACCTGTACCGCAGAAGATCATAGCTCTCTCAAACTCACGCTCAGCGATCTTAGCGCCGACCTTAAGACCGATGCGGTGGAACATTTCGGGATTGGGATCGTCAGGATCGGTAACACCGATATCGGTGATAGTCCAGCCCTTGCCCTCAAGATGCTCCTTGATAGCTTCCTTAAGATAGTAGCCTGCGATGTCAGCCGCCATAAGCAGCTGCTTGTCCTTGATTGTTTTCATATTACGTACCTTTCTTTCCTCGTGGGAAAATTGATTTTTTGCTTCATACTTATAGTATACCATACTTAAAGAGAGTAGTCAATTGCGAAGAGACAAGTAATTTTTCAACTTTTCAAAAAAATTATTGAAAAAGGTATTGCATTTTTCAGAAAACTGTGGTATACTGTAGCACGGTTCGAAAAAACCGCAACTGAATACCGTGAGACGGAGCAGTCACGATGGAAAGGTGGCTGAGTTGGTCTAAGGCGCACGACTGGAAATCGTGTAACGGCTTATACCCGTTCGAGGGTTCGAATCCCTCCCTTTCCGAAAAGGAAAAAGG
>JAFSGU010000069.1 GCA_017440665.1 Clostridia bacterium
AGAAGGAATACCTTAGGATTACGAACGATAGCACGACCCAGCGCAACACGCTGCTTCTGACCACCGGAAAGAGCCTTAGGCTTTCTCTCGAGGAGGTGAGAAATGTCGAGGATACGAGCAGCCTCTTCTACGCGGCGCTTGATCTCCTCCTTGGGAGTCTTGCGGAGCTTAAGACCGAATGCCATGTTATCAAATACGGACATGTGAGGATAAAGAGCGTAGTTCTGGAAAACCATCGCGATATCACGGTCCTTAGGTGCTACGTCGTTTACGAGTCTGTCGCCGATGAAGAGCTCACCTTCGGAGATCTCCTCAAGACCTGCGATCATACGAAGAGTTGTGGACTTACCGCATCCGGAAGGGCCAACGAGGATAAGGAACTCTTTGTCCTTGATATCGAGGCAGAAGTCGGATACAGCGGTAACGCCGCCGGGATATTTCTTGTAGATATGCTTCAGGGAAAGACTTGCCATTGTGTAATTCCTCCTTAAGGAAAGTTTAGAGTCAAGTTTGGTACATATATTATACATCATTTGCGCCGATTTTGGTAGAGTATATTCATCCAAAATTGCAAGGATTCTTTTGTGTATTTTGCACACTTCGGCGTGTTCGGACGAAGGGCTCGCGTCGGCACACATGTTCTGTATTCTAATTTTATTAGAAAAGTCTGTTTTATCTGCGGTATCTTACGATATACTGCCTTATTCTGAACTCGTATACGGGCATAAGACGGGAGAGAAGCACGTCAAGCATGATAAAGCAGGGAAGTCCAAGCAGCAGAGCGGGCGCGATCATTTTGACGGTAGCCTCTGCCGGGATAAACAGAAACGTCGCTCCCACGTACGCCATTATTATAAGGACGGCGGCGGTGCATTTGAGACACCACGCGGGCGTTCTGTTCAGACGCCTTGCAAAAACGTGGAACAGGGGATACACCGCACCCACCGTTACGTAAAGCACGGCGGAGGTCTTGTCGGGCAGAAGGATGAAGCACAGCACACCGCATACAGCCGTGGCGCACACGGCGGCGCTTCTGCCGCATTCTCTGTAAAGAATGAGAGTCAGCGCTGAGCAGACAGCGCAGGCTGTCATATCAAGAACACCGGTGAGCGTGCCCAGATACATAAAGGTGAAGCTGAGCGCCGCCATAAGTGAAGCGAAGGTCAGCGTAAAGGTCTTTCTTCTCATGTCAAGGTCGCTCAGCAGCCTGCGCCGCAGCAGTCACAGCAGGTATCCAGAATGATAAGGGTAGTACAGATACTGCAGCAGTCGGGCTCGCCCGTTCCCGTGCCGTTTCTGTATGAACCGCCGAAGGTGCCCGACTGATAACGGAGGCGGTTCTTCGCCTGCTGATACTCGGCGTTACCCGGATCGAGATAGCAGGCTGTTTCGATATACTTCTGCGCGTCGTAATAGTATCCGCGCTGAGTGAGCAGACAGCCCTTCAGATAGTTCCACTCCGCGCCTCTGTCGCCTGAGGGGGTGGAGTCGATGATTATCTCTGCCTCGGAATATTTTCCCTCGGAGATAAGGCGGCGCACCTCGGCAAAAGAGGTGATGCCTGAGTAGGTGTATGAAGAATAGTTGCCGCCGCCTGCCTTTCCTGCGGCTCTTTCCTTCTGTATGGTGTCGTAAGCCTCGTTGACCTCCTTCATTTTCTCTTCCACAAGGTCGGCGAGGGGGTTATCCACGTAATTATCGGGATGATATTTACGTGCAAGCTCGCGGTAGGCTTTTTTGATTTCTTCGTCTGTGGCGTTCCTGTTGACGCCGAGGACGGAATAAGGATCTTTTTGCATATGGTTGACCGTTCCTTTTCTGAAAAATTAGGGACGCAGCGGTTTTATTTATCGGATTCTTTTCCGCAGGCGCGGGAGATAGTCTTCTTCATCATGCCCGGCATACCTAAGTATATGATATTGCGTATTATCGCGGCGGCATCTGCGGGGGAGCCGTCACACAGCAGCTCTGCCGCGGCGGCGCATCTGCGAAGGCTGAGATTGGTCGCTGTGATCATAGCATCGGCAAAGCTTTCCGAAAGGAACAGCCTGCCGTCCTTTTTTTCAAGGATACCGTCTCCGCCAAGGGATATGATGGGGTTGAAGCGATTTTTCTTGCTGTCGTCGCAAACGTCGTCGCAAGCGTCGGTGACGTATATGAATTTTCCGACCTCTCTGCCGATCTCGGCACATATACGGCCTTCTCTCTCCGGCAGACCGAAAGAAAATACGTCCGCTGTCAATTCTCCGAATATCTCGGCAGGACGGTCGATGGAATTACAGCCTTCCTTTTCAAGCGCGGACAGCTCTGCCAGCTTTTTTTCTATCTTCTTTTTGAGCGGGGCGGCGTCTGCGTTTTTATCTGCAAGGCGGGTCATTCTCGCGGCCGTGGGTCTAAGACATACTGCCGCTGCATGCTTAAAGCCTTTCTCGTCGGACACGTCGTCGCTGAGCTTTCCTTCGGAAAGATACGCCGCGGCGGCGGCGCAGTAGCGGAGCGCATTGCAGCTTTCAATATATTGACGCTTTTTGAATGGATGGGCGATGCACGTGCCTGTGGACGAGGTGAAGCTCTCACCCGTTGCCATGGTGCGCACAAGGCAGAGAAAAACGAAGTCGAAGCTGAGGGTGAGTCGGGAAGCCTGTCCCGTTACTCTGCCCATCTCGCGGCAAAGACCGCAGTAAACGGCACGGTACAGCTCGTTTTCCCGCACCTTTAAGTCGGGTGTGTGGGGTCTGATATAACCGAACACCTTGCCGTCACCTTCCTTATACGTTAGTTATTTAAAATCTTGCGAGGGAGGAAAGTCCTTCCTTCAGTGCGTCTGTCAGCGCGTCCACGTCGGACTCGTCGTTTGTGTGGGAGATGCTGATGCGCAGAGAAGAGTCGATCACGTCGTCGGCACAGCCGAATGCCTTAAGGGCGTGGCTGAGGTGGCCGCTTCCCGCGGAGCAAGCCGAGCCGGCGGAGGCATAGATGCCCTTGCCTGACAGGAAGTTGAGCATGGTCTCGCTCTTTATACGGGGGAGGGTTATGTTCACTACGTCGGGAACAGCGCACACGGGCTTCTTGATCCTGATGCCGTCGCCTTCAAGAGCGGCAAGGCTTTCCTTCAAATACGCAGAGAGAGATTCCACCCTTTCGCGGTTGTCGCTGAAGCATTCCTTTGCCTCACGGCAGGCTGCCGCGAATGCCGCGATGGAAACGAGGTTTTCCGTGCCCGAGCGGTAATTTTTCTCCTGTCCGCCTCCGGGAATGACGGCGGTGATGTTTTTACGCTTCACCACCTCGGGGGTCATGTAGAAAGCCGCCGCACCTCTGATAGAGTGTATCTTGTGAGCGCTGACGGTCAGCGAATCTACGCCCAGAAGGGTAGGATTCACCTTGGTCTTCATAAATGCCTGTACTGCATCGCAGTGTACGTGTGCATCGGGGTGAGCCGCGTGTACGATAGCCGCCGCACGCTTTACGTCGTACAGCGCGCCCGTTTCGTTATTTACCAGCATGAAGCACACCAGCATGGACGTGCACGGCGTAGCCGCGGCGCGTCTCAGCTCGTCCATGTCAAGCTCGCCTCCCACGGTGGGGATGCGGATGATCTGCCACCCGAGCTCTTCAAGTATACGGGCGGGATTTTCGATAGAGGGATGCTCTCCGTCAGAGAGGAGCATCACCGCCTTCTTGCCCGCTCCCGTTCTGTTCTTTGCATAGTGGTATCCGAGGGTAGCCATACAGTTGGCCTCGGTGCCCGATGCGGTGAACACAAGTGTTCCCGCTCCCATACGGCGTACACCGAGGGCTGTGAGCACCGCCTCGCGGGAGTCCTCGAGAAGTTTTTTTGCATCCATGCCGAGAGAATACCCCTGAGAGGGGTTTCCCCATATGTCCATAGCGGACACGGCGGCTGCCTGTGCCGCCGCAGATGGGCGGGTGGTAGCCGCGTTGTCGAGATAATGTATTTCTTTTGTCATATCAGAATTTGAATTCGGACGTTATCTTGTTGAAGGTCTCAAGGTGAGACTCATACTTGTCGGGCGTTGTGGTGTATGTGATAACGTATACCGTACCGCCTTCTGTAACTGCCGCTACCTGATGGTAGGTGTACTCCACGCCTCCGAGCTTTGCTGAGTAAACGTACTCTTTTGCGTTTACTCCGTCAAGAACGGTGTCGGCACCTATTCTTATCTCCTTGTAGTCTGTGCAGACTATGGAGAAGTCCTCGGAGTTTACCTCCCACCACTCGTCCACCGTGCTGTTGGTGTGCTCAAGGTCGTAAACGGTGACGGACACGTTGGTCTTGTCCTCGTCGGAAACGTGTGCGGCGGTGTAACCTGTCTGAACGTCGATCTTCCAATCCTTGGGGATGAAAAGACTGTATGACGCGGCGTTGCCTGATGCAAGCTTCATGCCCTTGGGGGCGTCTGCCTTCTTGCCGCAGGCTGTCATTAAGGTGAGTGCAAAAGCAAGCACCAGAATTATAGAAACGATCTTTTTCATAGCGTACTCCGTTTGATCTTCGCGGGATGGGACTGTGCGAAGATCATCATTTCAATATATTTATAATATTATACCGCACAGAATGCGTAATATCAATGATAAATTTGTAAATATGATGTTAAGTACAAAGTGTTATCAGTACTCAGGGTCGGCCGGCGGGATAAACTGGTGAGTGCCTTCCTCGGCGTACCAATCGTAAACCTTGACGTCTCCGTTTATAAGGAACACCTCCGGCGTTTGATTTTCCATCCAGTCAAGAGGAATGGCGTCAGGATAACCGCTTGTGTTGACCTTGCAAGCGAGTCGCATATCCTCCTTCATTTCATCCGTGGTGAGGTCGGGGTCGGCGGAGATGAACAACGCAGTTCCGCTTTCGGCGACGAGACGAAGCCACTGACGGTTCAGCTTCCAATCAATGCGTCCCGAGTGACCGATGCAGTCTGCGTCCACGGTGTAAAATGTGCCGTTCTGCATCAGACGGAATGCAAGGGTGTTTACACCGCATATGCGTGTGCGCTCGAAATGTCGTGCGCTTGTGTCAAAGCCTGTCCTCATAACGTGGGCAAGTCCTGCCGTCAGATGTGATGGGGTATCACAGGCGAGGATCACAGTACCGTCGCCTGCGGCTTCAAGTATGGCGCGGTACATATCCATGGCGATCTCCGCAGAGGTACGGCTTTGGTCGCGGAAGCTCCAACCGTTTTTTGCAAGATATCCGCCGCGCTCGTATCCGTTGACACCGAAAATATCCTGCATTGAGAAATCATGCTTGATGAGCTTATAGCCCCACGATACAATACGCCCGGTGACTTCCTTTATATACTCGATAGCAGCAGGGTGTGATGCGTCGAGTGTTTTTTCGCGCGCATTAAGATAACACTCCGAGGGAAGCCCGCAATAATCGAATTCGTCACGGAGGTATCTCACCCATATTCCGGGGATGGCTCCTCTGCCTGAAATTTCCTTCGCAAGACCGGGCATGTCGGAGAACAGCTCGCATCCCGCGTTCCACGGACCGCTGCAGGGGATTCTCTGCCAACCGTCGTCAACTACCATGTAGGGTCTGTTTGAAAGCCCCTCGGTCACCTCGCAGATAAGGTCGCAGTCCTTCAGGATCTGCTCGTGTGAGGAGTGACCTACCGCATAATACCAATTGTTGAAGCCGTATACGGGAGTGTCGGACAGAAGAGGCGCGGGACACATCACCTTGCAAAAACTTTTGCCTGCCTCGAAAGCGGAAGTGTTGAAATATTCTTTTATGAATACGTCGCATACGTGAAGCTCGCGCCCGCCGAGGAGCACGCCATTGCCTCCGCAACGCACGTCCATCCAAAGGGTGACACCGCGTGGATCGTGCTGCCATGAGCACATAGCTGACGGCTGTACACCTACTCCGAAAGCTTCGGTAAACCGTCCGTCCGTGTCGGGGGACAGATCACTGCCGTTTGAAACAAGCATATACCAGGGCATGAATCTGTGAGGCACCTCGCCGCGCCACTCAAGCTCTCCGTAGGAGCGCTCCCAAGCGTCACCCATTATGTGTATTCCGCGGCGGATCTCCTCGGGAGCAAAGTTCCAACGGAATCTTATGTGTAAAAGCGGGGTGGTGTCTGCGACGATTTGCACGGACAAACGGTCGTCTTTCATATCAAGGGTCAGCTTAACGTCGTCGTACACTGCCCCGGGCGTGCGGAAAGTGTGCCCGTTGTCCACTTTGTCAAATATTTTTATCTCGTCGGGAAATCTGAGTTTCATGCTGTTCTCTCCATTTTCTTTCAATTTAATATATATAATACACAGTCGTTAATATATATAATACACAGTTGGATCGTCCGCACTTGTATCTTTCCAATGGATATGATACCATATATGGTGGCGGAAGTCAACCATATATATCGCAGCCAAAGGCTATTGTGCAAATATCACAAAACAACCCTTGAAATTTCGTGAATATTTCTATAAAAATAAGTCAATAAAAATATGCAGAAATATTGCAAAAACCGTAATTATATGATATAATTTACACGTTTGATGTGCGATGAAGCGGGAGGTTGCCGTAGACCCATACTGTCAGGGTCCGCGGGTAATTTCCGCAGAGTATGTCCGAGTAAATCGGGCGCAGACAATATGCGACAGGACGGCTTCTCGAAACCCGAGGGCTGACCCGGAGTCCACTTGACCCAGCAGGACGCCGGTTTAGTTAAGGGGAGAAAAGAAACGCCCGGGCGCGTGTTCGTCGCCTCAACTATCATAACTATTATATACAGGAGGCAAACAAAGTGGCAGCTAACGAAAAGATCAGAGTAAGACTCAGAAGCTACGAACACTCTCTCGTAGATGCAGCAGCGGCAAAGATCGTTGACATCGCTAAGAGAAACGGTGCAGAGGTTGCAGGTCCCATTCCGCTCCCTACCGAGAAGGAAATCGTAACTATCCTTCGTGCAGTACACAAGTACAAGGATAGCCGCGAGCAGTTCGAGCAGAGAACTCACAAGAGACTGATCGAGATCAAGAAGCCCTCACAGAAGGTTGTTCAGGCGCTTATGGCAGTTGAACTTCCCGCAGGCGTAGATATCGACCTCAAGCTGTGAGAACGATCGGGCGATAGGCTCCCGGTCACAAAGTTAGCCAAAGACTTCCGCACAGAGCTATCACTTATCGATCCGCTCCGGGATTGAACGGTGTGCTTGATGACGGACGGGTCATGTTAGTGCCTGTCTGAGTGGCATCGGACGAACAGTGGGGCATTAACCAATAACCTTATTTTTAGGAGGAAATGATGATGAAAAAGGGAATCATCGGAAAGAAGCTGGGCATGACACAGATCTTCGACGAGAACGGCGTAGTAATCCCCGTTACCGTAATCGAAGCAGGTCCCTGCCCCGTAACACAGAAGAAGACCGTTGAAACAGACGGCTACGACGCAGTACAGCTTGCATACGGCGAGATCCGTGAGAAGCTCGTAAACAAGCCCCAGGCCGGCCACTTCAAGAAGGCAGGCGTTCAGGCTAAGCGTCACCTCAAGGAATTCCGTCTTGAGAATGCAGCAGATATGAACGTTGGTGATGTAGTTGCTGTCGATACCTTCGCCGCTGGCGACAAGGTCGACGTTACCGGCAATACAAAGGGTCGCGGTTATACCGGTGCAATCAAGAGATGGAATCTCCACATGCTTGGTAAGACTCACGGTATCGGTCCTATCCACCGTCAGTCCGGTTCAATGGGTGTTATCGACCCCGCCAGAATCTTCAAGAACAAGAAGATGGCAGGTCAGTACGGTAACGAGCAGGTAACCGTACTCAATCTTGAAGTTGTTAAGGTTGACACAGAGAAGAACCTCATCGCAGTTAAGGGTGCAATTCCCGGTGCGAAGGGCGGAATCGTGTTCATCCGCGACAGCGTAAAAGCGTAAGTCGGAAGGAGGAAATAGACAATGGCTGAAATTAAAGTTGTAAACATGGCCGGCGCTGAGGTTGGCACTATGATGCTCGCTGACAGCGTGTTCGCAGTTGACGTAAACAGTGCGGTCCTCCATGCGGCTGTTAAGAATTATCTCGGTAACCGGAGACAGGGTACACAGTCCACTCTCACCAGAACAGAGGTTTCCGGTGGCGGACGTAAGCCTTGGAGACAGAAGGGTACAGGCCGCGCAAGACAGGGTTCTACCAGAAGTCCTCAGTGGACACACGGCGGTATCGCTCTCGGTCCTAAGCCCCGCTCTTACAGAACAAAGCTCAACAAGAAGGTTCGCCGCGTAGCTATTACAAGCGCACTTTCTGCAAAGGTGGCTGATAACAAGATGATCGTCGTAGACAGCATCGCAGCTACTGAGTTCAAGACAAAGGTTATGGCTTCCATGCTCTCCGCTATCGGCGCAGGCAGAAAGAGCCTCGTAGTTCTTCCCGAAAAGAACGAAATGGTTGTTCGCAGCCTCTCCAACATCGAAGGCGTTAAGGTTGCTTACACCAACACAATCAACGTATATGACATCCTGAACTGTGATACACTCGTTATCGGTCAGGCTGCCGTTGAAATGATCCAGGAGGTGTATGCATAATGAAGTTCGCTCAGGATATTATCATTAAGCCCCTTATCACAGAAAAATCTATGGACATGGTCGCTGATAAGAAGTACGCTTTCAAGGTAGCTGTAGACGCAACTAAGCCCGAGATCGCTCACGCAGTTGAGGAGCTCTTCGGCGTAAAGGTTGCTGCAGTAAACACGATCAACATGAAGAGCAAGCCCAAGAGACTTCGCTATGCTGAGGGTAAGACCGCTGCATGGAAGAAGGCAATCGTAACTCTTAAGGCTGACTCCAAGACCATCGAGTTCTTCGAAGGTATGAACTAATCAGAAGGAGGAAAGAGTAAATGCCTACTATCAAGTATAAGCCTACTACACCGGCGAGAAGACATATGTCTGTGCCCTCCTTCGAGGAAGTAACAAAGTTTACCCCCGAAAAGAGCCTTCTCGCTAAGAAGAAGAAGCACTCCGGCCGTAACAGCTACGGTAGAATTACAGTACGTCACAAGGGTGGCGGAAACAAGCAGAAGTACCGTCTTATCGACTTCAAGAGACTTGAGTCCGGTGCAAAGACTGTTATCGGTGTTGAGTACGACCCCAACAGAACAGCTTACATCGCGCTCCTCCAGGACGAAGCAGGTAAGAAGAGCTACATCACAGCTCCCGTTGGCGTAACAGACGGTGACGTTCTTTACTCCGGCGCAGACGCTGATATCAAGCCCGGTAACTGCCTCCCCCTCGCAAACATTCCCGTTGGTACATTCATCAACAGCATCGAGCTCACACCCGGCAAGGGCGCACAGCTTGTTCGTTCCGCCGGAACACAGGCTCAGCTCATGGCTAAGGAAGGCGATCTTGCTCAGGTAAGACTCCCCTCCGGTGAAGTTCGTTATATCAGAATCGAGTGCAAGGCTACTATCGGTCAGATCGGTAACATCGAGCATGATACCGTTAAGATCGGTAAGGCAGGTAGAAAGCGTCACATGGGTATCCGTCCTACAGTTCGCGGTTCCGTAATGAACCCCTG
>JAFSGU010000070.1 GCA_017440665.1 Clostridia bacterium
ATAACAACGCTTCCGTCCTCGTTATACATAGGCTGAGCGCCGTCGGCAAGGTCAATGATACTGAGTCTTCTGAAGCCGAGTGCCACTGAGGGAGTTTCACACTCCTCGGTAAGGAAATAACCCTCCATATCGGGGCCGCGATGGATGATCCTGTCCGCCATTTTACGGGCAACTTCTTTTCTGTGTTCGATCTCTCCGACAAATCCAATAAAACCGCACATATTATATTATCCTCAATAAAATCAGAAATTACTGTTCTCACAGCATAAAGATACTATTCTAACAGATACATTATAACACATTCTACGTGATAAATAAATACATAAATCGCAAAAAAACGCATATAATAAAAATTTTATATTTTTTTTGATTTTTTTGAAAATAGGTATTGACAAACGAATACTTCGGTGATATAATATGGAGGCTTGCTAAGGCAGGCAGCAAAAAATCTGGGTGTGGCGCAGTTGGGAGCGCGCTACCTTGGGGTGGTAGAGGCCGCAGGTTCAAGTCCTGTCACTCAGAAATAAAGAGGAACGCAAATGCGTTCCTTTTTTGTTTCTGCATGATAATATTTCAACCTGGGGTCGCTCTCAGTACAAACGGGGGGAACGAGTAAAAACGATTAAGTATCGTTTTTACGTAGTGAGTAACGAAAACAAGGAGCGTGCCGAGCGGAGTCGTACCGCTCACATTGGCTAAAGCCAAGTGGCGACGGCAGGTGACTATATTTTCGGAAGGAGGTAGAGGCCGCAGGTAGGGTCCTGTCACTCAGAAATAAAAAGGAACGCAAATGCGTTCCTGATAATATTTCAACCCTTGGCTTTAGTTCGCAACAAACTGGGGGATCGAGTAACGCCGAAAAGGCGCGTCACGACCTGAGTGTATCGAAGGGAGTGAGGCAACTGCCCCGGCGGAAGGGCGTGTTAGCACCGAACCCAATAAAACTAAGACCGCTGACAAACCCTGTGACAAAACACAGGGTTTGTCAAATTACACAAAGATTAAACTGTCAGAAAATGGTATGCGCGTGCCTGCAGCACATTCGTCGTTGGCGAAGTGCGACGACAAACTTTGTTTGTCGCGGACCGCTTTTTGGACGAATAAGGGGAATTTCGCCCTCTGCGGAGGGCGATTCAAGGCTCTGCCCTACTTGGCATCGCCAAGTAGTAAAAACACGCGATCTTTCGCACTTCGCGTAGCGAATGTGCTAAAAGAATCGATTAAAGCTTTTGTTCATTTTGACGGTGCGAAACCTTTGTCAGCAAACTAAGACCACCGGTTAAACCGGTGGTCTTGACTTTAAGCTCAGAAATCTCAATTACGGTAACTCGTTACCTGCCGCACGGTAGATCTCATACCATTCCTCATGAGTTATACGGATATCCGTTGCCTTGATGCAATCTTCAAGTCTCTTAATATTCGTAGTACCGGTAATAGGCTGCATCTTTGCAGGATGACGCAGTATCCAAGCAAATGCAATGGCAGTCTTGGAAACGGAATACTTTTCTGCGATCTTATCGAGAGTAGCATTCAACTCGGGATAACCCTCGTGGTCTAAGAAGCAACCGTAAATGAAACCGAATTGCAGAGGTGACCAGGGCTGAATAGTGATCTTATTGAGACGGCAATATTCAAGCACACCGCCGTCACGGTTTATTCCGAACTCATTTGTCATATTTACGTTGTTTCCGGAATTGATCATGGGCGTGTGTACGATACCGAACTGAAGCTGGTTTGCACAAAGCGGTACGTCAAGTGCACTCTGAAGAAGTGCCATCTGATATGAGCTCTGGTTGGAAACACCAAAATGGAGCACCTTTCCTGCCGCCTTAAGGTCGGAGAATGCACGTGCGACCTCTTCAGGCTCCATAAGAGTATCGGGACGGTGTAACAGCAGAGCATCTATGTGATCGGTCTTGAGATACCTCAGACTGTTCTCAACGGAAGTGACGATATGATCGTACGAAAAATCGTATCTTCCGTCCCGGATTCCGCACTTGGTCTGTATAAACATCTTGTCGCGTATTGAGGGGGTAAGTGCCTTACCGAACACTTCTTCGCTGTCATAAATGTCTGCGTGGTCAAAGAAATTTGCGCCCAGGCTGAGAGCCTTGTCGATGAATGCAGACAATTCCTTTTCGCTCAGGTCTTCTATTCGCATACATCCGACCGCAATAGTAGGCACCTTAATTCCGCTCTTTCCAAAATCAATACTGTACATAAACTTGATTCTTTCTTTTATTTATATATTTTTGTATTTTTATTTAATAATCACAGCTCAGTCTCAAAGGGATATATTATTCCGATCTGTGCTCTTACTTTGTCCATTTGCTCGAGAATACGTATACTTTCCTCTACAGGGAGAGTATCGCTTTGAGTCTTACCCTCTCCGATACACTTACAGCATTCGATGATCTCTTCCTCAAAACCGTTTCCAAGCCATTCTCTGACTATACGCTCTTCCCCGCCGTCGGTATGTACGACGATCTCCTCGGCTCCGAAGAAATTCGGTACGTGTATGTATCCTTTTGTACCGTAGATATATGCGTCCTCAGGTTTTCTGACGCAGATGGCAGACGTAAGATCGGCGATCGCTCCGCTTTCATATTTCATAAATATGCCCGTGTGCAGATCCACCTCGTCATCATTATGTGCAACAGCAATTATCTCAGCAGGTGAACTTCCGAGAAAGATCGCCGCAAAATGGAGGCAATATACACCGATATCAAGAAGCGAGCCGCCTGCAAGAGAAGCCTTGTTCAGTCTTTCGACGGGTTCTGTCACCATACCGCAAAAGTCTGCCTTAATTCCGCGGACCTCGCCGATATCTCCTCGTGAGACGATCTTCACTGCTTCAGCGATCGCAGGCAGGAACCTTGTCCACATAGCCTCCATGAGGAACACACCGTTATTATCTGCACACTCCTTAAGCTTACGTCCCTGATATGCTGTAGCGCACATAGGTTTTTCACAAAGCACGTGGATACCCGCATTAAGAAAAGGTTCCGCACACGGCTGATGCAGATTGTGAGGCGTTGCAATGTAAACGGCGTCAACCGTTCCTGAGGCTGCCATGGCCTCATATCCGCAAAATACGTGAGGTATCCCGTGCTCATTTGCAAATGTCCTTGCACGCTCCTCGCTGCGGGATGCTACCGCACTCAGCTCCGCACAGTCAAGATTATTGACCGCTGCCGCAAATCTGTTGGCAATGTTTCCGGGGCCTACGATACCCCACCTTATCTTTCTCATTATCTTCTCCTGATATTTTTGACTGAAACGTTTATTACTATGCAAGACCGTCAATCATCGTTTTTACTTTTCGGAATATAATGTATCTCGTTTACTGAATATACCGTAATAAATGCGCTCGGGTCAGTCTTCCTCAGATAATCCATAAGTTTGCGGAACTCATGCTTATCCACTATCGTGATTATCTCACGACGGCTGGTATTATCATAGGCGCCGATGATCTCGTTTATCGTCGCTCCGCTGTGAAGCTCGTGCAGGATATAGTCGGATATCTCGTCAAGCTTAGGTGAAATGATACACACGCGGCGTTTTATGTCAAGGCCGAAGATAAAATGGTCCACCACAATGCCGCTGAAATACGTTGCAAGAACGCTGAGAACGACTGTTTTTGTGTCATAGCAGAAAATGGTGGAAAGGGCTACCGCAATACCTGCCGCTGATATGGCTTTGCCTATCTCCATGCGAAGATACTTATTCATTATCTTCGCCACGATATCAAGTCCGCCTGAGGAGGCGTTAAGGGAAAAGAGTATCGCCATGCCCATGCTTACTATGATAATATAGCAAAGGACGTCTATCACGGGGTCGTCTGTGAAGGAAGTGAACGACGGAAACAGGAATTCAAACACGCCTAGCATTACGGGGATCATGACCGCGGTATACACGGTCTTTGCTCCAAAGCCCGGACCGATAAGTATGAATCCCAGAATGAGCAAAACGACGTTTATCAAAAGGGACAGCACGGACACGGGTAGTGGGATAAAATTAGCGAGGACCATGGCAAGCGCAGACCCGCTACCTACGGCTATCTTGCTTGGGAGCATGAAAAAATATATGGACGCGGCTACTATTGCCGTAGCAAAAGTTATAACTGCAAAATCCTTAAGCGTGCGCTTAAACATAAATGCACCTTACCTTTACGATATTTACGGATATACGTATAAGATGATTATACTATATTAAATCGGATGTGTCAATATGGTGTGGATGGAGTGAAAAAAGCAAGTGAAAAAGGTACCGAAAAACGGTACCCTTCTCTATTGTTTCATCACACCTCTTCAAACATCATTCCCGAAATGTAGAAGTCTGAGAACACCTTTGAAGTGGATAGCTCTACTGTCTCTGCATTTTTGGCGATCTCACATATACGCTCTCTTGACGCGGCGTCAAGGAGAAGCATGGATGCGCCCGCTATGGCGGCGTTTCCTACCACAGACGATCTTTCCGCAAGAGTCTTCGGCAAAAGTCCGATCTCGGCAGAGCTTTTCATATTAAGATAATTTCCGAATCCGCCCGCAACGTACAGCACGGGTATGTCTTCACACGTCAGACCCGCACTCTCCGTCAGCGTCATAAGTCCTGCGCAGACGGCACTTTTGGAAAGCTGTATCATTCTGACGTCGTCCTGTGAGACCGTTACTCCGTCAGCCACGGCAAATTCTTCATCCTCAAGGTATCCCGTCTCATCAACGGCTTCCGTTTCAAGCATAACGGCTACAGCATCGATTATACCGCTGCCGCATATACCAACGGGAGACACATCGCCTATAACGTGTGCACTTACTCTTCCGTCTTTTAAGGTAACCTTATCTATAGCACCTGTGGCGCCTCTCATGCCCGCGGATATACCCACGCCCTCAAATGCGGGTCCTGCGGCGGTTGAACAAACAGACAGCTTGCCGTCAGTCCACAGCGCCATCTCGCCGTTGGTACCTATATCAACAAGCATAGCCACGTCTCTGTCACAAAGCTGTGTTGCCAGTATCGCACAGGTTATGTCAGCACCGACAAACGCAGATATACACGGGGGCAGATATACGGGAGTATCATCTTCAAGACTGCTTAACCCCAGCTTTTTGGCTGTTAGTGTCTCGCCGAAAAGTCGTTTTACATCAAAGGGAGCGTGAGAAAAAGGCTCTGTGTCATCCTCTGTAAGAAGGGACAGCATAACGGTGTTACCCGTAATTACGACGGCGTCCGTATCCTTTTCATCGATCGCCGCTTCATTTGCGAGTACCGTGATAAGCTCACCGATTGCTTTTCTTATGCTACCCGCAAGCTCAGCGCCGCGACCCGCGAGAGACGCTTCTATCCTTGACACAACGTCCGCGCCCCACTTTTGCTGTGGGTTTATGGAAGATGCGGTGGAAAGCAGTTTTCCATCTCTGTCATAAAGTCTTCCCGCAAGGGTGGTTGTCCCCACGTCGATCGCCACGCCGTATTTTTCAAAAACGGGGTTTATCTCAAGACTTGGAAGATCACCTCTTGTCACCACCTGTTCAGCTTTTTTTACTGTGTCGGTCTCAACTACGCAGTCTCCCGTAACCTTAGTAAGACATGCAAGACGTACTCCGCGGGACAACTCTTCAACTGACAGCATGGATAACTCCTGAGCAGTCGGGGCAGACAGTCCCCCCTTTGCCGTGACCTTGCATTTTCCGCATTTGCCGTGGCCTCCGCAGGGCTTCTCACCGTTTATGACCTGTGAAAGCACTGTACCCTTCAAAGCCTTGACAACCACTCCGTTAACTTTTACTTGTACGTAGTCTTCGGTATTAAACAGTACCGCCCCGAAATAGGTCACCGTATTATGTCCGTTTATGTATTTCATATCTGACACAGCGGCAAGCTTTGACACGTTGACACCGTATGCCTCAAGGGACGGAAGCGCAAGACTCGGGTGGCGGCACGGCTCATCAGTTACCTTGGCACAGGTCTCGCAGATACCGCATCCGCCTGCGCTGAGGTGGAGAGCCGATAAAATCCCCAGTTTTTCAAAAAAGCTCCGCATACCGCAGGACACCTTGACGAGCGACTTCTTGGCATCGATCATTCCTTCAAAGTCAAAGCTGTCTTCAAGCTCCGTCACGGTCTGGAATACAAGGGCGTAGCTGTAGTCTCTTACTTTATCCATAAGCACGTCGATGTCTCCTGCGTCAGGCGGACAGGTATGACATCTGCCGTACATTCCGCATGCGTTTCTCTCACACATATCGCGGAAAACGCGGTCAAGAACTATGTCCCCCGCGTTTATTACTTTAGCCTTGTATGCGCCGAGTCTTAAAGCCTCGGCGCATACTTCATTTATTATTTTATTTTCCATAGAATTCCTTTGATGCCGCAAAGAATGCATCAATGTTCTCGAAAGGAGTCATGGGCGGAATATCGCATCCCGATGAGAGGACGAAATTATCGTACTTTGCACACTTTTCAAGAAGCTCAAGTGTAGCCTCTCTTACGCTCTCGGGGTTACCGAGTCTGAGTACACCCGCAGGGTCTACGTTACCCATAACAAGCACGTCGGACGGAACTGCTGAAATGATATCCTTCTCTAAGTCAACGGAATTACCGAAATGGTACGCCGCCGCGCCTACGGAAAGGATGGAGTCAAGCATAACGGGTACGTTATCTCCGCAGTTATGGTAGATGACACCGAAATCGTCGTCCTGAACTGCGTCAACGATACGCTTCACGTAGGGAGAAGAAAATTCCTCCTCAAGGTCGGGGGAAAGAAGCCCCGCAACGGGCTCAGCCATCACGATACCGTTAGCCCCCGCCGCCTTGTATGCCGCCGCATACTCGCAGAGGAACGAGGTCACCTTGTCAAGGACGAGGTGTACCATATCGGGGTCGTCGTAGCAGTCCATCATTATCTCAGACACGTCAAGAAGTCTTGCCGCAAGGGAGTAAGGTCCGATCATTCCCGCAAGAACGGGACGGTCCGTGATAGATTCTGCGGCTTTCTTTATAGCGTCTATGTAGATCTGTGTTCTGCCGCTTCCCACAGCGGGAACTACAAGAGCCTCTGCCTCATCCATATCGTGTACTATTCTTCCCTTGATAGTGGGGACCTCGTCGTCAGATACCACGACGTCAGCACCGAAGCATTCAGCCTCAACAGACAGATCCATAAAGCTTACAGATGCCGCCGCATCGGTCCTGTCTGCAATAGCCTTCATACCCTTTGCCTGAAGGTCACTGTCGGAAATAAGCTCACGTACGCTGATGCCGAGGAGGTTTACACAAGGAAACGAGAGCACGGGTATGGGCTTTTTTTCACCCGTACCGTAAAGTCTCCCGAACCATTCTTTCATATTGTAATTCATTGTCCGTCTCCGATCAATACTTACCGAGCCTGTGTGCAAGCTCAGCGATCTCTTTCATATTCTCATAAGAAACAGAGTTGGGGATGGAGTGGTCGGAAGCGAAAACGTATCCGCCGCCTTCCTTCATTATGGGGATAATACGCTCCATCTCTGCCTTAACAAGGTCGATATCGTCCCATATCTGTGCATTGATACCGCCGTGGAATGCAAGTTTGTCACCGTAGAGCTTCTTAAGCTTGCCGGGATCCATTCCCGCTTTGACCTCAAGAGGATTGAGCATTTCAAGTCCTGTGTCAACGATATCGGGCAGGAGAGGCTCGATAAAGCCGCAGGAATGCATCTCTGTGAGAAGTCCTCTTTCATGTGCCCAGTCAACTGCCTTCTTGTGATAGGGCTTCAGCAAAGTCCTGTAGTCATCGGGTGAGAAGAAGGGAGAACCCTTATATCCCATATCATCGTACCAGAAGATACCGTCGAACTCATATCCTGCATCAAGGATCTTCTGACAAAGATCAAGGGAGGTATTAAGATACGTATCGAAAATGTCGGTTACCCATTCGGGTTCCTCATACATACCGATAAGCATGTTCTCTGTTCCCGTAAGACGTGTATGCGCTACGTCAAAGCCAAACCAAACGTTGAGCTGAAGGAAGTTACCGTCAGCCTTCCACTTGGGATAGTTTTCTTCAAGGTACTTCCAGTCGATCCTGTCGTCATGATACTGAAGCATTGCAGCCTTTGCTTCCTCCCACTTATCGGAGCTGTCGTAATAGAACTCAAGAACCTCGGGAGTGGAATCAAGATCGTTGAACACCTTCTGCGTTGCACCCCATTCGGTGGTCTCAATCCTGTATCTTTCAGTCTGCTCAAGCACGCGTTTCTCAAAGCGGGGAGAGTTATCGGGACAAATTTGGATCCATTTGTCAAAACCGAAGTGACTTTCCCACTCCGTACCTGTGGGAAGACCTTCGTTATACCACCTTTTCAGTGTACCTGCCCATGGAGAATCCAGCATAGGAATACGGTCGATCTCCTGGCGCTTGTACATTCTGATGATTCTTTCTCTTTCAGTGAGCTTCACCATAACAGTTGATCCCCTTCGTGAATTATTTGCAAAATTTAACTGCAGCGTCTGCGGCACTTGCAGCATCAACGGTGTAGCAGTCAGCACCGATCTTCTGGCGGTATTCCTCATTAACAGGCGCGCCGCCGATCATGATCTTTACCTTATCGCGGATATTTGCAGCCTCCGCAGCCTTTACAACTTCCTCCATAACGGACATTGTTGTTGTAAGAAGTGCTGAACAGCAGATGACCTGACAGTTTTCATCAATTGCAGTCTGAATGAATTTTTCAGCGGGAACGTCAGTACCAAGGTCGATGACCTCAAGGCCCTTACCCTCCATCATCATCTTAACAAGGTTCTTGCCGATGTCGTGAAGGTCACCCTGAACTGTACCGATACATACCTTACCCGTAGCCTTTACTCCGCTTTCGGTTAGAAGGGGCTTCAACAGCTCTGTACCCATATTCATTGCTCTCGCCGCAACCAGAACCTGAGGAACGTATGCTTCTCCGTTCTTGAACTTTTCGCCCACTACGCTCATACCTGCAAGAAGACCGTCGTTAAGTATCTCTTCGGCATTAACGCCATCGTTTATTGCCTGCTGAACGAGCTCCTTTACGATCTTGGATTTTCCGATCTGTACGTTTGCGGAGATATCATTGAGTATTCCCATTTTAATTTTCCCTCTTTCTATGTAAGTTGTAATATTTTATTTGCCTGATTGATACATGGGCAGATATACCCATACAGTATAAGTATATCATTAAATCATGACGTTGTAAAGAGAATATTTGTTTTTTCGCACTTTAACTTATTGAGACAAAGCTGTCCGATGTTATCTGTCATTCAATACTTACAAAACCAAGGGGAATGATCTTAATATTTACCAAACTTCCTCTTGCAAATATCTCTTCTGTATGTTATACTCAATTCAGTTAATAAATACCGACTGAAAGGATACATAACATGAACTATCGTGATTTCGGGAAAACGGGCGAGAAGATATCTGCCCTCGGTTTCGGTTGTATGCGTTTTCCCGAATACAGTGAAGGAGAACAGCATTTCGTCGACCAGGACAAGGTTGATGAAATGATCACGCTTGCATATAACGAAGGCGTAAATTATTTCGATACCGCTCCCGGATACTGCAACACCAACAGTGAAGTAGCTCTCGGAAGGGCTGTGAAGGGATTCAGAGACAAGATACTTATTTCTACCAAATGCCCTCTCGGCGGAGGCACCGATGCTGACGGATACCGTGCAAAGCTTGAGCGCAGTCTCTCCAGAATCGATACCGATTACATAGACTTCTACCACTTCTGGGGTATCGGACGTGAAGAATTTGACAACGTTATTTTAGGCAACGGTCTGCTTGAGGCGGCGGCAAAGGCTAAGGAGGAGGGGCTTATCCGTCATATATCCTTCTCTTTCCATGACGATCCCTCCGCTATCAAATACATCATTGATACGGCTGAAGAGCGCGGAGTAAAGATGGAGTCCATGCTTTGTCAGTACAACATTCTCGATCGTTCCAATGAGGAAATGATCAGATACGCCAACGAAAAGGGCCTCGGTACCATTGCAATGGGTCCCGTAGGCGGCGGACGCCTTGCGGCTCCCACAGACCTTTACGCAAAACTGACGGGCAAGCCCTCTATCGCAACTTATGAGCTTGCATTCAAGTTCTGCCTCGGAAACCCTCATCTTAACTGCGCGCTGTCAGGTATGCAGGACGTTGATATGATCACCAAGAATGTTGCAGTAGCATCCGACGAGACTGCTTTCTCCGCTGAGGAATGGGAACAGTTGGGCGTTGCTATGGAGCAGGTCAAAAAGTTCTCCGAGCTTTACTGCACCGGATGTAAATACTGCCAGCCCTGCCCTTCGGAAATCGATATCCCCTACATTTTCGAAATGTGGACATATTATAACGTATACGGTCTTAAGGACCACGCAAAAAATATGATGGCAAGATATCTTAAAGAAGGCAGAAAAACTTTCGCTGACTGCAAGCAGTGCGGTCTTTGCGAAAAGAAGTGCCCTCAGCATCTTGAGATAAGAAAAAACCTTGAGATGGTCTGCAAGGTATTATGTGAATAAACGAAAAGATACTCCCGGTATACAGCGCTCGGGAGTATCTGTCTTTTATTCACACAACATCAACACTTGACTCTTTATGACATATAGAGTATTGTTGATCAGAAATAACAATTATAAAATTATAAAAAAGGAGAATATTTCAAATGTTAGGTGCTATTATCGGAGACGTTGTAGGTTCCCCTTATGAGTTTGGATCTGACAAATCAAAGGATTTCATCTTTTTCGCCCCCGACTGCAGACCAACTGATGACAGTATATTAACTATCGCCGTGGGCTGTGCGTGTGCAGAAGCAAATTGCTGTAATGAGTTCGAATTCAAGCACGTCCTTGCCGAACGTATGAAGGAGATCGGTCTGCAGTATCCCGACGCGGGCTTCGGAAAGCGATTCTATCAGTGGATGATAATGAATGAAGACGAGCCATACGGAAGTAATGCCAACGGTTCAGCGATGAGAGTTTCTCCCGTAGCATGGGCTGTTGACACTTTAGAGGACGTTGAAAACCTTGCCAAATGGAGCGCTGAGATCACCCACGATCATCCCGAGGGTATCAAGGGTGCGCAGGCTACGGCGGCGGCTGTATTCCTTGCAAGAAACGGTGCAGACAAGGACGAGATACGCGAATACATAGAAGACAATTACTATGACCTTGATTTCACGGTTGACAGTATCCGTCCCTCATACGAGTATGACGTGACCTGCGAGGGCAGTGTTCCTCAGGCGATAGTGTGTTTCCTTGACAGTGAGGATTTTGAGGACGCTGTCAGAAACGCAGTTTCTCTCGGCGGTGACGGAGACACCATCGCATGTATAGCCGGTGCGATAGCAGAAGCATATTACGGGATCCCCGAGGATATCGAAAGCGAGGTCTTCGAATATATCGACGAAACCTTACAGGACTACTACTTCGAGTACGCTGACGAGCTTTATAAGTAAGATTAAAATAGCACTTGCTTTAATAGGCAAATGCTTTTTTGAAATATTTACAGCTCGTATTCTTCAAGTCCCGCGTTATCCATAGCGTAATGGAAAAACTCATCGTTAGTCATGTCGACAAAATAGGTCCTGAGCACGCGGCACACGCCTCCGTGACAGATAACAAGCACGTTTTTGTCAGGATATTTCTCCTTTATATCATCTATAAAGGAATACGTTCTGTATGCTACCTGCATCATTGATTCCCCTCCCGGGTATTTGTACGCAAACATACGCTTGTTTGAAAGAAATCCCTCGTGGTATCTGTCCACACCCTCGTATATTCCGTAATTCTGCTCGATAAGTCTGTCGTCGGTTATAACGGGTGCTCCGCAAACAGATGAGGCAATACGGGAGGTCTCCTGTGCTCTTTTCATGGGTGATGAGATGATAAGGTCGATATTTTTGTCCTTCACCCTCTCGCCGAGGGACATCGCCTGGCATCTTCCCTTTTCTGTAAGCATAGCCTCGGTCAGTCCGCAGACTCTGTCAAGCACGTTTATATCGGTCTCCCCGTGACGGGATAAATAAAGCTTCATAAAAAATCCTCCGTGTATACTTTTTTCAATTATACCATGACGGCGATAAAAAATCCATAGATTCAGAACGACTTCAGCTGAAACATCCAAATATTTCGTTCTCTGACATACCGAAACACACCGTATTTCGTCATTGCGTACAATAATTTTACGTTAACTTTTGAATTAATGTCTACATCTCAACTTGACAGTAATTGTTTTATGTGGTAAAATTTATTCGTAGTAATTTGTAATTAAACATAGAAGGAAGGCAAAGATATGCTTTTTATGGTTGACAGTGCCGATCTTAACGGCATCAAGAAATGTAATGAGTTTTTCCCCATCTCCGGTGTAACTACCAACCCCACGATCATTTCCTCCGCTAAGTCAGATTTCAAGAAGCTCCTTCTCGACATCAGAAACATTATCGGTGAAGACAAGATGCTTCACGTTCAGGCTACAGCTGATACTGCTGAAGAGATCGTTAAGGAAGCTGAGATGCTCCGCGATTTCGTTGGCGGCAATTTCTATATCAAGATCCCGATCACTGAGGAAGGCCTCAAGGCTATGTCCATGTGTAAGGCTCGCGGCATCGGCGTTACAGCTACCGCTATCTTCACACAGCAGCAGGCTCTCATGGCAGCACGCGCAGGCGCTGACTTCGTTGCTCCCTACATCAACAGACTTGACAACATCATCTCCGACGGTGTTCACGTAGTTGAAGAGATCGTTCAGATGTTTGACAAGCAGGGTATCAAGTCTAAGGTTCTTGCGGCAAGCTTCAAGACCTGTGAGCAGGTTCACAAGGTTGCTATGGTAGGTGCACATTCCGTTACCATCAACCCCGACCTCTTCTCTACCCTTATCTATCATCCTCTCACCATGTACGCTATCGACGCTTTCGAGAGCGACTGGAGCATGGTATACGGCGACAAGAAGGTTGCTGACCTTCTCGCTGAGTAATCCGCATTTATTTTATGACCCTTTGGGCAAGTCCCAAGGGGTCATTTTTCATGTTCGTCACAAAATATCCCCTCTTCCCTCTTGATTATTACGAAAAAATTATGTATACTTATTACAGTATACTGCAATTCTTAGGGGAGAGATATCTTATGAAAAAACTTCTTATTGTGGTAGATATGCAAAACGATTTCGTGGACGGTGCTCTGGGCTCTGACGAGGCTGTGAAGATCGTACCGAACGTTATTGAAAAGATCAGGTCATGTGACGGGGACATAATCGTCACGTACGACACCCACTTTGATAATTATTTGGAAACAGAGGAAGGTAAAAAGCTTCCCGTGCCTCACTGCATAAAGGGAACGCACGGCTGGGAGCTTAACGCAGGAGTCGCAGAGGCTCTTATCGGTAAAAACGTCAAGTACATCGAAAAACCCACGTTCGGTTCAACGGAGATGGCCGAATACATCAGGGGCGCTTATGACGAAATACCGGATATAGAGCTTGTGGGACTTTGTACCGATATATGCGTGGTTTCGAACGCTATACTTCTCAAAGCAAATTTCTATGAGGCGGATGTTTCCGTTGACAGCTCCTGCTGTGCGGGAGTCACGCCCGAAAGTCACAACGCGGCACTTCTCACAATGAAGATGTGTCAGATCAACGTTAAATGAAAGTCAATCGTACATTTAACTCAAATGGAGGAACATAAAAATGTTTAATGCAGAAAAAGTAAAAAACGAATGCGTTCAGTGGATACGCGACTTCTTTGAAAAGAACGGAAAGGGATGTAATGCGGTCCTCGGTATATCAGGCGGCAAGGACAGCTCCATTGCCGCGGCGCTTTGCGTGGAGGCTCTCGGACGTGATCACGTTATCGGTGTTCTTATGCCCAAGGGTGAGCAGCACGACATCGACATGGCACGCCTTCTCGTAAACCATCTCGGTATTAAAAGCTATGAGATAAACATCAAGGATGCCTTCGACGGTATCGTAAACAGTATGCCGAATGTTCTCGAGCTTACACCTCAGACTGTTCAGAATCTTCCTCCCCGTCTCAGAATGGCAACCGTATACGCGGTGTCCCAGAGCTGTAACGGCAGAGTCTGCAACACCTGCAACCTTTCTGAGGATTGGGTTGGATACTCAACAAGATACGGCGACTCCGTCGGTGACTTCTCTCCTCTTTCTCATCTCACCGTAACTGAGATCAAAGAGATCGGTCATCTTCTCGGTCTCCCTGCCGAGCTTGTAGAAAAGACACCCATTGACGGTCTTTGCGGAAAGAGTGACGAGGAAAATCTCGGATTCACCTATGCGGAACTTGACGTTTACATCCGTACGGGCGAGATCGCTGATCCCGTAAAGAAGGAAATGATCGACCGCAGACACGCGGCAAATCTCTTTAAGCTTGAGCTTATGCCTATGTTCAAGCCCACTCTTGACTGATAAACAATAAAAAGCACCGAGACTGAATCAGTCTCGGTATTTTTATTCTCGTCGCTCTTAATATTTATTCGTAAGTCTGCCAATAACTCCGTCTGAAATTCCCTTGCCTGTAGACGCGGAGGTATAAATATCAATGGCGTCAAACACCGCACCCCATTTGGTGGGAGAGCCGACCGTTACTAAAATATAGTCGCCCTTGCGGCTGTATATCGCGTCCTCGGTCTCGTCCTCCTCGCATTTTACTGCAAGGGAAGCAAGACAGTGACAGGCTTCGAGTGTGTACCCTGTTTTACCCGCTATTATGAAAGCATTCTCAGGCTCGTCACCGTACATACGGGAAAACATGGTGCTTGTCAGCTCTATGCCTTCGGGATGCTCCGGGGTCTTGGACGTTGTATACTGATAAGTGGTAAGCACCTCTCTCATCGTATCGTTTTCCATGGCGTATCTAAGTATCTCTGCCATTTCCCGACACGTGGAGTAATGCTCGTCATGATGAAGACCAGAGCAGTTCATAAAATGAGTGTGCTGAAGCCCCATGTCCTCTGCCTTTTTATTCATCAGCTTCACGAAGTCTTCTTCACTTCCCGCGATATGCATAGCAAGTCCTATCGCCGCATCAGCCCCTGACGGAAGTATCAAACCGTACAGCATATCCTTTACGGTAACCTCTTCGCCTGCCGCAAATTCCGCAACGGACGCATTCTCGATTATAAGCGGCTCAAGTATTTCGGACGTCATTGTAAACTTACCGTCAAGCTCGGGACTGCTTTCTACCGCTACTATAAGCGTCATCACCTTGGTAAGAGATGCGGGGAAAATACATTCGTCAGCATCCTTGCTTGCAAGAACCGTGTTAGCGTTAACGTCAACGAGAACGCCGTTTGTAAAAGAAAAGTCATCCGAAAGTGCTGCGCTGTCGTCAGTATATTCAGCCAGCACGTCCTTCGTTTTCTCTTCGTAACCGGGTATCTTTGACCAGAAAAATTTAAGCCCGTTTCTTCTGTCATCCCCTGCCCCCCGACAGTTACAGGCGATCAATATCGCTATCGTTATCAAAACTGCTGCCAACGATATGCACGCTATGAAAAACATCTTGTTTTTCTTCCGTCTTCCGTTATTTCCCGACGGACGTCTCTTGGAGGCAGACGTGCTCCTGTATCTCATCTGTGGATCCATGTTCATCTATGTAATACTGTCCGATCTTTATTTTTACTTATATATTACTACTAAAGTATGAACGGGCTATTAACATTACCCGATAATTGAATGAAAATCGTTTTTTACGCATTTTTTGAAAAACGTATAACGGCTGAGGCTCCACTTACCGAATACTCCGAAACAGCTCAAAAAAATTTAGCCTTAACAACGTAAAATAAGCTGTAACTCTTGATTATTTGAACTTTTTTTGATATAATGAAAGTATTATGAATAGTTGTGTCTGCCAGCAGATATAAAGCAGCCGACTTTAGACTGAAAGGAATTAACCTGACATGGAAAAGATAAGAAAGCCGAGAGGCACTATGGATATTCTCGCTCCCGAATCCGATCTGTGGATCTACGTTGAAGGTAAGATGCGCGACGTTGCGTCCCGCTTCGGTTTCTCCGAGATCCGCACACCCACCTTCGAGGAGCTTGGACTTTTCAAGAGAGGCGTAGGTGACACCACCGACGTGGTACAGAAGGAGATGTACACCTTTACCGACCGTGACGGTACTGTTTTTGCACTCCGTCCCGAGGGTACCGCGTCAGTCGTTCGTGCTATCATCGAAAACGGTAAGACCTCCGATCCCATGCCCCTTAAGTATTACTACATAATCAACTGCTTCCGTTACGAAAAGCCTCAGGCAGGACGTAGCCGTGAGTTCTTCCAGTTCGGTACGGAAATGTTCGGAGCAAAGGGTCCCGCCGCTGATTTTACGGTCATCTCCCTTGCTGACACCCTTCTCCGTGAGCTCGGCATCACGGGAACAAAGCTTCACCTCAACTCCATCGGATGTCCTGACTGCCGTCCCGCTTACAGAGAGAAGCTTGTGGAATATCTTAGTGCAAACCGTGACAAGCTCTGCGATACCTGCAAAGCCCGTCTTGAAGCTAACCCCCTCAGAATCCTCGACTGTAAGAACCCCGACTGTAAGGAAATTGCAGAAGCGGCTCCCAAGTCCATCGATCACCTCTGCGAAGAGTGTGACAGTCACATGAAGAGCCTTACGGAAATGCTTGAGGCTGCGGGAATCGAATATGAGATCGATACCCACATCGTTCGCGGACTTGACTATTACACACGTACTGTATTCGAGTTCATCTGCGAAGGCATCGGAGCACAGAGCACCGTTTGCGGAGGCGGACGCTACGACGGTCTTATGGAACAGCTCGGCGGCCCCTCTCAGCCCGGAATCGGCTTCGGTATGGGTATCACCCGTCTTCTTATGGCTATGGAGCAGTGCGGTGCGTACGTTCCCGAGGCAAAGCGTCCCGAGCTTTACATCGCCTCCCTCGGTGCTGCGGCTGCTGTTTCAGCTAACTGCATCACTACAGACCTTCGCCGTCACGGTATCATAGCTGACTGTGACGTTATGGGCAGAAGTCTTAAGGCACAGATGAAGTACGCTGACAAGATCGGCGCAAAATACACCCTTATCCTCGGCGACTCCGAGATCGAATCGGGTAAGGCAGTTATCAAAAACATGAAGACCAGCGAGCAGACTGAGATCCTCATCAAGGATGCGGCTGAGTTCATACTCAATAACAAAGAATAATCTTCGAAAGGCGGCAAATATACATGGCTTCATTTACAAAAAGCGACAAGAGAACCCATTACTGCGGCACTCTTACAAAGGCTGATATCGGCGAGAGAGTAACCGTTCTCGGCTGGTGTCAGAAGCAGAGAGACCTTGGAAGTCTCATTTTCATTGACCTCAGAGACAGAACCGGTATGGTTCAGCTCGCATTTGACTCCGACACTGACAAGCAGATCTTCGACGATGCGTTTACGGTTCGTGCCGAATACGTTCTTTCCGCATCCGGTATCGTCCGTTCCCGCGGTGAGGGTGCTGTCAACCCCAATATGGCAACAGGTGAAATCGAGATCGCAGTTGATGCGTTCAAGATCCTCGCCACCGCTCAGACCCCTCCCTTCGCTATCGTCGAGAACAGTGACGTTAAGCCTGAGCTGAGACTCACGCACCGCTATCTCGACCTTCGCCGTCCCGACCTTCAGGGCAACATCATCGCTCGTTCCAAGATCGTTAAGATCGCACGCGACTACTATGATGACAACGGTTTTATCGACATCGAAACTCCCAACCTTATCAAGCCTACTCCCGAAGGCGCACGTGACTACCTTGTTCCCAGCCGCGTACACCCCGGTAAGTTCTATGCTCTTCCCCAGTCTCCTCAGCTTTATAAGCAGCTTCTTATGTATGCCGGCTTTGACCGCTACTTCCAGATCGCACGCTGCTACCGCGACGAGGACCTGAGAGCTGACCGTCAGCCTGAGTTTACTCAGATCGACCTTGAGATGTCCTTCTCCGACGAGGACGATATCATCGCAATGAACGAGGGCTTCATCAAGCGCCTCTTCGATGAATTCATGGGTCTTCCCCTTGAGACCCCCTTCCCCAGAATGACTTATGCAGAGGCTATGGACCGCTACGGCTCCGACAAGCCCGACACACGCTTTGAAATGGAGCTTTGTGACGTATCCGACGTTGTAGCCGACTGCGGCTTCGGTGTATTCTCAGGCGCTGTCAAGAACGGCGGCAGTGTTCGCTGTATTACCGTTAAGGGCGGTGCTTCCATGTCACGTAAGGAGATCGACGCCCTCGTTGATTTCGTAAAGACTTACGGTGCTAAGGGTCTCGCTTGGTACAAGAATGCCGCAGGTACAGTTTCCTCATCCTTTGCTAAGTTCCTCACAGAAGAGGAAACAGCGGCGCTCGTTTCCAAGATGGGTGCGGGGGAAGGCGACCTTATCCTTATCGTTGCTGACAAGAACACCGTCGTATTCGATGCTCTCGGTGCCCTCCGCGTACACGTTGCAAAGAAGCTGGGCATGATCGACAAGAGCAAGTTCAACTTCCTTTGGGTAACGGAATTCCCCCTTCTCGAGTATAGCGAGGAGGACGACCGTTACTATGCTAAGCATCACCCCTTCACCATGCCCTTCGAAGAGGATATTCCTCTTCTTGATACTGATCCCGGCGCAGTTCGCGCAAGAGCTTACGACATCGTTCTCAACGGTACAGAGCTTGGCGGCGGTTCTATCCGTATCCATACCACCGAAATGCAGAACAAGATGTTCGCTTCCCTCGGTATCGGTGAGGCTGAAGCTGAAGAAAAATTCGGCTTCCTTCTCGAAGCATTCAAGTACGGCGTGCCTCCTCACGGCGGTCTCGCATTCGGTCTGGACAGACTTGTTACACTCCTTCTCGGTCTTGAGGATATCCGCGACGTTATCGCTTTCCCCAAGGTTCAGAATGCTTCCGAGCTGCTCTCCAAGTGTCCCGGTCTTCCTGACCCCAAGACTCTTGAGGAGCTTCGCATCAGCGTAAACATTGACGAAGAATAATTTAAGATATAATTTATTCGAAAGGATCAAACATTATGAAGCACAGAATTGGTTTTATCGGTTACGGTAATATGGGCGGAGGCTACCACTATGAGGTAGCTAAGGACAGAGATGACGTTTGCGACGATCTCAAGCCCGTTGCAGTTTACGACATGAGAGAATCTCAAAGAGATCTGGCAGTAGAGCGCGGTCTTGTGGCTTACGACAATCTCGAAAATTTCCTCGCTCACGATGACATGGACATCGTTGTTGTTGCCTGCGGTAACAACTTCCACTGCGAAATGACTTGTAAGGCTCTCGAAGCAGGCAAGCACGTTATCTGCGAAAAGCCCGTTTCCATGAATCCCGCTGAGTTCGACGTTATGGTTGAGACTGCTAAACGTTGCGGAAAGCATTTCTTCGTACATCAGAACAGACGTTTTGACCGCGACTTCCTTATGGTAAAGAAAGCCTATGAGGACGGCAGACTCGGTAAGATCGTTGACATCGAGTCAAACTTCCAGGGTGGATACATGGCCGGTTGGAGACTTCTCGAGGACCATGCAGGCGGTATCCTCTACGACTGGGGTGTTCACCTTATCGACCAGCTCGTATACCTTTTCAACGAGCCTGTTAAGAGCGTTTACGCTAACCTCAGACTCGACTGGACAAGCGAAGTTGACGACAGAAGCGTTATTGAGTTCACTTTTGAGAGCGGTGTTCACGCTAGGGTTACCGTTTGCGGAAGCCACCTGGCTGATTGCAACAGATTCAACGTATACGGTACCGACGGTGCGCTTAAGGTAGAAAACATCTATGACGAGAGCTCGATCCTCAGAGAGTTCAACAAGAAGCCATACACTGCAAAGGTTATGGCTTACAGTGAGAACGGTGCTTACGAGCGCGAGATCACAAAGTATGAAGTTGACGTAAACAAGGTAACGTATCCCGATGACGGTACTAAGTACGAGCAGGACTGGGCTAAGCTTTATAAGAATATGCTTGATACTATCGACGGAAACGATGAGATGATCGTTAAGCACGATCAGGTCAAGACAGTTCTCCGTATAATCGAAGCGGCATTCGAGTCCTCCAAGACAGGCCGTGTTATCGAGCTGTAATATAAAGTACACATAGAACATAGTATGACAATAGCCGAAAAATCCCGTTCTCATAGGATTCGGGATTTTTCGGTTTTAAATTGACTGTTATCGGTACTGTAAAATGAATAAAAACTCCGAATTTGCCGCCAGAGTACGGCACGAGATCATGTTCCGTGCCGAATGCAATGAACTGATCCGGCTTTCTAAAAAGTCTCCCTTCCCTGCGGATCTGTATGCTTATTTAAGACTTCTTCACCACAACAACGCTTCAATACTGTGCATAGCAATGACCTCCCGAGGTAAATATATTGATGAAGTCCTGCTGAACAAGGAACACGTTTTCCGCGCAGTCAGATTCATTGAAAGAATGAGGGACTTTTGCACGGAAACGAAATGTAAAAAGCTATATATTGCTGTAAATACGGAAATATCAGATACAGTCTTCCCTGTCGAAGTATATGAACGGACTGTAGAAAAAGTTGCACTCGATATGAAAAGGAGCAATATATCCGTGAGGTCCGAAATATTTTCCCCGGATACTCCGTTCTGTTCAAAATGATCATGAAAAATAATTTCTTTACAAAAGTCTTCTTTACGCTTTACGTTGCAGTATTACTGTATATCCTATTTGCAAGATACGGAGATCGGCTCTCGCTGTCTCTTACAGATATTACGAGCAGATTATCCACCTCAGTAAACCTGAAACCTTTTCACACGATAGGCTCCTACCTGAGGGCATATGATAACGGCAACGTCAGTTTGACCGTCGTCAGAAACAATCTTCTCGGCAATTTTATTCTGTTTATGCCGTACCCACTTTTTATTTCCGCTTTTTCAAAATGGAAAAATACCGTATGGATAATGCTATTGACTGTACTTACAGTGGCGGCAGCAGAGTTATTACAGATCATAACGGGACTTGGAAGCTTTGACGTTGATGACATTATTCTGAACGTAACGGGCGCGTTTATTGCCTACGTCATTCTGAAGCCACGGCATAAAAAACAAAAAAATGAAAAAGATCACGGCTGATTGCCACTCGGCAATATCAGATGTGATCTTTTTTATTCTGTCTTATTTATAAGAACGTATCTGTGACGCTTTCCGTCGGGTTCTGTTTTTTCTATGATCCTTTGAGCCTCAAGGACCTTTAGTGCTGCCCACAGCGCTCTTCCGCGAAGGCCCGTTGCCTTTGAAAATGACTGTCTTGTAAACGTGTCACCAAGCTCCGCGGGAATAAATGAATACAGGCTGTCCGGCACCGTAAGATCGGTAACGGATATAAGCTCGGTCGGAACGGTATCAAGCTTAGTGGCACCCTTTTTCTTATCACGGCTCCATCCGTCAAGGTATCTGTAATCGTCGACCGAAAGCTCAACTGCGGTAATACAGAGGTTGGGGTCCCGCAGGTAATCGACTATGTATATGAGCTCACAAAGGAGAGAATACATATTCTCTGCCTTCCGCCTTTGGGGCGTATTCCTGACCTCACCCGTTTCCGGATCCATCCACACTATGCTTTTATATCTCCTTACAGGAAAAACAAGCCGCACACATGCATCAGGGAGAAAGGCATCAAGCTTTCCTCTTAGCCCCGATAGCGTGGCGGTCTGTATTTCAATTATTTTTCCGTTCCGCATCACGTCGGCAACGTATCCTTTAAATGCTACCTCGTGACAGTCGCGGTCAGGCTCAAACAGATTTTTAAGTATAAAGTGCAGACTTTTCTCCGAGTACGTACCGATCCCGAGAGAATCCCTTCCGTTTAAAGCAAGGAAATTGAGAAGCTCATCAAAGCGGTGCTTTAAGAAAGCCTGATCAATATCTGCTCTTGAGCCATTCAAGGAGTTCATCAATATCGTCCTCGCTGAGATTTCTGTCCTTGAAGAATGAATTCATTGCCGCAACGAAAGAGCCACCGTGATACTGTCCGATGAAATTTTCGGTTACGGTGTGAACGTATTCGTCACGGTCCGCAATAGCGATATAAAATCTTTCCTTACCGTTCTTGTACGATGCGATAAATCCGCGATCCTCAAGACGAACCAAAAATGAAATAAGAGTAGGTGCCTTCCAGCCCTTATCGTTACCCACTGCCTTCATAAGGTATGCAGTATTAACGGGGGGATTTCCCGCCCAGATCGCGCTCATTACGTCAAACTCTGCATCGGGAAGCTTTACGCTGTAATCAACAGGATTAGCTCTCTGCTTTAATTCATCGATCAATCCGTTTACACTATCAATATTCATACTAAACTCCGCGTTCTATGTATTATAAAAAGGCTTCACAGCCATGGAGCGTGAACCTCTACAAATGACAAAGAAAGACAAAACGTCACGCTTCAACTATTATTATACATATGTCTAATAGTTTTGTCAACACAAATTTTGAGTTTTTCCGAGTTCCAGATCATTGAAAGCCCCTCTAAAAGCCCCTTTAAACGGGAGTTTTTTCGAATATATCGGTGTCAAAGACTGATTTATTGACAAATGACGCTATATATAGTATAATATTTTTTGAAAATATTTTTTCAGTGAGGGCAAAAAAATGTCATATAAAAAGCCTAAAAACTCAGACAGATATAAGAAATATACCGTTATCATCGGTGCCCTCATGAATTTCGGTGAAATGAATACCGAAGACGTGGCCGTGAATACAGGCATGTCTCATTCCACAGCTTCAAAAGCGCTTCGTGCGCTTTACGCTATGGGCTTGCTGAATGCTTCAAGACATTGCGGTATTATTTATTATTCGCTTGCTTGCGGACCTTGCGCCGCCGTACTTGACATATCGGAAAACAAATACGTTCTTAACGTTTGTGATTCTCTGGCAAGACCCGTTTTAAGCAAAACCTACCGCCATGACGACAGATACTTCACCGATGAAAATCTGTCCTTCTTCCTGAAGAATTGTGCTTTGATGCTGGTAAACGATAAGCTTAACGAACTGCCGTTACATCTTATCGCGGACGATGATTTCGCAGTCAAATATAAGAACGTACATGACAGCTTTAATCCCGTAGCACCTGTTCTTGCCAAGTACTTCGACTTGAAAAAGACAACGCTGTCAAACCGTCAAAGCTGTATTGAGCACGGTGTAAAAAATCTTGCAGGATATGACCGCGTCCTGTTGTTTACGGTCAGCCGAGAGCGCATACTCATGTCTTACGTAACGGCTGATACTGACGTTTCCCTCACGCCTGTAAGAAACATGGACAGCCGCGAGCTTGTAACGTCGGCAGATGTCTGTAAAGCCGCGTCATCCCTTGCCTGCGCCGTAGGAAATACGGTATCCCTCTTAAAAGCGGATCATATCGTTTTCGACTGTTGTGAAATATTCAAGCATCCAGATTTCCTTCCTGTATTCACATCTGTTTTGGAAAAGTTTACCGATTGCGGGACAAGTGACCTGCGCATCACTCTTATGAACTATTCGCTGAGTCTCGGCGGTGCAGTATATGCTTGTCACAGAAGACACCTCAGTCTCATCCGAGCATACGAAGACTGACACAGTCTGCAATAAATTACCGAAGGTGTAGTACATATGTCTGTATATCCTATCAAATTAACTCCTGTATCCAAGCAGATAATCTGGGGAGGCGAAAGACTCCGCTGTGATTATAACAAAGCTGCTCCCTTTGAAAAGATAGCCGAATCGTGGGAGCTGACACACCGTCCCGACGGGATGTCTGTGATCGCAAACGGTGCTTACTGCGGAGATACTCTTGAAAAATATCTTAATGATCATCCACATGCCGTTGGCGTCAACTGCTGCGGTGACAGATTTCCTCTTCTCATAAAGTTTATCGACGCTGAGGACGACCTGTCCATACAGGTACATCCCGACGATGAATACGCCTCTCAAAACGAGACGGATACGGGAAAAACCGAAATGTGGTATATCGCAGAGGCTGACGAGGGCGCATCCCTTATATACGGCTTAAAAAATGAAATCTCCCGTGACGGGATGAGAGATCTGTTGACAGGCGGCAGTGCGGATGGTATTCTTAACAAAATAAGCATCAAAAAAGGAGAGGTGTACTTCATCCCCTCCGGTCACGTACATGCTATCTGCAAAGGTGCACTTATCGCTGAAATACAGCAAAACTCAAACGTAACGTACCGAATGTACGATTACGACAGAACTGATAAAGACGGCAAAAAAAGAGAGCTTCACATCAGCAAAGCTCTGGACGTTATAAAGCACCGTACTATGGATGAAATAGACTCCCTCCGTTTCGGTACGTCTCCCGTAAGGCGCGCCGCCTTTGACGGCTGTGAGATCCTGTGCGACTGTTCTTACTTCAGGGTCTCAAAAGTCACGTCTGACAGCAGCTTCACATTCAACGCAGATCATACGTCATTCGCTTCCCTGCTGTTTCTTGAAGCTTCAAGTATTGCAGTTTCATGCGGATGTGAAAGTGTGGAGGTCATACGCGGCGACAGTATCTTCATTCCCGCAGGAAGCGGTGAGGTTCACGTTACGGGAAAGTGTGAATTCCTCATTTCAGAAATATAACTCCCGATTTTCAATTTACGTTTTTCACGAACTTAATGCCGCCGAAGTCTGAAAGGCTGTCGTCAGACAAACAAATGACACTGTATCCGTGGGTGCTTACGTACTCACGGATCTTTTCACCGTCGGGATGAAGCATGAGGTTTCCGAGAAAATATATCTTATTTCCGCAAACACCGGAGGCTCCGCCGATAAATCCCGTTCCGTATCCGTCGAGACGGATAGATCCTTCGGATATCTTCAGCACATCAAGTCCCACAGATCTTGCGGCTTTCTCCACCGATGGATCTGCTGTTATCATAAAGCCGTCACAGGAAAGCGTCGAGCAGGCGGCATATCCCTGACGAACGTTCAGGTGGGTATATCCCAGCCGTTCCAAAACATCGGTAAAGGACCGTGAAGTATACTTTTTAAGTGAGAAAGCATATCGGGCGCAGGTGAGCACGTTAAGTGAAATATCATCAGGGTAGTCAGCACCGCGAACATCGTCTGACAGGATAATCTTAAGACCGCACCTTTCCCTCAAATGCTTTGCAAATCCCACATATTCGCTGACGTAGCTTTCGGGAAGCACAGCACAGTTACCCGCAATAGCGACTATCATATCGGCATGACACTGTACGGGTCCCTGCAAAAGTCTGTCGGGAGCCACCGTGAGCACGTCAAAATCCCTTTCGAGAAGAGGAATAAATCTTTCTGCCTCACGTGAGATTATCGCAGTATATTCGTTCAATGTGTCACGTCCTTTCAAAAAATATCATACAAGAGAAAAACTCCCTCGTAAGGGAGTTTATTTTCGGTATAAAATTATACTCGTGTAACCTTGCCTGAGCGCAGGCAGCGAGAGCATACATATACAGTCTTGTGCGCGCCGTCAACAACAGCCTTTACTCGTCTGATGTTGGGCTTCCACATTCTGTTTGTTTTGCGGTTAGAGTGAGAAACATTCTGACCGAAAGTTACGCCTTTTCCGCATACAGAGCACTTTGCCATCTGAATACACCTCCGTTAATGGTAATGTCTTGATAATATACAAACTCAGCATTTGTTATTATATCATAATCAAAATCAAATTGCAATAGATTTTTGCAATTTTTTTATTTATTTCACGAGCTTTATTTACTTTTTCAGACAATTTAAGCCGTCATTCACCGCATATTTTGAATCGGTCGCGTTTTTTTCACTATATCTATGGATAACCACGCTAAAGGCACGTCACCCTTCCTTGCGGTACAGTCTGAGGACGGCACCGTGTACGGGATCCGACGCCACGAGAGAAACAACGTTTTCGCCATCGCATACTGCCTTTGTAAGGTCAACGGTATACGGCTTTGCAAGTATACGCACAATGTCCGTACCGTTTACCGTGATGTCAAGCGCCCTGCCGTCGAGGCCGTCTGCTTCAAAAACAGCACGGTCACCGTCTGCAAAGCAGAAGAACAGCTTGTTTTCTCCGCGCTTCAATGCGTGTATCTCGCGAAGAACGCTCTCATCCTTAACTTCAAGTGTGGGAAGCGCATCTGTATCCCATGCGAGAACAGCAAACTCGCCGGGCATGAGACGTATCGCTTCATATTCTTCAGCGGGTATTCGGCAACACAGCTCACGCTTATTACCAAGGTCAGGATCAAGTATATATGCTCTTCCGCATGACAGGAAGGGGCGTCGCAAAGTATAGGTCTCATCGGAAACGTTAACGTAAAGCTCAAATCGGTGTGCGCACTTTACCGTTGAATATACAAGAAGGCTCTTAGCGCAGGCCTTGCCGAACTCATTCACACCAAGATGCTTCTTCGCAAAGTCACCGAACTGACCGCCCCGATAGAACTTTCCGCCGTATGCGGCAAACTCACCGAAATGACGCACGCTTTCACTGTCAAGGCGGACTCTTTGATCCACAAGCATGGCGCTGTATCTGAACTTATCTATAAGGAACTCACCGTCGTGGCTTCTTCCCTTTTCAAGTCCCTGAGAAACGGATGTGAAATTAAACTGTACACCCAGCTCCCGAAGCTTATCCGCCCCCGAGAACGGAATAAATCCGTCGTCGCAAAGAACAAGGCACGAGCTGTCGGGCGTACATGAAGTACCGAGGGTAGAAAGCCGTCTGAAGCTCATTGAAAGCTTTTTCATGTCCTCACGTCGTATATCAGAGGACTCAATAAATGAAGGATCCGAGTATACTGCGTCCAACATAAACATAGCGGCACCTGCGGCTGACGCCATACATATCTCCCGCTTTACTTCTCCCATCGCGGTAGCTGATACGGTATAGACTGCACCCGTGAATCCCTCACCGCGCGCTACGTCTGAAAGATATTTAACGGCAGACATACGCTCACCGTCCGTTGTAACGGCACCGTCAAATGAACGGTCAGCATAAACTGGAAGTGTGAATGCGGAAGTACAGCTTCCGATAAATTCGTAAGGCACCTCGCCCATGAAAGCAAGTGAATTTGCACCGCACCAGCGTGAGAGAGGTTCAAGATATGCTTCAGCCACACGTGCTCCGACAGTCTTTGAGTATAAGCGTGCGCCTTCCTTGCGGCTTCTTTTGTCGGTTTCGCAAAGAAGTGACAAAAGCATCTGAGGCGTTGCACCAAGGCTGAAAAACTCGCTTGAGAGCTCATATGACCAAGGCAAAGAGTCCGTGGTAACGGTCGTCAGCGCAGAGGTATATACTCCCGCAAAGGATGAGCCTGCGTATGACTTGTATTTTTCAAGAAATCTGTCATATACAGAGACGAACATCTCTCCCGTTTCAAATGAAAGTCTGTCAACGCCGTCCGACTTCTCGGTGAGGATCAGGTTGTACTTAAGCCACGCTTCGTCATCTTCCCCGGGAAGTGTTTCAGCCGTGTCGCAAAGCACTCCGTCCTTAAACCTTAAATAATACTTATGTATGATCTCTTCACAGGGTTCAAGCTCACATTCAACTACACCCGCAAGTCTTAACGTGTGTCTCGCAAGCATGGGGTTATAAGACACAAAAACGTCTTCCGTACACCCCGTATCCGCCAATATTACATTTTCACTGACGAAGACAGGCATGAATCTCTTCTTAGCGGCTGAAAGAGCCGCTTCCACAGCGCCGTCTGCAAGACTTCCGCCGTCACAAAGAAGAAGTATCGCGTCAAGTCCGTATTTGTGGAGCTCACTTATGCGGCTCTCGATACTCTCTGCCGTCATTCCTGAGATTTCCATGGGAACGATGGGAGAGTGTACCGCACCGGGGTGTTTCCACACGTCCGTTAATATATCAAACATTATGTTTTACCTCGTTAAAATCTAAAATACAGCTTACGAAAGGGAGTCGCGTGAGATTACTTCCTCCTGAGCAGCCTTTGCCATATCTACGAATACCGCGCTGTATCCGGTAATTCTGACCATAAGATCCCGGTAGCTGTCCGGGTCTGCCTGTGCTGCACGAAGCGTTTCCCTGTCGGCGACGCTCAACTGCATCTGCATTCCGCCGCGTCTGAAATAAACGTCAAAAACAGACGTAAGTCTGTCAAGGCCCGAGTCTCCCGACACCATATCGGAGGAGAGTCTCACGTTAAGAGCACCCGAGCTTATTCTTTCAAAGGGAAGGCTCGTCACGGAATTGATAAGTGACGTAACAGATGCCGACTGTCCCTTTGACGGCGAAAGATTTTCCGAAAAAGGAGCTCCCGCACGTCTGCCGTCGGGTGTCGCGCCAATTTGCATGCCTTCCTCGATATGACCCATATCAGTTATCGTTATGGTCGGCGCATAAATTACGCGCTCGCCCGTTTCGGGGTCTTTCGTCTCTTCATTTACGATATCTGTTAGAAAAGTCATAAGACGCCTGGCATGTCGGTCTGCCCGTTCATCATCGTGACCGTATTTCGGTGCATTTATGCAAAGCTTCAATACGTCGTCGTAATCTTCAAAATCAGCTTTCAATGCCGCGCACAGTCTGTCTGCGGAGACTTTGCCTGCGCACACGTTATATTCAAGGGATGAGAGCATATCAGCCGCAGTTCCTATATTCATAAGTCTGCTGTAAACGAAAGGATATTTTATACATGATTCCCCCGCTACGGCAGCCTCGAGAACACCTTTCTTGAAGCAGTCGGAAACTCGGAGATATTCTCTGTAAAAGGGAGTATTTCTTTCAGATAATACCTCGGCATATTTCTGCCGCAACGCCTCGCGGAACCGTTTACCGATAAGATCATATATGCTGTCAACGTCAGTCAGATCACCTTTTGGGTTAAGCTCTCCGTCAAACAAGCTCTCCATTATCAGCACGGGCAGAGGCATATGAAAAACGCGGTAGGTATTCAGTCCCTGTATATCGGGCCAGTTACATCCGTGGATAGTGTAATTAACAGCATCCCCAGTCTCGACTCCGGTATATATAATAGACGGGATCACGGTCTCGTCATTGTAGATAAGAAGCGACGAATTTTGCCGCATTTTGTCTGCAGCAAGCCTGAACAGTAAGGTGTCGTCCCTGTCGGTACGTCTGAATACGTACACGGGATTCTCAAGGCGCGGATGTATCTCCTCAAGGAACAGTCTTGTCAGCGGGTTATTACCGTGTGTTCCGTGGGAGGAGTAACCGCCGATGATAACGTATGTGGGAGCATCATACATGGGATTACGCCGCCAGCCGGTCACCACACCGTCGGGTGCCGCCATCTGGTGTTCACCTCTGCCAAGAACAAGGGCACATTTACAGTTAAAATCACGGATAATGCACCGTGCATCATCTTCTGTAACAGCTCCTCTTTCAACGTCTTTAAGATAAAACGGAAGCAGGTAATCGTCCATTCTTCCGCAACAAAGAGTTGCGTTATCGAAAACACAGTAAACAGAATAAATATTGGTTATGTGAAGCACAAGCTGAACTGCCTCAAGGAATGCTTCGGGGGCAGAATATGCTATTTTTCTCGAAACGGCCTCAGCCTCATATAAGCCTGCATCACGTGCGGCGTCTGCATATCTTAATATGTATTTTTCAAATGCCTTATAACAAAGCCTTGCACCTTCAAGGAAGTTCACCATATATTCGGGAGAGGCGTCGGAAATACGTCTTTTAAGCTCACGCTCGCATTTTTCGATATATCCGCCGATACCGATATTGAGTATCTCTTCCCAGTCAAAAGGAGTATGCCCGTTATCGGGGGTATAGTAGCCAAGATTTTCTATTGTGTCAACGTTTGCCCAAAACTCCGTGTCTTCAGTTTCACAAGGTACCTTCTCGGGAAATCTTCCAAGGAGGATATCGTGCTGTTCTACGGGACAGGATGCCCGCTCAAGCACGTATTCAAGGGCTCTGCCGCATCTGACAGGCTGAGGAAGACCCCGGAATTTTCGGACAGCCTCAGCGCTCAGTCTCGCTCTTTCCACAAACGTACTGAGGGGAGACTTATTTCGAAGCGTATCTAAAGTTTCATTCAGCAGCATCGCGCTTTTTTCTTGCCACGTCATATTAATATCCCCCTGTCTTTGAAACAACTGTTACGCTGACATAAAAACTATATCAGCATAAGTATATCACAAACCGATGACTTCTTCAAGAGGGGACCGGTCAAATATAAACTCCGTCTGCATTTTTAACGTGCAAACGGAGCTTAATTATAATCATTATTTCTTTTCGTATACTATCTTACCGTCTTCAACTTTAGCATTTACCGAGTCTCCTGCGGAAACTTCACCGCGGAGCATAGCCTCTGAAAAAGAATCCTCTACCTGACGCACGATGGCACGGCGAAGGGGTCTCGCTCCGTATACAGGGTCAAATCCCTCGGACGCGAGCTTTTCGACCACTTCCTTTTCAAAAGATACGGTGATACCAAGGTCTGCAATGCGCTTTGCAACGTCGCTCAGCATAATGGATGCTATAGCGTTGATGTTTTCGCCTGTCAGCTTATTGAAAACGATTATCTCGTCAAGACGGTTCAAAAATTCAGGCTTGAAGGTTGCCTTAAGTGCATCGTTCACTGCGCTCTTCATACGGTTCTGTTCATTTTTAGGATCATCCCCTCCCGCAAATCCCAGACGGCGGGGTTCGGTGATCCCCGATGCACCTACGTTTGACGTCATGATGATAACAGTATTCTTGAAGTCAACGTGACGGCCTCTGGAGTCGGTAAGAACACCGTCCTCAAGTATCTGCAGAAGTATATTGAACACGTCGGGATGAGCCTTTTCGATCTCGTCGAAAAGAACTACCGAATAGGGCTTTCTTCTTATCTGCTCGGTCAGCTGACCGCCGTCGTCGAAGCCCACATATCCCGGAGGAGAACCGATAAGCTTGGATACGCTGTGTTTTTCCATGTATTCGGACATATCCACGCGGATCATCGCATTTTCGGAACCGAACATAACGTCTGCAAGTACCTTGGTGAGTTCAGTCTTACCAACACCTGTGGGACCGAGGAATATGAAGCTTCCCGTGGGACGCTTCGGGTCCTTCAGACCCATTCTGCCGCGTCTTATCGCGCGGGACACAGCCTCCACAGCCTCATCCTGTCCGATGACCCGTGTTTTTAAGGTCTCCTCAAGCTTTAACAGTCTCTCGGAATCCTCCTCGGCAAGCTTTGTTACGGGAATACCCGTCCATGCACCTACGATCTCAGCAATATCGTCCTCGGTAACTTCCAGTCCGTCTGCCAGACCCGAGCGTGTGTCTCTCATGGAGGCAAGCTCCTCGGTAAGACGCTTTTCGTCGTCTCTCAGCTTTGCCGCTGCTTCGTAATCCTCGGAAAGGATAGCCTCTTCCTTTTCTGCAGAAACTGCTTTAAGCTTCTCCTCAAGCTCTCTCACGTCGGGTGAAGGAGTAAATCCTGCGATACGCTTCTTCGATGCCGCCTCGTCGATAAGGTCTATAGCCTTATCGGGAAGGAATCTGTCACTGATATATCTGACAGACAGCTTAACAGCCGCGCTCAGCGCCGCGTCGGATATCTTGAGCTTATGGTGCGCTTCATACTTGTCTCTGAGTCCGAACAGTATCTGCTCAGCTTCCTCGGGTGTAGGCTCTCCCACGAGCACAGACTGGAATCTTCTCTCAAGCGCCGCATCACGCTCGATATGACGTCTGTATTCGTCGATGGTGGTGGCGCCGATGACCTGCATTTCCCCTCTTGCCAAAGCGGGTTTTATGATATTTGCCGCATCTACCGCACCCTCGGCACCGCCTGCGCCGATAATAGTGTGGATCTCATCGATGAAAAGTATGATATCGGGGTTTCCTCTTACCTCCTCCATCACGTTTTTCATTCGTTCCTCGAATTCACCTCTGTATTTCGCTCCTGCGATCATAGCGGAAATATCAAGTGTTACAATGGTCTTACCTCTCAGTGTATCCGGTACGGAGCCGTCAACTATACGCTGGGCAAGGCCCTCAACAACTGCCGTCTTACCTACACCGGGCTCGCCGATAAGGCAGGGATTGTTCTTGGTCCTTCTTGAGAGTATACGGATAACTCTCTCGGTTTCCCCGTCTCTGCCGATTATGGGGTCTATCTTCCCTTCTCTTGCACTTGCACAAAGATCACGTCCGAAATTAGACAGCGAGGGACAGCCCTTGATATCACTCTTCTTTTGAGATGGGCTTTGAGGTGTGCCTGCTTCAGCGCCCTCAGCACCCTTGCCGAAATGAGAGATTATATCCCGCTTTACGTCCGATGCCATCACCCCACAGGCAGAAAGCATTTTAACAGCGTAGCAGTCGGGCTCGTCCGCAATGGCAAAAAGCAGATGCTCTGTACCAACAAAGCCGTGTCCCATGCTCATCGCCGCCTTGGCAGAATATTCTATGATCTTTTTGGTTCGGGGCGTCATATCAGCCGCGCTGAGCCTTGTGACCTCACCAACGCCTGACGTGTCTTCAACTATCTTCTTTATCTTATCGTAATCCGCGCCGCGTTCTCCCAGCACCTTTGCGGCAATGCCATCGGGCTCTGAAAGAAGTCCAAGCAGGATATGCTCGCTTCCGATACACGTGTGTCCAAGCTCGGACGCTGTTTTCAAAGCCGTATTGAGCGCGTTCTGCGCCTTTGCAGTAAATCCAATATTCATCTTCTCATCCATTCCTTTCCTAAGATATCAGTCTGACTCAGACGTTATGCTCCCGCGTTACCGCTCAGCACACGTCTTATCATGTTTGCTCTTTCACGGTCTCTGTCCGTTGGTGTATTGATGTTTTCGTTTTCCTCTGTAAGCACACCGGGCATACCGCATATGAGCATTTTGTCAAGAACGTTTACGTTTAAGCCGTCGATCATACCGAGAGCGGCGGCAAGTCGTACGTCTGAGTAAAGCTTCGTCATCTCGACCGAATCCATAAGTATCGCATAAAGCATCGTACCGTATGCACGCATTGCTTTGTCGTTGAACTTCTCGTCGCTGAAATATTTCCGTCTCAGCTCTCTCTCTTTTTCCGCGATATTCTCACAGATCTTTTCGAGCTTTGTGATTATCTCTTCCTCCGTGGTGCCGAGAGTTATCTGATTTGACACCTGATAAAGGCATCCGTCACCGCTTGAGCCTTCTCCGCTCATTCCTCTTATTGTAAGACCGATCTTACCAAGCTGATCCTGTAAGGATCTGATTCCACGTGTAGCGGTTATCGCCGGCAGGAAAAGCATTACGGAGGCTCTCATGCCTGTTCCCAGATTTGTAGGACAATGGGTAAGATATCCAAGCTTTTCATCGTATGCGATCCTGAGCTTTCCGTCGATCATACGGTCTGCTTCAAGTGCCGCCGCATACGCCTCAGAAAGGGACGCACCCGGTTTAATAGACTGTATCCTGAGGTGATCCTCCTCAAGTACCATAATATATATCTGCTTTTCATCCGACTCAATAAGAGCTGTCGGTGTCTTTTTAGCGGCAAACTCAGGGCTGACCTTATGTCTGTCCGCCTCTGCCCTGCGGGATGTGTCGCTGAGCATATTAAACTGTGTGAAGCTATAGCCTGAAGCACCGTCGAATACACCGCGGACTTTTTCGATTATCTCAAGTGCGGACGGCTCGTTAAGTCTGCCGCCAAAGGGATAATCCGCAAGGTTTCTTGCAAGACGCACGCGGGACGATACGACAACGTCGTTTTCTTTTCCTGTCATTTCATACCAAAGCATATCTTTCACCTCACTTATCGCCTTCTTCGCTTTTCAGTTTGCGAAGCTCGTCACGAAGCTTTGCAGCTTCCTCGTATTCCTCAGCCTCTACAGCACGCTTAAGCTTTGATTCAAGCTCTGCGATCTTTTCCTTGCGTTCGCGTCCTTCCTTGTATCTTTCGGGAGCTGTACCCATATGTACACCGGTGCCGTGTATCCTGGATATCGTGGGGGCAAGCTCTTCTGCAAATACCTTATAGCATTCGGGACAGCCCACCTTTCCTTCCTTTACAAGCTCAGCAAAAGCTGCACCGCAAAGAGTACATTTTTTCTCTTCTCCCGTTTGGCGTCTGACCTGCTGTGCAGGAAGTCCGAAAAGACTGCCGAAGAGGGAGTTCACGTTCTCGAACACGTCTCCGAGAGAGTCACCCTGACTGTACACAGATTTGCCGTAACCGGTCATTTCCGTAAGCTCTGACGCACATTTGGCACAAAGAGCAAATGATTTTACGTGTCCGTTGATGTTTTCCTTATACATCACAGTTGCGGGATTTTTATTACATTTTTCACAAAGCATATTCATGTCCTCCTTAACTTATACCTTACTATTTTAATTCATGAGGGTAAGAATAATATGGCGCATTATGTCGGCTCTCACACTATTTCTCTCGGAGGGGGCGACACGGTCAAGTGCACCTCCGCAAAGAGCACTTCTGAGAAGCACCGCTTCCCTTTCGGTAATGATTCCGCGGTCAAACAGATTTACGATAAACGCCGAAGCATTCTGTACGTCAAGTCCGTCTGACACAGCGTGGAAGAAGTGCATGAGATATTCATTCTTGGTCATCTGCGCTCTGACGATACGTATATATCCTCCTCCGCCACGCTTGCTTTCGATGATATATCCCTTCTCGGGAGTAAATCTTGAGGTTATAACGTAATTTATCTGGCTGGGAACACATCCGAGACGTGATGCAAGATCATTTCGTTTTACCTCAGTAGTACCGCCGCCTTCATTTAACATTTCTTCTATTACCGATGCAATATAATCAGAAATAAGCATTTTTTACATCTCCTTTTTGACCATCTTTGACTTTTTGTGATTTCATTATACAACTTTGGTCAAAGAAAGTCAAAGTCAAAGAAAGTCAAATATCGTTCGCCGTTGCCGTTTATTCCGAAATAAGTATATCTAATCTCTCATTTTCTCGCTATTTTAAGGTTTTTTGACTATTTTTGACTTTTGTTCTTCGCATAAAAGTCAAAAGTCAAGAAAAGAAAATACTATTGACTTTTTCCTCTTTCCGTGTTATCGTATATATGTATAAAACTACGGAAAAGGTACGGCACGTGTAATGAAAATTTACGACATTTCACAAGAGGTATTATCATCAAAGGTGTACCCCGGAGACCCCTCTCCGGAAGCTAAGTCGCTTCTTCGCATATCCGAAGGAGACGTGTGTAACCTTACCTCCTTCAGCATGTGCGCGCACAACGGTACCCACGTTGACGCTCCCCTGCACTTTATCGCTGACGGCACGGGTATTGATGGGTTACCCCTCACTTCAACGGTAGGATATGCATACGTTGCTGTGCATGACGGTCTGCTCTTGGCGGATGATGCGATCCGTATCGTAAAAAATGCCGAGGGATCGCTTTTTCACGAATCCGCACACCGTATACTCATCAAGGGAAAAGCCGTAGTATCTGCAGAAGCCGCGAAAATTTTCGCTGATGCCGGAGTTTTGCTTGTGGGAAACGAGTCACAAACCGTAGGTCCCGAGGATGCACCGGCCGAGGTACATAATATCCTGCTCGGCAAAGGCGTCGTACTGCTTGAGGGTGTAAGACTTGGTGAAGTGGACGAGGGAGTATATTTCCTCTTTGCCGCGCCGCTTTCCTTCAAGGACTTTGACGGCGCACCCTGCAGAGCGGTGCTGATAGGAAAATAAATTTCAATTTGAATATATACTTGGAGAATCGCTATGACTAATGAAAAAAAATATCTGATAGAAGTTGCGGAGAAGACTTGTATTCCTGCGTTGGAAAAGGCTATTAACAATTTCTTGGGCAACAAACCTTATCTTATCATTGACCATACAAGCTTCGAATGCACGAAGCTTGAGGAGCTGCTTCGTCCCCTTTGGGGTATTGCGCCTCTGCTGGAAAAGAAGAGCTATACTATTACCGTTTGCGGTGAAAAGCGGGACCTCGCCGAGGCTATCCGCAGTGTAATACTTGAAGGAAGCCGCGAGACTTCTCCCAACTGCTTCTCAAGATTTGCCGCTAACAGACAAGAGGACACCTATGCAAACCAGATGATAACCGAGTTTGCAGGCTACTGTCTTGCTCTCGTCCTCGCTCCCAACGCCCTTTGGACGCCTTACTCGGAAGAGGACAGAAAGTCCCTTGCGGCATGGATAGAAAAATGGGCTATATGCGCTCTCAAGCGTTCATGGAGAAACAACCATTTCTGGTTCCCCATGCTTGCAGTATGTGCCCTTGAAAAGATAGGCATAGACTGCGGAGACGTCGAAGCAGATATGGCTGACGGCTTTTCAGTGCTGGATACCATGTATATTTCCGACGGTTGGTATCAGGACGGTGAGTTCGGCAGATTCGATTTCTATCTTTCATGGTCTCACCACGTATATCCCCTGCTCTGGTCTTTCCTTTCCGAGGGGACCCGCTTCTACGATGCCGACAGAGCCGCAACATATAAAAAGCGTACTGCAGAATTTTTCGATTATTACACCCACATGTTCGACGTTGACGGAAGTGTACCCGCATTCGGACGCTCACTCAGCTACAGATTTGCACAAAGCTCATATTTCGCAGCAGCCGCTTTCACAAACTGTGACATCAATTACGGTATGGCAAGGCGCATTCTCATAAAGAACGTTTCCTACTTCATGGATAACATGATACCCACGGATGACGGCGTTCTGCCTCCCGGATATTTGTACACGTCTCCTGCCATCGTTGAGAATTATACCTCTTCGGGCGGAGCTTACTGGTGCGCTAAGACGTTCCTCATTCTCGCCCTTCCCGACGATCATCCCTTCTGGACGGCACCCGATGAGGAAATGCCTTCGGAAAAGGGAGAATTCATCATTAATTCTCCTGTCGAAAACATAAATATGGTTCTCGAAAACAGCCGTGCGGCAGGCGTTACACTTTACAACAACACGTCAAGATACTACAACTTCAATTACGGATACTGCGGTCTGTTCAACGACATGGCTGCTATGTACACCAAGTTCCTTTACAACTCACGCGCGGGATTTGGTCTTGCTTCCGCTGACGTGATGTCTGCTGACAACACCATATGTCTGCAGACGTGGGACGCCCTCATGGCGTCAAGACGCTGTGCGGTAATTGACGAAGGTATCAAGGACGGATTCCTCGTGTCACACCACACTCCCTTCTCCAATGACAAGGATTCTGTTATCAAGTCATGGGTGCTCCCCCTTGGTGACGGTTTCCACGTCAGAGCCCACAAGGTTACTCTTGCAAACGAGTACAACGTGATCGAGGGTGGTATGTCCGTCGGAAACTATGACGACGGAAGCGTCATCGACGTCACACCCGACTATATAGCTTACAGCGACAACAAGAGCAGATACAGTAAGATGCACACCGTATCAGACGCTCCCTTTAACTACAGCATCCGTTATCACATGCCCGGTCTGCATCTCTTGGCTCCAACCAGCGGATATCCCTCTTATACGACGGAGATTCTCGCCCCCGGCACGTACCGCTTCGCGTCCGTATTCTTCTATACAACTGAGGAAAAGGACGTTGAGATGCCCGTAATAAGTCTTGACGGAAACGTGCTCACAGTAAATTACAAGGATAAGACATGGCAGGCAGTGCTTGATTGAGGTGAATATGAAACTACTCATCACCATACCCGAAGGCGAGCTGAGAAACAGCTTTATAAGTGAAAAAACAGTGGAGCTTCTCAAAGAGCACTTCGAGGTGTATTTTAACGAAACAGGAAAAAACTACGTGGCAGAAGAGTTAGCTACAGCCGCGCGTGACATGGACGTTATCATGACCGGTTGGGGTACTGCCTCTCTCACTGAGGCAGGCCTTACGGGAGAAGGTACAAAGCTAAAGCTTCTCGTTCACACGGGAGGCAGTGTAGGCGACCTTATCGACGGTACAGCCTACGAAAACGGTGTGACCGTTATCAGCGGAAACAAGATGTATGCCGAGTCCACCGCCGAAGGGGCACTGACGTATATACTCTCAGCCCTCCGCTACATTCCCGACGACGTTACGTCAATGCGTGACGGAGAATACTGGAACAGTCCATATCTTACGAGAGGACTTATCGGTAAGACCGTCGGTATCATCGGTGTGGGCGCTGTCTCCCGCAACCTCATGCGTTATATGAAGCCCTTTGGCGTGAATATCAAGGTTTGGGACAACTATAACGTGGAGAGCGAATTTCTCGATGAGGTAGGTGCCGTTCAAACTACGTTTGAAGAAGTTCTCTCAACCTGTGACATAGTTTCAGTTCATGCGGCGCTCAGAGACGCCACCAAGGGACTTATCGGTGAGCGGGAACTTTCACTCATCCGCGACGGTGCTCTGTTTGTGAACACATCGAGAGGCCCCATTATAGACGAGGCGGCACTTACACGTGAGCTTGCAAGCGGTCGTATCATGGCTGTGCTTGACGTATTCACAAGAGAGCCTCTTTCCGCTGACAGTCCTTTGCGCACGATGAAAAACGTGTATCTTATTCCCCATAAGGCAGGACCCACATACGATATGCGTGCGCTTATCGGCTACAGACTTGCAGAGGACGCGGTGCGTTTTCTCACGGGGGGAGCCTTAACTTACGAGATCAAAGCCGAAGCCGCGGGAAGAATGACCAAGCACGGCTGATACGATAATTTGGAGACAAAAATGAAAACAGCATTTTCAACGTTATGCTGTCTTGACTACTCGCTTGACGACATTCTTGAACTGGCAGTTACCTGTAAGATGGATGCTATCGAGCTGAGAGTTGACGACAGAATGCTCGAAGAAATAAAAGACGCCGCAGACTGGGGCGCACGTGTCCGCGAGGCAGGTGTCAAGGTGTGCGATATAGCGTCAAGCATATTTATCCTTGACGGAAATCTGACCGACAAGGCGCAAGCATACGTAGACCTTGCCCGTGACGTAGGAGCAGACGCTGTGAGAATATTCGCGGGAAGAATGCCCACGGGTCTTGACAACGTGGAAATATGTAACCTTGACGATATCGCGTCCGCTTTAAGAAAGCTTTGCCAAATGGCGAAGGACGCGGGTCTTCAGGTTTGGCTTGAGACCCACAGCGAATTTTCAACGGGAAAAAGAAGCAGTCAGCTTGCGGATGCAGTCGGTATGCCCAACCTAAAAATACTGTGGGACGTACTGCACAGCATTGAGTTCGGCGAAAGCCTTGACGACAGTATTTCAGCCATCGGTGAAAGACTTGCCCACGTACATATAAAGGATGCACGTCTTCCCGATAACGATAGTTTCGTATATCCTCTTTGCGACCTGGGAGAGGGTGTATTCCCCATCGGTGAGCTTAAGGAAAAGCTTGACGGTGTGTCTTACGACGGTTACTACTCTCTTGAGTGGGAGTCACCATGGTGTCCCGAGATCAGAGATATTTACACGGATCCCCACGTGCTTTTAAACAGATACAACGAATATTTACTTGAGGTAGAATAATATGAAAGTTATATCCATTGCCGCAAACGAATCCCGTTTCTACGGTAAAACACAGATGCAGATGCTTGACTGGTACCGCGAAAAGTGTAAGGAATGTGTAGAACAAAAACCCGATATGCTGATATTCCCCGAAACTCAGCTGTGGATGTATGCCGCAAATGAGCCCCTCACCTTCGGTGAGTTTTACCCCATCGCTGTTGAAGCGATGCAGGAGATGGCGCGTATGCTTTCCTCATACGTGGTATTCAATCTCTACGAGCCTCACGACCAGTATCCCGACATGAGACATATTACAACTCTCGTTCTTGACAGAAAGGGAGAGATAGCGGGTAAGTACCGCAAGATGCACACCGTTCCCTGCGAGTCTCTTGAGCACAAGGCAGTGCCCGGAATCGAGCCTTGCGTGGTTGATACGGAATTCGGTAAAATCGGTATTGCGACCTGCTTCGACATCGGCTGGAGATGGTACTGGCAGGCTCTCAAGGACGCAGGTGTTAAGGCTGTGCTTTGGCTTGCGGCTTACGACGGCGGAAGACTTCTTGACACATATGCTATCCACCATATGTACTGGGTCATCACAAGTGTTCGAACCTACAGAGCAAGAGTTATCGACCCCGTAGGTAATACTGTTGCGGAAAGCGCGCGTTGGGACGACATGTGCATTTATGACGTTGACCTTGATCTGGAGGTGTTCCACATCGACGAGCAGTTCCCCAAGATCGCGAAGATACGCGCGGCTCTCGGTGACAAGGTGGTTATAAACGCTCTTTCCGAGGATAACGTATTTACGATATCTTCGAAGGACCCCGAGTGGCCTATTGACAGAATAAAGAAGGAATTCTCCCTTGTAACCTACAAGGAATATCACGCAGAGTCCGAAAGACTCCAAAAGGAGTGGCGTGAGAAGTACATGGGTGTTAAGTCATGAATTTCAGAGAAATAGCGGAAACAAGACAGTCCTGCAGAGCATACGACCCCGCCCGTCCAATTGAGGACGAAAAGCTTAAGCGTATTCTTGAAAGCGGTGCGCTGTCACCTTCCGCGTGTAACGGACAACCGTATCACATTACGGTTTGCAAGGGCGAGTACGCCAAGAAGGTTGCAAAGGCAGTAATGGGGATGGGTATGAACCGCTTTGCGGCGGACGCGCCCGTGCTTTTGGTGATCTCCGAAAAGCCATACGTTCCCACTGCCGCGCTTGGCGCTAAGCGTAAGGGTATCGACTACCATTCCATCGACATTGGAATCCTCGGCGCATATCTTACGGCAGAGGCGGCGGCTCAGGGGATAGGTTCATGTATTCTCGGCTGGCTTGACAACGCTAAGATACGTGAGATATGCTCACTCGACGGGGATGCAAAAATGGTCATAACCCTCGGCTATCCCAAGGAGGGAGACCGTCTTCGTACAAAAAAGCGCAAAAGCTTTGACGAGCTTTTCACCGTTCTTGATGACTGATATGACAGACTATGAAGATAATATGCTTAGCTGAAAACACCGCATCGCGTGACGGAATAGATGCGGAGCACGGACTGTCCCTCTATATTGAGGGGGCAGGTAAAAAGATACTTTTCGACATGGGACAGTCTGACCTTTTCATGCGCAACGCGGAAAAGCTGAAAGTAGATCTGTCTCAGGTTGATATTGTTGTACTCTCTCACGGGCACTACGACCACGGAGGCGGACTTGCCGCTTTCCTTGAAGTGAACAGCAAAGCGCCCGTGCATATGAGCAGATACGCTTTTCTCCCCTATTACAACGGACGAGAGAAATATATCGGGCTTGACACTTCCCTCTCCTCAAATGGCCGTATCGTATTCACGGACGGAGAGGTAGACATATCGGACGGCATTACGCTGTATCCATTCTCAGCGGTAACGCTCAGGCGTCCCGTTTTATCGGGCGGGCTGAATAAAAAAGTCGACGGAGCTTTTGTGCCCGATGATTTTCTGCATGAGCAGTACATGATGATAAGGGAAAACGGAAAAAGCGTACTTGTCAGCGGATGCTCGCACCGCGGGATATATAATATCGTAACCTCTTTTACTCCCGACGTGCTGATCGGCGGATTTCATTTTTCAAAGTTGCCTCTTGATGGGACTCTTGTAAAATACGCCGAAGAGCTTGCAGGACAAAATACCGACTATTACACCTGCCACTGCACGGGAGAGGGACAGTTTGAATTTATGCGGGCGCATATGGGAAGGCTTCACTACCTTAGCGGCGGAGACGTGCTTTTGCTGTAAGTGTCGCACTATACGTAACAGAATACAAAGGACGGCACGCGGCAGGTGTTTCGGCATCTTGCTCCGTGCCGTCATAATTTTTAATTTTCACATTTTTCAAAAAACGCGTAACCTTTTGCTTTCCCGTGCGACTAATAAGTGGAAGATAAAACTGAAAGGGGGGACAGACAATGACTCAAACCGACACCGGCATGGAACTGTATTTAAGCTACATAGGCGGAGATAACGACGCGCTGGGCAAGCTTATAAGCATACACGGCGCAAGTCTCGTGCTGTTTATAAACAGATACGTGAACAATATCGCCACGTCGGAGGAGCTGATGGTGGACACCTTTTGCGATCTCGTATTAAAGAAGCCGCGCTTCAAAGGAAACTCCACCTTTAAGACTTATCTCTTTAAGATCGCTAAAAACAAAGCTATAAGCTACGTAAGGCACGTTTCCCGTTACGGCACGGTGCCGCTCGCCGACGTTGAGAATGAGCTTCGTGATCATATTACCTTAGAGGAGATGGTGATTGACGACGAAGAAAAGCGCACCGTTTTGCACGCTATGAGCCGTCTCAGCGCAGACCACGCCACGGTGCTGCAACTGATCTATTTTGAGGAGTTGTCCCACGCAGACACCGCTTTCATTATGCGTCGCACAGTAGGTCAGATCAAAGCACTCGTATACCGCGCAAGGCAAGCGTTGAAAAACGAGCTTGAAAAAGGAGGTTACGTTTATGAAGAAGGTTGAAGAATGGATAGCTGAAGCAGAGGAAAAGATAGCGGAAGGAAGAAAACGGCAAAAGCTTCGCGCAGAACGGATAAAAAAAGCTACCGTCATTATGTCATGTCTTGTGTTATTGATAGGCGTGGCGTTTGCAGTTCCTTACGCCATGCGAGACGAAGTGAGTGTTATACCGCCCGATGCGGTAACGGACACGGGCACGCCTACGGAAAGCGGATACGTGACCGATAATACGTCCACCACCGCAGGAGATACAGAAAGCTCGCCTGCGGAAAGCACCGATGAGCCGAACCCGTGGCCCTTTGGCACCGTGACGTACAAAAACGAGGACGGGACTTATTCGTGGTATGATACAAAAGCGGCTGACATAGGCGGATCTCCCTACATTTGTCCCGAGGGACATTATTGTCCATCAGGATTTCACGCTGTACCTACTGCATTGATTAGCAGTTTGCCCGAGTATGAAGCCGATAACAACTATTACGAAAAGTACCGATATGCTAATGAGTTTTACGGAATAAAGTTCAAGTGTAACAACAATACGGTAAAGGCATTTATCGACAATTTTAACATTTCGAGAGATCACTTTGACAAATACGTTGATCTCGTATATTTCTCAGACTATAATCTTGATGTTCTTTTCAGCAATAAGGAAACCGTAGATGAGTTCTATAAATACGTCGTTGTGTTTAACAGAAGAAATGATATGGCGTATAACTACAGAATGACGGCAGAATATATCATAAGTAAATATAACTTGCACGAAAGAAAAGCTGAACTTGGATGGCTTGGCGAGGGTATATTAGATAACGGCAGTTACATGTATACCGTATCAGGTATTCCCGAGCTTGTGTATTTATTAAAGATTCCGCAAGAAGAGCTTGAAGGAATAATTGAAGCCGTGGAAGCAGAAAACGAATTTACCTTGCGTTTCAATTATGATTTCAGCGTTATATACGATGAGGACGGTAATATCCGAGATGAGTTGTCCATACTTGATATTAACAATTCGACCCATGACGAAATCATACTGAAATCTTCAGAACTAAGCGAGCAGTTTTGCAGAATATACGATTGGGAGGATCCCGAAAGCTTCAACGATACGTTTTACGAAGATAACAAAAGCTTTTTTAACAGCAAACCGTCTTATATATACGTTTGCGACTGTTTTTGTATCGGTGACTTAGGATGGGATATTTTTGGTTATTACTTTCCGGAAGATGAATATGATTCACATGAACGATCCGGATTCAAAGACGAGCTTGATAAACACAGCAAATTCTTAATAAAGTCCTTAATCAACAAATTTGACATATCCGAAGAAGAATTTAACTCTCTTTTAAAGCTGTTCATTGACGACAAATTTTCGCAAACTTGGATTGCAGATACAAGCTACTATGATTATGATCTGTTTCGTTACGGAACAGACGATGAAATAGAAGCATATTATTCAAGCTTTGAACACAGAAAAGCTCATTACAAATATTCATCTCTTTCAACATTGCGGATATTTATACAAAATCATTATTGCGATTCAGAAGGAAAATCCTTAAGAGGAAACGGTTCTTTAGCTCTTCCCGAAATAATTCAAAAGGGTGAGATTTCAAGAGAAGAGCTTATCGCAATAATCGAAGAAGTGAAGCGCAGAGAGGAAGCATCCCAGATATATTACGGAGGCGAATTCTGTTCGTATGATTACAACCTTGACGTAATTTACAATGAAGACGGCACATTCCGTGACTTGTCCGGGTATGACAAAAACACGCTTGATAAAATGTTCTGCGGTGTCATAGAGTTTCCGACTGAATAACCGAATAAAACACGCCCGTGAGGGGAGTTTGACTCCCTTCACGGGCGGCTTTCGTTGGTACTGATTCTCACTTTTATGTAACATAATATTAGTTTCTGTTCAAATAATAGTCAAGCTCCCAACGAGGGGTATCGTCATTGACGTTCATTCTTCCGAGTAAGAACAGCGATTCTCTGTCACCTCTTACTACGATATTCTGTGCATCAAAGTCTGTGGTAAGGCTTGCGAAATATCCGCGTTCCTTTATAACTTCCTCTGACCAGGGATGCGCCTTTCCGCTTGGATATGAATACACGATCTCTGCCCATACTCCCGCTTCGAGAAGCACTTTGCTCGCGGCGTCACAGTCAGTCCTGAAAACGTTTTTATACACTTCTTCGCTTTCACCGTAAAGCGGCAGTACGTTGTCACGCACAGTCCCCCCGTAGGTAACGTTGTCACCGTGAAGTCCCCATGTATGTGACTGAATGTCGATATATGGGGAGGCCTCCATTACACCAAGCTCGTATAAGCTCATTTTATAAAGCTCTCCCGTTTCCACTTCAGGCACTTCACCGTTGGGACGGAGCGTGCCGCAGGTCATAAACACGGTAACGGGAATCTGAAGTTCCGTTACGATCGGTAAAAGCATCTCGTAATTGCTGTAATACCCATCGTCAAAGGTGATACACACAGGCTTTTCGGGAAGATCGCGATATCCGTCAACATATCCCGCAAGCTGTCTGAAATCAACGGGAGTAAAGCCTGCTGCCAAAATATACTCCATGGTAGATTTGAAATTGTCGGCAGACATGGACCACGTTCCGCCCGGTTCACGTTTCAGATCGTGGAACATAAGTATGGGGACTCTTTTGTTTTCGGGTTCCGCAGACTCAGGAGATGTGGTTTCGGGTTCGGTAGGTTCCGGTTCCGTCCCAACGGGAACTGTAGTATCGGGTATAGACATTTCCTCGGGAACTGTTTCGAAAACAGCTGTCTCCGTCCCGATCTCAGTCGCTACCTCCGTTGCAACAGTTTCGGTTGGTTCATCCGTTACAATATCGGTCGACGAGATGGAATCGGGCGTATCGGTTTCGTTACGCGTTTCGGTTTCGTCTCCGCTTGCGGGAACTTTTTCGGTGATTTGTACGTCGGTCGACTCGGTTTCATTGTTACCGTTCGCAATTTCCGTACTTACGCCTCCAAGAAAAAGTAGTGCGGCAAAGCAAATGGCAATTATTTTTATACTTCTTAACAATTATTTTCACATCCTTATATATTGAGTGTTTATTGTACTACAGATATATCAATTTGTCAATACGATAATCAGATATTCCGCATAGCTTATCCCCTGCCGTAGCCGCCCGTTACGGGGTCGCGGAACAGAGGTATTTCGGGCGTGAAGAAAGTAAACACAGCAAACAGCACACCGACCGCAAGCAGAAGTAAAAGTGCGCTCTTTCCTCTGCATTTTCCCATATCCTTTTTAAACGTCTCCGTCTCATAGTAAAAGGCAACTGCGGCGGCAACAAAGAAGATTGAAATATTCACCCAGTCGGGGGTGTCGCCGAATACTCCGCGAATGGTGTAAAACAGCACGGGTATCATTGTAAGACCCAGCAGTGTTCCCTTCAGCTTTACACACCAAAAGTTTTCCATCCTACCGTCAAGATATCTGTTTTGCAAAAGTGCGTAAAACAGCATGGGGAAATAAAGCAGCTTCATGTGCTCCCAAGTTGACTCGTTGACTCCCGAAAAGACCGCCGCTATAGGAGACGCTCCCGACACGTCGTAGAGAAAATGGAGGAGCACTCCTGCCACCGACACGAATACAAAGCCCGCAAGCTGACTTAAAAACACATTCTTTTTCATATATTCACCTCATACGCAATTTGTATATTATACGCATGTATGAAACGGAAATATGCGGGACTCGCTCCGTAATTTGACAATCGTATATTTTTTTGATATAATGAAGTCAGAAAATTTAGGAAAGGTACATAAAACCATGACTGAACTTGAAAAGATCGCATACGCAAAAACTTTTATCGATAAACTGGCAAACGGAATAGATCCTATAAACGACACGCCCGTCAAGGAAGATGACGTTATAAACAACGTAAGATTGTCACGGTGCTTCTTTTACGTTTCCGAAGTGCTGAATCAGGTCATCGAAAACGGTGGAGTGAATCCTCCCGCAAGGGTCCGCAGAGAACGCTTCAGCCTTAGTGCAGAGGCGGCGCTGGCATTTGAGTATTCCGCAATTCCCCTGCCCGTAAGCGAGATCGCAAAAAGGATATCCGCGCTGAAGGCGGGGGATAATATGAGAAACCTTTCTGCGCAAAGCATAACGAATTGGCTTGTGGAGATCGGCGTGCTGTACGTTCAAAGGCTTGACGAAAAAACTACAGTAAAGCGCCCCACCGATGAGGGCATCCGTCTCGGGATAACCACTGAGATAAGAAGCGGACAATACGGTACGTATACAGCAGTGCTGTACTCGGCAGAGGCACAGCGTTTCATCGTTGATAACGTAGAGGCTATTGTTGCGGCGAGCAGAAGAAGAAAAAGTGAATAAACGAAAATTATCCCCCGAAGATCGGGGGATAATTTTACTTTATGGAGGATACACGGTATTGGTGGATAAGGATTTATTATCCATAAATATCAAATCCTAACAGTTCCCCGCTTAGATTACTTGCAACCTTATTCTTAAATTCATTAACAAGCTCAGTATATCCGTACTGTGGATCAATCTCATCTTTCACAGAATGGTAGTGATCCATAAATTCACGAAACAAATTCTCAGGAAGTTTAAACGTTGCATAGATTCTATATTTTCCAACAATCTCCGCATGTATATCATAGGTTTCTTTTACCATCGGGGAAATATTTGTAACTTCATAATCAGCCAACAAAGAGGTAAGTTCATTTACGGACATACCGATATATATTCCGGGATGCACACAATATTCACCTCCTACCACATCTATTCTGTCTGGAATTTCATCGGATGCTGCTGCAGGTCTGCCGTCACTTAAAGTTGCATCTGCACTTATATATACAATATTAATTCCGGGTAGTCTTTCGGAAGTATATACGGGAGAACCACCGTACATCATGTAGGGGGACTCTAACGGACCAAACTCTGCTTCTATTTCAGAGTAGGTCATATCTACCAAGCGGAATGGCAAATTCAAGTCATCGTAAAGATTGAAGACCTTTACGTAACGTCTGCTGTTATAGTACAAAAGCTCATCAAGAGTAGTTACCTTTGGTATACTGTTTGAAGTATAATATTCATCCGTCACGGATTCATCGGTGCTGACCCAGTTATACCAGCTGTTAAATATATTTTCCATATCGTATACTTCAACTGCGGTATAGGTCCTTTCGGAATTATGCACGGGGGAGCCGTTTTCTAACGTAACTGTTCCCTCTTTCCATGCCAACTCGTCAAGTGCCACGCTATACCTCATCTGTTCGAAATAATCTTCAGTCTCCAAATACTTTCTCGGCTGGCTGATATAGCAAAGTCTGTCATTTTCATCAATATAGTAACGATGCACCCAGTCATTATACCAAGTTGGATTATTTTTTGCTTCTTCCGAATCAGGTAGTATTGCCTTGGTACCCTCGTATTCATATACGGTATCTGCAGTCATGATGAGATAATATCCGACATCACCCGCTGTTTTTGAATACAGGAACATTTCATCCGTCAGGCTCAGCGTGTACTCTACGTCACCGCCGATATATCCGCTTGAGAATGACGAATCGTATTTGCTGTCGTTAAGATTGAACGTCTGTCCGAATACGGAGAAGCTTTCAATAACGAAATAATTATCCTTTTCGGCGTTATCCGAAACGCAGTTCTGTGCCACGATCGTCAGTCCTCCGAAAACGAAGGTGGTGTGGTCATTTGCGAATTTGACGTTCTTCTCCATTATGCGAATCGTGCTGATAAACTTATCAACGTCTATGTCTCCGTCTGCTGACAGCGAGAAGTTTATGGATCCGTCTGTCGCCATAAGTACGCCGTCCGCGAAAACGAAGTTTTCGTTAAGCGCAGAGATATTGACCTGACTTAGCGAGGTTACACCCTGGAATGCCTTCTCGTCGATGTTTTTGACTGCTGAACCAAGTGTGATGGTGGTGATATTTTCCGCGTTTTCCGAGCCTGCAAAGGCGTTCGGTGCGATGGAGTCTACGTCATCAGGGAGAGTAATTTCCGTTTCAGCTCCCGTATACGCAACAAGTGTTCCGTTTTCGATAACGAAATCGGACTTAGGCTCGTCAATTGGGGGATTCGGTGTGTCATTAAAGTAATGTGACACAAATACTGCACCAAGTATCACGAGACAAATACACGCGGCAACGCTTGTAAATACGGTTATCTGCTTGTATACCGTTTTTCTGCCGCTTCGATATTTAAGTGCGGATTCTATGTACTTGTCGTCGATTAAGGTGATAGCTTTCAAAAGATCGAAGTTCTTCACAGGCACACACCTTCTCTCTTAAGAATATCCCTGAGAATTTCTCTTGATCGGTGAAGCGATACTTTCACATAGCTTTCCTTAAGACCGTATCTTTCAGCAATCTCCTTCACGGAGAACATATGAAAATAACGTGAAACAAAGATGTTACGGCTTTTTTCTCCAATGCTTTTAAGAAAGCTGTTAAGGATGTCTGCGATAAACATATCGTCAACGACGCTTTCCACAGTCTCGCCACCCGATATACAGTCCGCCAGCTCGTCAAGGGCTAGCTCAGTCTGTGTACCTCCCCGCTTTGATGCAGAATAATACTCGTATCTCGTCAGCGCAAGATTACGTGTTATTTTCGCGAGAAATGCAGAAAGTCTGTCCGGTCTTTGAGTGGGCATTGAGTTCCATGCTTTGAGGTATGTATCATTCACACATTCCTTTGAGTCTTCAAGATTCTGAAGGATCTTATACGCGACTGAGTAACAGAGACCTCCGTATTTGTTTTCGGTCTCTGTAATGGCATCCTCCGAACGCGCCCAATATAGATCTACTATCTGTTCGTCTAACATTTTTACGTCCTGCTTTCTATTGTCTTATGGGCTTCTATACATTAAGACGGGATATTATTGGAACGGGTTACATATTTCGGGAATTTTGAGAAAAACAATGTTTTATCACCGGTTTTCTTTACTACCACAACCGGTCCTTAAATACTTCCGTTACGTCAAAGCTGAGGTATTCCCCGCTTCTCTGATCAAAATAAATAAGGCTGAAAGTACCGTCCGCCGCCGTTTTCAAGTGACAGGTCAAACTCAACTCACACGGCAGGTCAAAAATGATCTTCGTATTCCATAATTTCTGTATATCCGTCTTTGTCCCCTCTCCGCTTCGGATAATATCAAGCAGTGCATCTACGGCATCTTCATCTTCAACCGTTTGCGGAACGTTATTCCACTTGACGTCGATCCTCTTTGCATCATAAGACATTATCGGATACGGATCACGTTTGTTCTTGTATATTTCACAGTTTGAAGTTGCAAGCATATATGATGATTCGATTACGTTAAGATAAGCGTTTTTATCCATTCCTTCAAGTTCGTAGAACCGGTATGTACTTCCGTTTTCTCTATATTTACCGATATATTCACCATCCTCACTCCCGCTGTAATAAGACAGTACTTCCCAATCGGAAATGACAGAGGATAAAAATTTCTCACCCGCTCCTCTTTTACATCCGACAAGTGTTACGGAAAAAAGCAAAACCACGGTAATTAATAATGCCGTTCGTTTCATTTTAAAATCTCCTTTGGGTTGTTACGGTAATTTTCTCCCTCTGTTAATACTGACGGAAAAACGTACGTAAAGGTTACAAGGAACAGATACTTTCGTTTTATTTTTTCTTTATGCTCAAAAGTATACCATAGATTTAGTTGTGTGTCAATTTATCACCGATTCTTGCGTATATACCCCTTTGTTGATACTACGAACGAGGCGCTGTTTTTCTTTCGTTTTTATAATAAAAATATTTTTCGGTTGAGTTATATTCGCCTTTATAACTGCCCGAAAGGCAATATCACGATGGGAGGTATCATATCACTGCGAAGTCACAAGCTCGTCAGGCAAATATAACTGAGGCGCACCCCGTATGGAGTGCGCCTCGTTTGACTACCCGTTTTGTATTGTCTTATTCAAGTTCAAACGCGCCGGTGTAAAGCCTGTAGTACTGACCCTTCGCCGCGATGAGGTCGTCGTGGCTGCCGCGTTCGATGATTCGTCCGTGGTCAAGCACGATTATAACGTCGGAATTCTTTACGGTAGAAAGGCGGTGAGCGATAACGAATACCGTTCTGCCGTGCATGAGAGCATCCATACCGCGCTGAACTATCGCCTCGGTACGTGTGTCGATGGATGAGGTAGCCTCGTCCATGATCATTACGGGCGGGTCCGCTACTGCGGCACGGGCAATGGAGAGAAGCTGTCTCTGACCCTGAGAAAGGTTCGCGCCGTTCTCCGTCAGCATTGTGGAGTATCCCTCGGGAAGACGTGTGATAAAGTCATCCGCTCCCGCAAGGCGAGCCGCCGCGATGCACTCCTCGTCCGTTGCGTCAAGCTTACCGTAACGGATGTTGTCCATAACGGTGCCTGTGAACAGGTTGGTATCCTGAAGGATCATGCCTAGAGCGCGTCTCAGGTCGCTCTTTCTGATCTTGTTAACGTTGATACCGTCGTATCTTACCTTACCGTCCGCTATATCGTAGAAGCGGTTGAGCAGGTTCGTGATGGTGGTCTTACCCGCGCCCGTAGCACCTACGAACGCCACCTTCTGTCCGGGCTTCGCGTAAAGTGACACGTCGTGAAGAACGGTCTACCCTCAACGTAAGCAAAGTCTACGCCATCGAGGACTACGTCACCCTTGAGAGGAGTATAGGTGAGAGTACCGTCGGAGTGGGGATGCTTCCACGCCCACTTGTGAGTTACCTCATCACATTCAACAAGCTCACCCTTCTCTTCCCTTACGTTTACGAGAGTTACGTAACCCTCGTCAGCTTCGCTTTCCTCGTCAAGGAGAGTGAAAATACGGTCAGCACCCGCAAGACCCATGATAACAAGGTTGATCTGCTGAGACACCTGGTTTACGTTTGCGGTAAACTGCTTGGTAATATTAAGGAAAGGTACCACAAGGCTGATTCCGAAAGGAAGTCCGCTGAAGCCGATGTTATCAACGTTGATAA
>JAFSGU010000071.1 GCA_017440665.1 Clostridia bacterium
CAGATCCTTAAAGTCGTTATCCGCAAGGTACTTGAGCTTGAGCTCGTTGGGCGTACCGACCAATCCCGAGGTATGCGCCGGAGAAACGACCGGATCGGCAAGCTCCCAGATCTTACCCTGGGGATCCTTGAACGCGCCGTCGCCGTATACCATGACCTCAACGAGCTTACCTGTAGCCTTGAGGATCTTGTCCTGAATGTCAAGAACGAGAGACTGACAGTCTCTGGGGAAAAGCTTGATCTTGTCCTCGGTAGACTTGTTGGAGCCGAGAAGACCGTACTTTTCGTTGCAGCCGCTGCCGTTTACGGGAGCGTTGAGGATATCGTCAAGACCGAGAACGATCTTAGCGCCTGCAGCCTTAAGGATTCTCTTGGTACGCGCTCTTGTATGAATGTCGCAGGTGAGAACGCAGTCAGTGTAGTTGAGGATAGCCTTTGCCTGATTTGCGAAAACGATCTCAACCTCAGCGCCTGCTTCGCGAATGATGGATGCATAGTAATCAACGTAATCCACGCCTGTGAATTCGTGGAGGTTAACCCCGAAGAGCTCACGGTACTTCTCAAGAGAGAGCACGTCGGAGTAGGGATTTACTCCCGCCTCGTCAAGCTTGTCGAGGCTTACAAGCTCGTTACCTACCTCGTCGGAGGGGTAGCTGAGCATAAGCACAATTTTCTTGGCTCCCTTAGCGATACCGCGCAGACAAATTGCAAAGCGGTTACGGGAGAGGATGGGGAAGATAACGCCGACGGTCTCGCCGCCGAACTTGGTTCTGACGTCTTCAGCAATGTCATCGACAGAGGCATAGTTACCCTGTGCACGTGCTACGATTGATTCAGTAATGGAAATGACGTCGCGGTCGCGCATCTCAAAGCCTTCATACTTTGCAGCTTCAAGCACGCTGTCGGATACGATAGTCGCAAGGTCATCACCTTCACGGATGATGGGGCAACGAATACCGCGGGAAATTGTACCGACTCTTCTTGTGTTCTGTTCCATAATCTTTGGAATCCTTTCTGTAGATCATAAGATCTTTTAAAAATTGTGCCAAAAGCAACGGAGCACCGTTACTGTTCGCATCATTGTCGATAATACGAAAAAACACATATTTATTATATAACAAAATGAGCAAAAATTCAATAGGTAGGTTTATTATTCACAAAAATTTCTGTTACAAATCTCAAAAAAATCACAGGTAGATTTTTGAGCAAATTTACAAAAATGATTGTTTCAGCCATTCGTACATACGTATTTTTCGCCTCTTCGGCTAAATTATACCGTCTGTTTGCTCGTAGGGGAATATACCGTTTGGAGAGTTTATTCAACTAAAACGATAGTTTTACATTTATATTTTCTCAAAATCTATTGACAAAACGCTCCTACAGTTGTAGTATATAGGTGGATACTACACTTGTAGGAGGTATACTGTTATGACTTTATCCGAACGAGAATGGACCGTGCTGGGTGCTCTGTGGGAAACTGACGGGGCAGAGCTTGGTACACTTGTAAACATCCTTTTCCCCGAAACGGGATGGAACAGAAATACGGTGCTCACCTATCTTACCCGCATGGAGGCAAAGGGACTTGTGAGCATCGATAAAAATACGTCTCCGCATATATACCGTGCGACTCTTGACAGAGAAAGCTGTCAAAAAGAGGAGAGACATAGCTTTCTCAAAAGAGTTTACAGCGGGTCCGCGGGAGACCTTATCGCGGCGTTTCTTAAAGAGGAGGCTATCACCGCAGAGGAGCGCGATGAGCTGAGACGTCTTCTGGACGACATGGAGGTTTAAGCTTGAATGTATAAGTTAAGAAAGGAGTAGTTCTTGTATGACTGACATTTGGTCTTTTCTGCTTCAGACGTTGACGGCGTCGGGAGTTGCGGTATTGCTGATCCTCATAAAGGCATTATTTAAAGACAAACTGCCGCCAAAGTGGCATTTTACTGTGTGGGGCGTACTGGGTATCATCATCCTTTTCCCCGCAGGGCTTTTCGGACGTTATACCTTGGTTAACTGGCAGGTCCCCATCGAAGTGCTTAAGGGCATAGCGGGTGAGTACGGCTTTTCAAAGGTCAAGTTCCCTGTACCTGTAGTAACGTCAATGCCCGAAACGGTTGCCGAGTGGATATTTGCGCTGTATGTTATAGGAGTTGTAATTAGCCTTTTATGGTACGCTGTGTCATATGTCGGTCTGCGTATGGTGCTTGCAGGAGGACGTCCAGCAACGGGTCGTATCACGGAAAGGGTATCACGCATTGCCGCTGAGGTAAAGGTTAAGCCCTGCCGTACGGTAGCCGTCCGCGGACTTCCCGGTGCATTCGTGTGCGGTGTCTTCCGTCCGGTACTTGCTGTCCCCGCGGACGGTGAGGTTGACGACAAGGTGCTCTTGCATGAGCTGCTGCACCTGAAATACCGCGACACCTTGTGGAGTACTTTGATATGTATCCTCCGCTGTATCCATTGGTGTAACCCTCTCATCGTTTATTGCGCGGGAAGGGCTGTGAACGATATGGAGTCCCGTTGCGATCAGTTGGTGCTTGAACGCCTTGAGGGTGAGGACAGACGGGAGTACGGACGGATCCTGCTTTCAATGGTAAACGAGCGCTTTGCAAAAACGCCCGGTACGACATGCCTTAGCAACGGAGGCAAGAATATTAAGGAACGCATTGAAGCTATCGCAAGATTCAAAAAATACCCCGTGGGAATGGGCCTTGTGTCAAAATGCGTTCTTGCAGTTTTGACCTTATCGCTGGTGGTAGGCGTACAGGCGTCCTACAGAGAATACGACGCGGAGGAGTGGCTGTCTGTTGCATCGGCGAGAAGCACGTACTGTACTACACCTGACGGTGCATTTGACACCTACGCAAAGGCGGTACTTACACAAAACGGATTTTACAGGCTGATGTGTGCGCCCGTGTCTGAACAAAAAACTGTCACAGAAGAAGTTAGGGGAAACGAGAAAAAAGGAATATTTCCCAACTGGAACAGCGGGCTTGACGAGATGCCGTATGCCTCCGAGGGATACTACGTATATAACCTGAAAGAGACCCGTGAAGACGTCTACGAGGGACTTCTGGTTCTAAGAGTTGCATACATACCCGACGTGATCCCCGAGATGCACACCTACTACCTTGCAGTACAGAATATACGCGCAGAGCGGGAAGGCGACAGATGGGTGACGTTTCCCTTGGATGACTTCAGTGTAGTTGAGACGCATAACGAATACTATGAATGGGGGTGCGATGAGTTGCCAGGTGTCAGATATACGGGAATAGCGGGGGATTTTGAGATAAACGTGACATTACAGACGAATTGTACCATGGAAAGTGCGAAGCAGGATGAGAGTGATATAATCTCTCTTTTGAGCGGTCCGGTTTACTACGATACTTTACCCAGACCTGACGCAGAATTTACGAAAGGCGTGGTGAGACCAACCTGTGGTGTGGTGCATGCGGGCAATGAGGAGGAAAGAAAGCTGATCGAAACCATTGGTATCAGCTTGGCGGCTGACTATCAGGAAGATGACGTCCCTGCAGAACCTGAATCAATTGAAAAAACGGGTATCTCCTACTCTGCGAACGGCAGTAGGATCAGGTGTACGACTAAAACAGAACCCGGGTGGGGACCGTATATAGAGTTTATTAGAGGCGGATACGGCACAAACCTTCCTAAGCGCGACATGATCCTGCCTGAGCGTTACGTGGCCGATCTGTATGTGAACGGTGAGCTTGTGGGTCGTGTAGACCTGTATCCCGAAGGAGGCGACGCAGAATGACAAATTGCGAAAACGTGTGTAAAGGACTTAAACGAGTAGCGTGGGGTTATTTCTTTCTGTATTTCAATTTTAACCTTTTCACCGTTAACCTTTTGCCCGGATTTGTAGGCTATATTCTGTTTCTGTCTGCCGTTACTTTAATGAGGGACGAGGAAAGAGAGCTGTCGCTTCTGTACACACTGGGCGTGATAATGGCTCTTTGGACGGGGGCAGAGTGGCTCGTCGGTTTAGTCGGACTGAAGATTGACGGTCTGTGGCAATTCGCAGACATAATTATTTCAATAACCAATCTGTATTTCCACTTTCAGCTTTTGACTAACCTTGCGTCCATTGCAGAGAAATATCAGACTGATGAACGCTCCTTTGATAAAACACTGCTCCGATACAGAACGTTCCAGACCGTAATGCTGACGGTGGTGTACGTTATTCAGTTCTTCTCGCCTTGGATGTCTGAGGTATGGACGGTGATTTCGGTGTGTATGGCGATAGTTTATATTATCGCGGGAGTGCTGGTTATGAAAACTCTGCTTGACCTACGCAGATGTTTACAAGATCAAATTGAAAAGGAATAAGTAAAATAACCGTACGGGACAAAATCCTGTACGGTTATTACTATTTTAAATGTTTGAGGAATGTTTAGAGATCACTCGATCGTGATATCACTGTAGAGATCTCCTCCGAGAGACTTTGAGAAGAACAGTCTCAGCGCGCGGATCATGTCTGCGGTGTCGCGTGCGCCTGCCGTCTCAAAAGCGGAATGCATCGCAAGCTGAGCAAGACCGATATCCACGGTGTTCAGGGAGACGTGGGAGTTGGATATGTTACCGAGTGTTGAGCCGCCCGCCATGTCTGCGCGGTTAGCGTAGGTCTGACATTTAACGTCTGCTTCTTCGCAAATCACCTTGAAAATGCCTGACGACAGCGCGTCGGAGGTGTACTTCTGGTTGGCGTTATACTTGATAACGATACCGCCGTTCATGGTGACGGTGTGGTTCGTATCTGCAAATTCGGGATGATTCGGATGTACCGCGTGGGCGTTGTCGCATGAAACGAGGAAACTTGATGCTACGCGGCGGCGCAGAGCTCCGCCAAATGCGTCGCACACACGTGTAAGCACGTCGTAAAGGAAGGTGGAGTCAGCACCCTGCTTAGTAAGGCTTCCCACTTCTTCGTTGTCGAAAAGGCAGTATACGGGAACGCTGCCTCCGTCCTTTGACGTGATGAAAGCTTCAAGGGTTGCAAACGCACACTGAAGGTCGTCAAGACGGGGGGCAGAGATATAGTCGCCCCACTCTACACCTGCATCCTTGCAGTAGAGCATAAGGTCAGCGCTTACGATATCTTCTTCCGCAATACCGGCAATTTCCGCAACGCGGGATCTGAAGCTTATCTCAGAGCTGCCGCAGGAATAAATGGGAAGCATATCCACGGCTGGATTGTACTTATATCCGTCATTAGCCGCGCGGTTCATGTGTATCGCAACGTTGGGGATAAGGGCGCAAGGCTCCTTCAGGTCAACAAGCTTTACCTTAAGTCCCGAGTCCTGCTTGACGGTAATACGTCCCGCAACGGAGAGGGGACGGTCCATCCAGGTAGAGCAGAGCATACCGCCGTATTTTTCTGTGGAAAGACGGACGTAGTTCTGTCCTTTAAGCTCAGCGGATTCCTTTATGCGGAATGTGGGAGAGTCGCTGTGGGCGGCACTCATCATAAAGCCCTTGAAGTCCTCGCAGGGAACGCGGAACGCGATCAAGGAAGAACCCCCGCGGATAACGTAGTATTTTCCACCTGCGGAAATGTCCCATTCACAGCTTTCGCGAAGCTCTGTGTAGCCTTCTGCTTTAAGGATATCTGCGGTATGGGCAACTGCGTGATATGGAGTGGGGGAGTTTTCTATATAATTAAAAAGCTTTTCGTTTACTGTCATAATGTGTCTCCGTAAATATAGATTTCATAATATGATTATATCCAAATTTTGATGCCGTGTCAAGATTTGCTCATTATTTGTGAGGATTATATTGCTTTTATGCTTCGGTTCTTTTCTATATACTTGACAAAAAAACATGTATAAGGTATAATTTACTTAGCTGAAATTCATATTAGATCCATAAGGAGGCAACTAAATGAAAACAAGAAGAATTATGTCAGCTTTTCTTGCGGTCCTGATGCTTCTCGGCATCCTCACCACAGGAATGACGGCTTCAGCCGCTCTTCCTTACACAGACGTAGCGGAAGACGCATGGAGCTATGAGGGAATCAAGTACGTGACCGATAACGGACTTATGAACGGTACGGGAGGTACCTCATTCAGTCCCCAGGTATCGCTTACACGTGCAATGGTAGTAACCGTTCTTTACAGAATGGAAGGCTCACCCAGAATTACGTTCAAGGGCCTGTTCCTTGACGTTCCGGACCGTCAGTACTACTCTGAGGCTGTGGAATGGGCAAAGACAAACGGTATCGTCAATGCTACCGGATATGATGAGTGGGGCGAGGAATACTTCTCACCTGACCGTGATATCACCCGTCAGGAGCTTGCGACGATGTTCGTTCGTTTCGCTGACTATAAGTATATAGTAACCGAGACCGACGCAACTCTCGACAGCTTTGACGACAAGGCAAGCGTCGCAGATTGGGCGTCTGCCGCTATGCGTTGGGCAACCGACGTTGGCCTTATCCAGGGTACGGGAAGCGGTAAAACACTTTCTCCCACAGGAAAGGCTACCCGCGAGCAGTTTGCAACCATCATGTACCGCTTCTGCGAGAAGATCGAGTTTGAATATAATCACAACTACTCCGAGCCGAAGCCCCTTAACAAGTACGTAGCACCTGAGAAGGGTCTCGTAGTTGATGCTGACGTTTACGTTGCAGTAGACGGTAACGACACGACCGGTGACGGTAGCTTGAATAAGCCTTACGCGACCTTTGAAAAGGCACGCGATGCCGTAAGAGAGCTTCTTAAGACTGCAGACGGAGAGATCGTCGTAGCATTCAAGGCAGGTAACTACGGAAAGCTTGATAACCTTACCTTCACGGAAGAGGACGGCGGCAGTGAAAATGTTCCCGTAACGTACACAGCTTACGGCGACGGACCCGTTCAGTTCCAGAACGGTGTAGTTATTGAAGCGAAAGACTTCAAGCCTATCGATGAATCTGAAAAGTCGATGTTCAAGAAAGAGGCTGTGCCCTATATCTATAAGGCAGACCTTAAGGGACAGATCGATAAGTTTGAGTTCAGCACCCGAGTCTTTACTGAAACAGGTCTTGCTACAGAGGCAAGAGAGCCTGAAAACAGCTACTACTCCAACGTTACTACAACGGTAGATCCTCTGGCAAGCATCCAGCTTCAGAATTATCTGCCCGGTATCGTTGAAAAGTTCAGCACATGGGAAGGCGTTAAGGTAACAGGCTTCCTCCGCAGAGGTTGGCTCGTTGATACGTTCCCCGTACTTTCCTACGACGCTGAGAACGCTATCCTCACGTTTGACTTTGAAAACGCACCTTTTGAAAACGGTTATCCTCTCAATGACGACTACTGTCTCATGTTCGAGGGCAGAACCGATGACCTTATCTTCTTCAGCAACCTCCCCGAGTTCCTTACCACCGACAATGAGTTCTGGTTCGATAACAAGACATCAACTCTTTACGTTTACGACGCAAAGGGTGACTATGCTATCGACGGCGGCGCAGGTACGTTTATCACCGTTGAGGAAGGCGCTGAGTACATCACATTCTCCGGTATGGAGTTCAACGCAACTGCTGATACCGCGATCATGGTCAAGGCTGACCACTTTACCATCGACAGCTGTAAGATCGGTAACGTAGGCGGTAAGGCTGCTGTTCACGGCGATCACATTACTTACTTCACGGCAAAGAATAACGAGTTTTACAACTTCGTTGATACCGGTATCTATCTTGACGTATATAAGAATACCAAGACTGTTCGTGAGCTGGTTCCCGCAGGTACACTTATTGTAAACAACTACTTCCACGACTTCACGCTTCCTCAGTATTTCTCCAGCGGAATCGAGATCACCAGAGACGTAGGCGGACGTATTGCAAACAACTACTTCTATCAGGGCGGTCACGGCGGTATCCGTTATAACGAGTGTATCGATCTTATCATCGAATACAATGTATTTGACCAGATCATGACCAAGACTCAGGACTTCGGTGCCGTATACACTTGGAACAGCGTAACCTACAGAGATAACCATATCAGATACAATATCTTCAAGTACTGCCATGTTATTGCTATCTACCTTGATGACAATACATGCGGACAGCACGTTTACGGTAACGTATTCTACGAGTCTTCATCCATAGTACAGAACGGCGGACGTGAGAATTTCATTCATGACAACGTACTTCTCGGTAACGGAGTTACTTCCAACCCCGGAAGATATAGCTATATCGCAGACAATGAGCCTGAGAAGTTTACAGACGGTGATGCATTCTATGATAGATTCATGAGTCAAAAGCCTAAGGAAGGCGATCCTATGTATGAAACATGGTACGAGAGATGGCCTGAGCTTTACAACTACAACATCGATCCCGAGAAGGTAGGCGAAAAGGAATGCCTCTTTACGACTTACACGAATCTTAAGGACAACGTAGCATTCGGCTCAAATGTACACGAATCTGAAATGATCAAGCTGTTCGGTGACGACATCAATAACAGAAGCTATTCCACTGATGAAAATCCCTTCTTCGTAAATCCTGCTGCGGGTGACTACTCCGTAATTCCCGGTTCAGGTCTTGCCGATAACCACTATGCAAACATCGGACGAGTATATTACGAATAAGCTCATAACCGAATAAAATATAACACCGCCTGTCGAAAGACAGGCGGTGTTATCATATTTTTTTGTTATTCTGCAGTATTTTGAGTTTCACTTTTCTCAGCCTCGCTTTTTTCGGTCTGCGGGCTTTCTGCGGGTGTGTCCTCACAGAGACACTCGGGATTTCTGCGGCGGACGTCTTCCTTGATTATTCTGTAAATTGCCGCGGTGATCGGCACACCGATGAGCATACCTGCTATACCGAACAGACCGCCTCCAACGGTGACTGCAGCAAGTACCCAGAGACCGGGAAGACCGATGGATTTTCCGACGACCTTAGGATAGATGATATTGCCTTCGATCTGCTGGAGACAAATGATGAATACAAGGAAAAGCAGAGCCTTCAGCGGAGATTCCGTGAGTATCATCAAGGCGCCGATGCCGGCACCGATATAAGCACCTGCGATGGGAATGAGCGCAGTGAATCCGATAAGTGCTCCGACCATTCCTGCATAGGGAAAGCGGAATATGAGCATACCCAGCGTACAAAGTACCCCCAGGATAACAGCCTCCGTACACTGACCTACGAAATATCTGTGGAAACATTTGTCGAATATCTTAACCGTATACAAAAATCTGCTGTTCAGCTTATCGGGCAGATAACATTTCATCAGCTTTTTGAACTGATACTTGAGTCTGTCGCGGTCGATGAGAAGATATACCGTAAATATTATACTGATGAATGCGGTGACTATTCCGGAGAAGATAGATGTGACGGTTGTGAATATGATATCAACTGCGCCGCCGATTCCGTTAACGACCACGTTTGATACCTGTGAGATATAGTCTTTCCAGTTAATGTTCTCAAGCTCAGCGAGTATTTGAGCAGGAACATGTTCGTTTATGAACTCACTGCTGATGAACTTTTCAATGACGAGAGGAATCTCGGCAACGAGAAATTTTATACAGCTTATAAGCTCGGGTATAACGAGGCCTATTACAAGTGAAACAGCGCCCAGTAGGGATACGATGGCAAGGATCATACATACTACACGGCGAGAGCTCTTTACGAATCGCTTGCCCGATTTCGGGAAGTAGTACTTTTCGTAGACGGACATCAGTATATTGATGATGTAGGCAGCTACAAGACCGATCATCACGGGAGTGGCGGCGCTGAATATGGATTTGATAAGTCCTATAAAGCCGGGCCAGTAATGTATGCAGAGAAACAGACCGAAAACAGTAGCCGCGATCCGTCCGCAGGTCTTCCAGTCAAATTTTATCATGTTAAAAGTCCTTTCCTTTGAAATTAACCTTCTGTTATTATTATAAGACAAATATGTGAATAATTCTACAACAAAAATAGATTTTTGGTGTATGAACGGGTGTTTTATCAGATTGACAAACAATGCTGTTTGTTATATAATTGGTACGTAGAGTAAAGATCACATTATACGGGAGAATTATTATGGAACTTACTGAGAAAATGTTAAAATCCACAAGCGTGTTTGACGGTAAGGTGGTACACCTTTGTGTCGACGACGTTGAGCTTCCCGACGGAAACGTAGGTATTCGCGAATACGTGCGTCATATTGGTGCGGTTTGCGTTATCCCCGTTACAGACGACGGATGCGTTATACTTGAGCGTCAGTACCGTTATGCAGTTGGTGAGGTGCTTCTTGAGATACCTGCGGGAAAGCTTGACCGTCCTGATGAAGATATGCGTGAGGCGGCGCTCCGTGAGCTTAGAGAGGAAACGGGTATCGTTCCCGATGAGCTGATCGACCTGGGTATCTACTACGGATCTCCTGCGATAATGGGTGAAAAAATAGGTATGTTCATGGCGCGAGGCCTTAGCTTCGGAGAAGACCATCTTGATGATGATGAGTTTTTGGAGGTCGTGAAGATGCCGCTCGACGAGGCTGTCGACATGGTAATGAGAGGGGAAGTGCCCGACGGAAAGACACAGTGTGCTCTCCTTCGTGCGGCTCGCTTGTTGGGTAAATAAACAACTGCAAAAACAGAAAATAATATCGAAAAATATCACATTTTCGGTTGACTTGCGGACTGTTACAATGTATAATTATAATGTAAAAGTATAAGTTATACCGTGTCGGTTTCAAGCTTTGTCAGGAGGTGAGGATATGCGCAGATCTGTTATCGTAACGGTTGGCGTATGCCTTGCCTTTTTTGTTTGCTTATCCGCCGCGGTATCGGCGTCGTCTCCGTCGGGAGAGATAGTATACCGTCAGAATTTTACCGACGTGTCAAGTCTGACTTCGGCAGGTGTTGCTGAAGGCACGCGCAACACAGCTTCGTCTGAGGTGACCCTTTCAAAGGGTATGCTAACTATGGGAGATCCTTTGGGTGACAGGACATTTGCACTGCTTCCTTTTTATAACTGTTACAGTGATTATACCGTACGCTTCAGCTTTTCATTCACCGAGGCGGTAAGACAGAGCGGATATGTTGCTCTTATGCTTACAAACAGAGGGGACGCACCCGACAATATAACCTCTGTGAAGATAAGAGCTGACGGTGAGTGCGAGGGATTCTCCTCGCTGAGTCCCCGTCTGGTGCATGCTTTGAAAAAAGGGGAAAAGATAAACGTTACGGTGCCCGTATCGGGCGGTGTGCTTGATAGAATTACCGTGTGTGCAGACGGTATCAGCGAGACGCTTGCGATAGATAATATCGTAAATGTAGTGGAGGGGACTGTAGGCTTCTGTGTCAGAAACGTCCGCGTGCAGATAAGCGAGATCGCTGTCATCGAGGGCGTTGGATATGAAAATGAGACGGGTATCTACACCGAAACGTCTACATGGACGGATGATATGCCGTACATGTCTCCCGCAGCCTTCGCAAGGGGAGGCGTAAGCCTTTGCAGCGAGCCTATGGTCATGGCGGCGGAAGCAGAAGCTCCCGTGACGGGTGATGCTTCTGTTGCGGTAGTTGCAATAACGCTCAGTGCGCTTGTGTCCTCAGTATTGATTTTCAGAAGAAAAAGATACGCTTAAAAGTAATAAAAGAAGATAATGAACACCCTTCGGTTACACGGTCTTGCAACGTGAATACCGAAAGGGTGTTCTATCTCTTTGAGAAGCGTTCTTTGAAAAAATAACAGTTTTTGATACCCGAAATGCATCTTTGGCAAAAAAACTGCATTTTAGCGGTTGATTAGTACGAGTGCTTGAAGGGAAGTTTGCAGAATTCACTAAATGTTCACAATTAATACCAATATTGTTATTGAAATAAGGTGCGTAAGGTGGTAAATTATGTATAGCATTTAGCACTCGGCATAAGCAAGTGCTAAAAATGCAAATTAAATGTCGGTCAGGGTGAAATAAAATGGATCATAACAGACATATAATCAACTATGATCTCAGCGACAGAAAAAAACAGATCCTGAAGGCTATTATCGAGGCTCATATAGAGTTTGGCGAGCCTGTGGGCAGTAAGTATCTAACGTCCCTCGACGTGATCTCATGCTCGTCTGCCACCATCAGAAATGAAATGGCAGAGCTTGAGGAGCTTGGCTTTCTCGAACAGCCCCACACCTCCGCTGGTAGAATACCGTCGGAGCTTGGCTACAGACTTTACGTTGACTCCCTCGTTGAAAGATACCGTCTTACCGAGGCAGAGATAAGCGAGCTTCAGCGAACGCTGAGAGGAAAGCAGAACGAGCTTGACGCTATCCTTGATACGGCTGTAAAGCTTACGTCGAAATTCACACGATACACGGCGCTTACCATCAAGCCGAGGCAGAGAAGGATCACCGTATCCCGCTTTGACGTAATTCCGATCGATGAGCACACCATGGTCCTCGTTATGATAATCGGCAGGGTGGCAAAGACCAAGTACATCTCGTCAGACTATCCGGTAACGTCGGAGGCGGCGTTCAGACTGTCTACTGTGCTGAATCAGTATATATCCGGTCTTACCTCAGATGAGATCAGCATGCCGACCGTAATGCTTATGGAAAGAGCTATGGGCGAATACGAATATCTTGTGTCTCCCGTAGTAAAGTCCGTATGTGAGATGATAACGTCCTTTGACGGAGGCGAGCTGAGATTCGACGGTATAAACAGACTTCTTTCATATCCGGATTATTACGATAACGACAGGCTTCGCGATATGCTTGAGCTTTTCGAAAGAAAAGACGATCTTTTGCAGGTGCTGTCCGACGGTACTTATGCCGACGAAGGTGATAATAAAGTTAAGATATATATCGGACGTGAAAATCAGGTCAAGATAATGGATAACTCAACGCTCATCTATAAAACCGTAATGCGCGATAACGTGCCGGTGGGTGCTATAGGTCTTATCGGACCGACCCGCATGAATTACGGACGTGCGATATCGCTTATCGATAACATATCCGACAGCGTTTCGCACCTGATAGAATCGGGCGACAGCGATAACACAATGTATTTGAATGGAGAAACAAATGGCTGAGGAAAAGAACTATATCATAGACGATGAAGATGTCGGATGCGATCCTATGGACACTGCGGATGAGACCGCGGACTGTCCCGAATGCGCAGAAGACGACGCTTCAAAGTGCGATAAGAAAGCAAAGAAGGAGCTTAAGGAATCAAAGAAGCTTAAGGCTGAACTCGAAGCACTCAGGGTAAAGCTTGCTGAAGCTGAGACAAAGCTTGAAGCATCTCAGGCTGAAGCGGCTGACAAGTATGCAAGACTTGCCGCTGAGTATGACAACTTCAGACGCCGCACACAGAAAGAAAAAGAGGGAATATACGCTGAGGCGGTTGCTGCGACCGTCATGGGTATTGTACCCGTGATAGACAACCTGATGTACGCTGAGCAGTTTGGCGGAGGTCAGGACAATCCCGAGAAGTTTGCAGAGGGCGTAAAGCTCATCCTTGATAAGCTTCCCGAGACTCTTGAAAAGATGAACGTTTCCGTTTTCGGCAAACCCGGAGACACATTCGACCCCAACCTGCACAACGCGATAATGCACGTTGACGACGACAGCTTGGGTGAGGGCGAGATCACAGACGTTCTTCAGTGCGGTTACAAATACGGCGATAAGGTTATCAGATATGCAATGGTAAAGGTTGCTAACTGATTTCAATATAAAAACACAAACTTAAAACAAAATCTTATAATTCATTTTGGAGGAATTTTATTATGGGAAAGATTATTGGTATAGATCTTGGTACAACTAACTCTTGCGTGGCAGTTTTCGAAGGCGGCGAGCCTACTGTCATCCCCAATCCCGAAGGTGCGAGAACTACACCTTCCGTTGTAGCATTTTCCAAGACAGGTGAAAGAATGGTAGGTCAGGTCGCTAAGCGTCAGGCTATTACCAACCCCGATAAGACAGTTATGAGTATCAAGCGTGAGATGGGTCTTAACTACAAGGTTAAGATCGACGATAAGGAGTATACTCCTCAGGAGATTTCCGCTATGATCCTGCAGAAGCTTAAGGCTGATGCTGAGGCTTACCTCGGTACAACAGTTGACAAGGCTGTAATCACAGTTCCCGCGTACTTCTCCGACGCTCAGCGTCAGGCTACAAAGGACGCAGGTAAGATCGCAGGTCTTGAAGTTCTCAGAATCATCAACGAGCCTACAGCTGCTGCTCTCGCTTACGGTATGGATAAAGAGGAAGAGCAGAAGATCATGATCTACGACCTTGGCGGCGGTACGTTCGACGTATCTCTCCTCGAGATCTCCGACGGCGTATTTGAGGTTCTTGCTACTGCAGGTAACAACAAGCTGGGCGGTGACGACTTTGACGACAGAATCATTAACTGGATCGTAAACGAGTTTAAGAAGGAGAACGGCATCGACCTCAGACAGGATAAGATGGCTCTCCAGAGACTTAAGGAAGCAGCAGAAAAGGCTAAGATCGAGCTTTCCGGCGTAGCTTCCTCTAATATCAACCTTCCCTTTATCACAGCAGATGCTACAGGTCCTAAGCACTTTGACGCA